>JAKFVC010000034.1 GCA_021732415.1 Planctomycetaceae bacterium
AGTCGGGCCAAGACTGCTTTTACCCTCATTGTGAGTGCCTGATCCTTAGGTATTCCCTGGTGAGAACTCCATCAGTTTGTGCCGCGGCGATTGCGAATTCATATCGTTATTCTATTGCAAAGTACTACGACTTCTTTTGGGTCAGAACATCTCGCAGCGTAGACGGATGCTACGCTGCATTCCGCAAATAGAAGGATCGCCATCATGAGACATTATAGTCTCTCCGCTGCAGTGCTTCTGGCGTTCGCCGCTGGATCGCTGAGCGGTTGCGCCACAACGGGAGTTGGGGGCTTCGCCGCTTCGAAGGCTCACAAGATTGAAGCGCAATACGATATGGCCCGCTTGGCTGAGTCCGAGGGGCATAACGACAAGGCGCGGGAAGTCTACGAGGGGATCTATAAGAAAGATCCCCAGAACGCTCAGGTTTGTCATCGCCTGGGAATTGTCCACGCCAAGCAATCCAACTATGAAGCAGCGAAACGCTACTTCAACGAGGCTCACACGCTGCGACCGTCCGACCCGGAAATCTTGAACGATCTGGGTTACACTTCCTACCTGTCCAACGATCTGGCGCAGGCGGAAGAGGCCTTGGGGAAGGCGATCAAGTTGGATCCCCGCAACCATCGGGCGACCAACAATCTGGCGCTGGTCGTCGGCACACAAGGCCGTCTCGACGAGAGCTATCGCTTGTTCCGGATGGTCAACAAAGAGGCCGAAGCACACTCCAATGTGGCTTACCTCTATGCCCAGCAGGGCCAGGGGAAGCAGGCTCTGGAGCATTACAGCCAGGCCTTGAACATCGATCCCCAAATGAAAAATGCCGGTAATGCGATGATCGAAATCGCTCGCCTGCAGCAGAAGATGGAAGCTGATCGCAGCAGTGATCGGACGGAACTGGCGAATCGGTATCAGCCGACTCCCGCTGTGCAACAAGTCTCTGTGGCGACGCCCGCTGTCGCCCCGGCAATGCCTCAGTTGAATGACGTGATCGCCGATGCCCGGGCCGCTGAACGGGCTCCCGCGGTGGAAATCGTGGCCGAACGTCCTGCCCGCTCGGTCGCCGCAATTGAGCAACAACCGGCGACCCCGGTGGCTGCTGCCCCGGTCATCGAAGAAACTCCGGCTGCTCCGGTTGAAACCGAGACTGAAGTGGCGGGGACGGAAGAGAACCCGTTCCTGCCGCCAACAACACCTGAAATCAAGCCGGCCGCCAAGCCCGAAGTGGCGGTCGCGGTTGTCTCACCGGTGGCGACCGCTGCCAAGCCCGTTCCTGCTAAGGCGAACGAATTCTTCGAAGAAGTGGAAGAACGCGATGTCGACGAGAAGGATTTTGAAGTCGCCACCGAGAAACCAGTAGCCCAGCCGGTCATCACCCCTGCTCCTCGTGTCCAGCCCTTGGCGAATGTTGCCGACAACGTCAATACTTCGGAACTCAAGACCCCGGAAATTACAACGGTGGACTATGTGGCGCTCTGTCCGCAAGCCGGTGATAAGGTCAAGTTGCTCCTCGTCAACATGAATTCGAACGATGTCAGCCAGATCAAGCCGGCGTTGCACAAGCTGGGTGAACTGGCTGATGAGGGAACCGGATCAGAGCCCGCAATTCGAGCGGCCTTGAAGCACACGGACTCGTATGTGCGGATCCATGCTGCCCTGGCTCTCTGGCGAATCAAGCAAAACACCGAGGAGACTCTGCCGGTCTTCCTGGAAGGTCTGCAAAGCACAGACGCCGGTGTGCGATCATTCGCGGCGACGGCTCTGGCGATGGGACCCCAAACGGATTCCGTAATCGAACCTTTGACTGCGGCGTTGACCGATTCCAATCCCTTCGTCCGGTTGCATGCGGCTGAGACGCTGTATCAATATGAAGGACAGGAAGAGGCCGCCACTCAAGTCATCGTGGCCCAGTTGAACGACAAGGAAGCCAATGTTCGCTGGCTGGCCACGTTCATCCTGGGCGAGATTCATCCCGAGTCGGAAGTGGCCGTGAAAGCTCTGACCGACGCGTTGAAGGACAGCGACAACCGGATTCGCGCCGGAGCCGCCTTCGCCCTGGGGGGATTCGGGGCTCAAGCTTCGCCCGCGTTGCCAGAACTGAAAAAGCTGACGAGCGATGCTCAAGCGGACGTTCGCAAAGCGGCTGAAGAAGCGGTTCGCGACATCGAACACAGCTCGGTGCAAGCCAGTTCGAAATAGTTCGCCTGAGCAAGATGAGTTAGAACTTTAAAAACCCTCACCGGTGACCCAGCCGGTGGGGGTTTTTCTTTTGATATCGCGGCGGTGAACGCCGCTGTCTGCATTCTTTGTGGGTTCGCGAGACGCCCCCAGTTGTTGCGGCATTTCATGGTACGTAGAGTCGAGGGGGCGCAACGCCCAGGCCGCACGATTGTTGTTGGTCTTCACCCCTGCCGGGGTGAAAATCGATTCGCGGCGTTCGGCTAAATTGATACCTGACCAGATGGATTGCCACGACCTGTCAACAATTGCCAAAAACTGGCCGTGTTTAAAGACGCGAGGCTGGTAATCGGAAGGTCTCCCGGGACAAGTCGCTGGTATGTTTGAGATTGATGCAGGAACGACCCCGGGCAAGGTCTATAACGAATTTGTCGCCAGAAGGATTGGAATTTCGGGACTTCGCATACGAATCGATCAACGATTTGAGCATTCGGAAGCGTGCTGAAAAACATTGCGATGCCGGCATCGGGATTGACTCTTCGGAAGTAGCACTCGTTCGGAATGGAATCTGCAACTTGAGTTCTGAACCGCTGTGATGCCTCGCTCGTCAGAATCAAAATCACAAGATGCCGCACCTCGGAATTTGCGACAATCGTCCCTGAGAAAATTGCCCTCAGGCACTCTGTCTAGGACAGTTGTGTTGACACATGATGTGTTGCTCGTGTGATCGGAACTCATTTTTTGATCGAACCTTACGACATCGAAATGTTGGCCGTCGTTGGTTCGAACCCGAGGTTAATTACTTGAAAGCAACTATAGACGCGCGATGACGCAACGTAGAATCTGAACTAGAATCGCTATGCCGTACGGCATGGTTTGAGAGTCATCTTAGGTAAGGGAAGGTCATCGCGTGCCTGAAACTGCAACTCGAACCGGTTGGTACTTGAAGACACTGACGGTCGTTGCTCTGGCTGCTGCCGCCGGATTCGGAGGCTTCAAGCTGGGGCACAACGAAGCGGTTGCGGTGTTGACCGTGAACGATAACGAGGACCCGCAAGTCGGTCGGCCGGTAACGCCGGGGGCAGAAGTCGTGGCGGGTGACAGCCCGACAGTGCGGCTGAGCTCTGAGGCCGAAGCGGCGCTGGGGGTCAAGACGGCCGCGGTGCGAACTGCTCCCCATAGCGACTCGCTGATGCTGACAGGATCGCTGTTGCTCGATTCGAATCGCCTCGCATATGTCCATTCGCGATTCTCTGGTGAAGTTGTCTCGATCGGGACGATCGCCCCTCTGGCCCATGAATTCGCCGCTCAGCAGGGTGGTCTCCGACCCATTCGCGTCGGCGATGTGGTTAAGAAAGGCCAGCTTCTCGCCGTGGTGTGGAGCAAAGAAGTTGGAGAAAAGAAGAGCGATCTGGTCGACGCATTGTCCCGCGTGAATACGTCACGCACGACCTTGGAACGCTTGGAAGGCCTGGAACGAGGTGCCGTTTCAGTTCAGATCGTTCGCGAAGCACGCCGTACGTATGAAGCTGATTTGATCGCCGTGGATCGGGCCGAACGGACGCTTCGTTCGTGGCGCGAGACCGAGGAAGAAATTCAAGAGGTTCACAAGGAAGCGGAACGCATTCGCAACGGCGGAAAACAATGTGCCGATCATTACCGCGAAACTTGGGCGAACGTCGAAATCCGGGCTCCCCTGGATGGAACGCTATTAGAAAATAATGTCTCGCTGGGCGAAATTATCGACAGCAACATGGTGCTGTTTAAGGTCGCCGATCTGTCTCGTATGGGCGTTCTGGCCAATGTCTATGAAGAGGACTTGCCCAAGCTGACTTCATTGCCCGCGACCCAACGTCAGTGGCAGGTGCGATTGAAATCGGAACCCGAGATCGCCGCGATTGAAGGCAATTTTGAAGTCGTCGGCAATGTGATTGATCCCGGTCAACACACGGCGGCCGTGATCGGATGGATTTCCAATCCGCAGGAAAAACTGCGAGTGGGCCAGTTCATCACGACAGAGATCAAATTGCCCGCAGTTTCTGACGCGGTAGTCGTGCCCAATTCTGCGGTCATCGACGAGGGGACACGTGCCTTCGTCTTCGTCGCGGACAAGTCGGCCGAGCACCAGTACCAGATCTGGCCAGTCGACGTACTCCGCCGCGGACGAGACTACGCGTTGCTCGCCAAGAACTCGACCGCGACATCGGAATCGGCAAAACAGCATCCGCCGCTGCAAGAAGGCGAGCGAGTTGTGACTGCTGGCAATTTGGAGTTGTATGGTGTCCTGCAGGATAAAGCAGCGACAGTTGCGGCCAGCAAGACAGCGACGACGAAGACCAACTGAGAGATTTACGAAGAGTTTTTGCCACAGATTGACACAGATTAAACACGGATTGGGTCATCCTCTGCAGGAGATGACCTGAATCTCCACGTTATCTTGCAGCTCATTGATTCGAGGATCAGGACCGGGTGAGATTGACTCTGTCTGAATCCGTGTTTCATCCGTGTTAATCCGTAGCTGAAAAAGCTTCGTCATCAGGCCGCTGTCGATCCTCAACGCGCTGGAATTGATGCCATCGCGCGCTCCCAACGCCCATTTCTCAATGGCTGTTTCCCCTACGCAAAGTGTATTGAGATGATTCGTCGTTTAATCGCATGGGCAGTGGAAAGCCGGCTGGTTGTCATCCTGCTGTCTTTGTCCCTGGTTGCCATGGGAACTTATTCATTCATCCATTTGAACGTCGAAGCCTACCCCGATCCGGCACCCGCCATTGTGGAAGTCATTACGCAGTATCCGGGTGCCTCCGCCGAGGAAGTCGAACGCGAAGTCACGATTCCCCTGGAAGTCGCCCTGGCGGGTATTCCCGGGATGAAGTCGACTCGCAGCAAGTCGCTGTTCGGCCTGTCGCACGTACGTAATCAGTTTGAATATGGCGTCGACTTCTTCCGAGCCCGCCTGGAAGTTCTGAACCGCATCTACACGGCGTCATTGCCCGAAAAGGTGAAACCCGAACTCGCCAATACGTCTCCGACTGGGGAAATCTACCGCTACATCTTGCGCGGCCCTAAAGACGCCGCCGGCCGAGATGTTTACAACTCGGCCGATCTGAAGGGGCTGCAGGATTGGGTTCTCGAAAAGGAGTTTCGCCGCATCCCGCGCATCGCGGATGTGGTTTCGTTTGGTGGAACTGTCAAACGCTACGAGGTGCAGCCAGACCCAGAACGCATGAAGGCCTTTGGCATCACCCTGAAGCAACTGTCCGAGGCGGTCGAACGCAACAATTCCAATGTCGGCGGCGACTTCGTAGTGGAAGGCCCGACCGTGCAGGCCGTTCGTGGATTGGGACTGGTCGGTGGTGGCCGCGATCCTTCTCGGACTTTCCCGCAGGATGCCGCTCCGCCAGTGGTTGCACTGCATCTGCGCAAGGGAGAAGACCGGCGACTCAAAGAACTGCGGAATATCGTTTTGTCGTCGACGAACAACGTTCCCGTCCGTGTCGGCGATGTGGTTGATGGCGGCGTGTATTCGTCGAATACGATTTCCAAACAAACCGGTGTCGTCGTCGGGGCTCAACCGCGACAGGGGCAGGTCGCGGTCAGCCGCCCGTTACTGACGACGAACGGTGAGGAAGCTCGCGACGCCAAGGGGTTGCGTCTCTGGGAAGATCGACCCGATGTCGTGCAGGGAATCGTGCTCCTCCGCAAGAATGAGCAATCTCTCCCCGCGCTACTGGACGTGAAGGCCAAGATCGCGGAACTCAATGCGAATTCCGCGCGCTTGCTGCCCGGTGTGCAGGTCGAAACTATTTACGACCGCACCAAGCTGGTCGACCTGACCAGTCACACGGTAGAAGAAAACGTCCTCGTTGGTATCGGGCTGGTGACACTGATTCTGCTGGTCTTTTTGAATCACGTTCGCAGTGCCATCATCGTGGCGATCAACATTCCACTCGCCCTGCTCTTTGCGTTGTCGGTGCTCTATTTCCGTGGCAAAAGTGCCAATCTGTTGTCATTGGGAGCGGTGGACTTCGGCATTATTGTGGACTCATCAGTGATCATGGTCGAGGCCATCTACCGCTACGTCAGCAGCGGCGAACGCTCGGACCTACCCTTAAAGGACCGGATCCTGAAGGCGTCTGGTGAGGTCGAACGGAGCCTGTTCTTCTCGACCATCATCATGGTCTTCGCGTTGCTGCCGTTGTTCACGATGCAGGGCCCGGAAGGTCAGATCTTCGGTCCAATGGCCGATACGTACGCGTTTGCCCTGGGCGGCGCGCTCATCATGAGCCTCACCTTGTCTCCGGTGCTGTGCCGGATGTTGTTTACCAAGCTCAAACCGTCCAAGGACAATTTCCTCGTTCGGAATCTCAAGAATGTTTATCTGTGGCAGTTGCGCTGGGCGTTGAAGTACCGCGTCGTCAGCGTGGGCATCTTCCTGGGGCTGACTGTCGCCACGATCGCGATCCTGCCCTTCATGGGGGCTGAGTTCATGCCCGAATTGGAAGAGGGCAACGTCTATGTCCGCGGTACGTTCCCGGTGAATGCGTCGCTCGATGAGGTTGCTTCCAAGGCGGCGACGGCTCGCAAGATCCTGCAAAAATACCCGGAAACGACGCTCATTTTGAATCAAATGGGACGTCCCGGCGACGGTACCGACCCGACCGGTTTCTACAACTGCGAGTTCTCCGTTCCGCTACGTCCCGCCGAAGAATGGCCCAAGGTCATGCCGCAAACCGGGCTGGCTCGCTGGCTGCATGGACCGTTCCGAGCCCGCTCGAAACCGGAACTCGTCGAAGAGATGAATGCCGATCTGGCTGAGCAAGTCGTTGGAGTCGACTGGAACTTTTCGCAGTACATTCGCGACAACGTCCTCGAGACTTTGTCCGGTGTGAAGGGCGAGAACGCCATCAAGATCATTGGTCCCGACCTCGATGAACTCGAACGGATCGCCGAGCAGTGTAAGACTCGCCTCAACAGCGTCCAGGGCATTGCCAACGTCGGTATCTTCCGTATCAAGGGGCAGGCGAATTTGGAGTTCGCCGTCGACCGCGAGAAGTGTGCCCAGTGGAACGTCGCGGTGGCTGACGTGCAGGACGTGCTGTCGACTGCGGTCGGCGGGCAGACGCTGACGCAGGTCGTCGAAGGCGAACGCAAATATGATGTGACCCTACGCTGGCCCGAGAAGCTGCGGCATAACGAGCAAACGATTCTCGACATCCCGGTGGAAGTTGTGAAGAACCGGTTGACGATTCGTTCGGCTGATTATTCCAATGGCAACTCGAACGACGCTGCGGCGGGAAGCCTCGACTTCGCCGGTGCCAACCGTGGACTCCCGGCACTCTCGGGAAGTAAGTCGACATCGGGGACCACCGAGATGACCCACGTGCCACGCCGCCGCGTGCGAGACCTCGTCAGTCCTCTGGGACCTGACGGTGAACCGGTACAAAACGGTCAGTTTGTGCGTTCTGGGGCATCGACCATTTACCGCGAACAAGGCAATCGCCTGATCGCGGTGAAGTTCAGCGTTCGCGGTCGCGACCTGGCGGGTGCCGTCGCGGAAGCTCAAGAGAAAACCGCCGACTTGATCAAAGGCCCGTACCGCGTCGAGTGGAGCGGTGAGTTCCAGGAAATGCAGGAAGCCGTCCATCGCCTGACGCTGTCGGCCGCGTTGTCGCTGGTGTTGATCGTGGTGCTGTTGTATCTAGCCCTGCGGTCGTTGCTGGATGTCGGCGTGGTCCTTTCAAATGTGGTCGTCATGTGCATCGGCGGCATCTGGGCCTTGATGCTGACCGGCGAGAATTTCAATATCTCGGCAGGTGTCGGGTTCATCTCCGTCTTGGGTGTCGGCATCATGAATGGGCTGTTGCTGATTTCGAGATTCAATCAAGCGAGATCGCATGATGTCCCGCTGCACGAGGCGCTGGTCGACGGCATCGACAAGTTGATCCGCCCCCTCACGATGACGGCCCTGGCGGCGATTTTCGGACTGTTGCCCGCGGCCATGTCGACCAAGATCGGATCCGAAACTCAGCGTCCGCTGGCGATCGTTGTCGTCGGGGGCATGATCACGACGCTGTTCTTCGTGAATCTGTTGCCAGTGCTTTACAGCTACTATGGCGACCGCAAGCCACCGGAAGGCGCAGGCATCGGCCACTAATGCGAACGCAGTTCGCCGTAGCCCGACTCTCCGAGTCGGGTGAGTCGCCTTCAAGCGAAGCGCAGAAGGCGACATTTTCAAAAGCCAGTTGGAAAATGACTGCCGCAATTTACGTTGAGTTGGGAGATTTCTGAACGAAGATTACCCGACTCGGAGAGTCAGGCTACAGGTTCGGCTGACGCCTCATTCCTTCGGCGGTACATCAGGCGCCGCCGGTGCCGCGGCCGGTTCAGGCTCGGGCAGAAACAGTGCCGGGTTCGCTGGGAATTCATCCATCTGCAACAACCCGGCAATCTCCGCCGCTGAGAGTATCCGTGACTCCTGAGCGGTGATGTAATCCAAGTTCGCTTCGAAATACGTTCGTTGTGTCTGCAGTAGCCGCGAGATATCAAACTGGCCTCGGGCATAGGCACTTTGGACCAGCGTTAGAGTACGCTTCGCGTCCGGCAAGATCCCCTCTTCGTAGCGTTTCACCTGCTCGTTGGCCGCATGGAATCGGGCCAGTGCATCTGCAAGCTGTCTGGTCAGAGAGTTATGCAGCGTATCCCGTGCGGCCACCGTCCGTCGCACGAACGCGTCGGCTGCGAGAATATTGCCCTGGTTCCTGTTCCAGATGGGAATGTCGACGTAGACACCGACCAGCCCAGCCGTATTGGGCGACTGCTGAGTGTATTGCACACCACCCTGCAGGGTGACGTTGGGTTTGGGTTCCAGTTCGGCTCGTTGCAGCAACAGCATTGCGCGGCTGATGTCGATGTTGGCGATCTGCACGAAGGGACTGTTCGTTACCACCTGGGTCAAGACTCCGGCGTCGTCGAATTCGGGCAAGGGAACTGCCAGGTCGCCGGTGACCTTATTGACAACCAGATCGGGCACGCCCATGGTCGCGGGCAGTTGTTTCAAGCGACCGTTACGCAACATCCGCACGCTTTCCAATGAGGCTTCTGCCCGCTGCCGTTCGACTCGCAACAACAAGAGATCGGTCTCGCTGACCTGATCGGCTTTGAACAGATCCTGGCTGGTCTTTTCCGAGCGTTTGGCGAGCTGCAGGATCATTTCCAGAATCGTGGTCCGTTGCTGAGCCGACAGAGCCGCGTAGAAATCTTGGCGCACCAGGGTGATGATCTCATAGCGCCGGCGCACCTGATCCCATTCGGTCTGTTTGACCGTTTCGTTGGCCGCGGCCATGTCCAGGCCGCGCTTGCCTCGACGCAGAATTTCCTGCGTAAAGCCCAGGCTATAGTTGCTGCCTGGTGTCCGGGTGATGGTTTGCGGATTACCGCTATCCATCCGCGGATTCGGGTACAGGCTGGACTGCACGTACTTGCCACGGGCCTCTTCTGTCTGAGCGTATCCCTCGGCCAGTTGCGGGTGGTGTTGGAGGGCAATGTTAACGCACTGATCCAGAGCGAACGCGGGATTGGCGACCGACAAGACCTCTGGCTGAGGCTCCTGGGCTTCAATGAAGGGAAGCGGTGCCGCAAATCCCGTGATGATGATCGCCAGCCAAACGAGTGGCTTCAAGTTGCCCTGAAACATGATTCCTCCGTGAATCGTCTGCAGACACAAGTTGTCAGTGTCTTCATCGACTCCCGAGAATCGTCACCACAGGAACGCGCCGTAAGTTATTCTCAACCGTCATAGCAGCCAGAGTTTTCCTAGCCGGACAGGTCGCAGGCGTCGAACTGGCGACGGCCAAAAGCAGACAGAGTGGCAAGTCTCGCCCGCAGAGGCGTTAGGACGGTAGATAAGTCTTATCAGACGCGCTATTTAGACGCGACGTGGAGATCGTATGACTCGTCAAAGTTTGACGACACGCGGCGGATTTCCTGATGAGGTACTTTAGAGACTAAGCATCAAAATGCCTTGGCAAGCTGGAAATTTCAGGCGGAAACTTTCGACGTAGTAATCGATCGCTGCTATTTCGCGTCGGGCTTCTTGATCTCGATCTGCAGGTTCGGCAGGTTGAGACTTTCCTCGTATTTGTTGACGAAGCCGGCGACCTGCATTCGGATGTCGTGGCGTCCCGGGTTGGTTTGCGGTTCGGCTTTGAACTCCACTTCCACGAACGGCTGCCCTTTGGGGATGTCTACCGTCTCGGGGAACTTGAAGCCGATATGCGGTCCCATGGTCATCGTGATCGGGCCGTCAAACGTGGGAACCCGGTTCGCGAGAATCTTGACCTTCATCGTGCCCCCTGGAGCAATCATCGGTTGCCCGAGTTCGTACGTCGGTTGAAACGCGCTACGGACATCCAGCGTGAATGTCCTGGTCAAGTTAATGCGTTGACCATTCACTTCGGCTGAGGCCGTCAAATCCACGCGGTGTTTGGCGAGGTTCGTCAGGATGCGATTGAAGAAAGTCCCTGATGCCTTCAGTTGTTCCGGTGTAGCGGGAGTAAACTTCGCATAGATCTGATTGCGTTCCTCTCTTTCGACTCCGATCTGACCTCCCTTAACGACGAAAGTAATCGGCGCGGCAAAGCCCGCGGTACGAGTCGTCACGATCGGAAAATCGGTCGTTTGAAAACGCGTCAGCTCGACCAGTTGTGTGGGCAGTTCAATCTGAAATGGCGTCGGTGGGGTGACCATTACGGCCAACTGATTGGTCAATGAGGGTGGCAAGAGCACCTGATCTTCGCGCAGAGCGTACAGGATCAAGTCGACGTTACGGAGCTGACGGTCCACCATTGGCTTGGTGCGGACAATAGCCTGAATCGGGCCGGCACCTTCGACGGACCCCGTTCCCACAATTTGCAGATTGGCGAGGCCTTCAGGAGTGGCCGCTGTCGTCGTCAGGTTGGCGACGAATTCCGTGGCGTTTGCCGGGATGACTGCAGGTTCGAGAGTCATTCCCGCCGGAGATCCTCGCAATTCCAGGCGGATTTCACCAGCGAATTCTGTGCGTGTCACCTTCAGCGGCAACGGTTGAAAAGTCCCTTGAGGGATCGTCAGATCGGGTACTTCAGCCAGCAGTTGAATTTGTGGTCCACCGGCGCGGACATCAATCCGATAGGCAAATTCCGGCCCGCCATCGCGAGCAATATCGCGCACTTCAAGTCGATGCAAGCCGGCCTTGCCCGCGTTGAAAGCAAAATTTCCTTCTTCCAGTTCGACGTCATCGACACGGCGCACTTCCCGGCCATCGGTATCGAACATGACAAGCTCCAGATCGGCGGCTCCACCCAGCACGCGTGAGATTCCGTTGAACTGCAATTTCTGGCCTTGAGTCAATTCGAACGCAAAATAATCAGTATCACCGGGCTTCCCGAGCACACCGTTTAAGGTGGCCGGCACTTTGACCGGTGTCGCCGTTTCGATCTTGTCGTTTGGTTCGACCTCAAGTTGAGGAGGCAGATCCGTGACGGTCAGTGGAATCCAGGTTGCAGGACTCGTGGGAGCGTTGCGGACTTCATGAAACACCGCGCCCAGCGGCCGATCTGCCGAGAATGTGATTGCCGATTGCAGGCCGGCCACTTGCGGGAAGGTCAACGTTGCGGCAACACCCGGCTGAATGGCGGAAGGGATCGATACCCGGGCTTCGGGGAAATCTCCCATTCGTAACACATAGTGCCAGGTGGGATTCCCTTCGAACCGCGCTTCTCGCACTTCCACGGAATAGACGCCGGCTACGGCAAACGTGTGGCCAAACCTGCAATCCGCATACAGCCCGACCGAGTTATCACATTCCGCCACGAGCTTCCCGGCCGCATTTCGAATCTGCACCAGCGGGTCATAGTCCTTGCCGAACCGATTGCCGATGACCTCGAACGTGACTCGCTGCCGGGCTGCGACGGTGATGGCATATCGATCGACCGTTGCGGGGCGGCAAGGTGCGGTAATGCACGCCGGCAGCGTCACGGGCTGCGCGGCATCGGCGGGTAAGTCTACGGGCCGGACCGCGATGGGCAATTCGTCAACGGCGAAGAGATGGACGTTACTCAACCCACTCCGGGTCGCCAGGCGGAGACCATAGATCCCCAATGGCGCGTTGGCCGCCAACTCGACTTCGACTTCGGATTTGCTCGCATCGCCGGGTCCGACGGACTTCACGCGGAGCATTGCTGGCGGCAGGGAACTCCACAAGCCAACTGCCCCGCCCGTTTCTGTCCCCAGAAGTTGCAACTTGGTCACCGCCCCACGTTGCAGGATGGGGGGCGACAGGTGCTCGACAAAGGCCTGCGAATAGGCGAGGTTGGGAGCTCCCCAGGCGACGCATGTCACAAGTAGAATATATCTTACGGCGAATCTAGACATGAGTTTTCAATCCCGAGCGGGCGCCGCTGGTGAATTCTGTCCCGAAAATGGTAACTGCAGGCGTGTTACGGCAAATCTGTAGTGGCAGGCAACCGATGGCTATTATCTTAATAGTATTTGCCTCCAATAGACGATCTGGTTACACTGGAAAGATTACATCAAGAGATTGACACTCATCAATGTCTGTCGCTTGTGATTCTCGGAATTGACTGAAATCTCGGCCGTCGGCAGCTCAAGAGGCTCAGCATGCTCAGTTTACTCGGACCCCAATTTCCGACCAGCAATGGATTGACTCGCCGCGAAATGATTCGCGTCGGTGGCTTGTCGATGGGGGGCGTCGCCCTGTCCGATCTGCTGGCCCGTCCAGCCGCCGCGGAATCCGCATCGAAGGCCGCGCACGGTCCCGGATTCGGTCGTGCTAAGCGCGCCATTATTCTCTACCTGTCGGGCGGCCATTCGCAGCACGACATGTTCGATCCCCGGCCCGATGCCCCCGCTGAAATCCGCGGCGAATTCAACACCATCGAGACCTCCGTCCCGACGATCCGGTTTGGCGAGCATTGCCCGCTGTCGGCCAAGTTGATGAATCAGATGGCCCTGATCAAGTCGATGAATCACACCCACAACGATCACGGGCGTGGTTCCTATTGGATGTTTACCGGCTACATGTATCCGGGTTCGGTCCCCGACGTGAATTCGATGTCGCGGCAGGATATGCCCCACTTGGGTTCATGTCTGTCGAAGTTGGCTCCCGGACAGGGACCGATGTTCCCGTTCATCATCGTGCCGCATCGGATGGATGTGGCCGGTGGTCGCCGGGCCGGTCAGTTTGCCGGCATGCTGGGACCGAAGTATGACCCGATGCTCACCGGTGGCAATCCGAACGATGATGGATTCCGTCTCGAACACGTGCCGCTCGTGCCGAACGAAGATCCCGCTGTAATTCGCCGTCGCGTCGGCCTAGTGGACCAACTGAATCAGCAAGTCGATTACCTGCGCGAAGGCCAGTTGGCTCAATCGTTGAAGGACAATCAACTTAAGGCTTTGGATGTCGTCGGTTCCGATAAGGTCCGCAAGGCGGTCGATTTGTCGATCGTCGATTCTGCAGTTCGCGACCGCTATGGCCGCAACTTGTTTGGCCAGTCAGTGCTGCTTGGCCGGCGTCTGCTGCAAGCGGGAACTCGCCTGGTGCAGTGCAACTGGCAGCGGACTCAGGGCAAGAACGGCTTCGCCTGGGATACGCACTGGAACCACTTCACGGCGTGTAAAGAAGAACTGATTCCCGCCTACGATAAGGCCTTCTATGCGTTGATGACCGATCTCGCTGAGACCGGTGAATTGGACGAAACGCTGGTCGTGGTGGCGTCCGAATTCGGCCGTTCGCCCAAGATCACGCTGCGTAACGGCGGCCGTGAACACTGGCCGGAATTGTACAACGTGGTGCTCGCCGGGGCAGGAATTCAAGGCGGCCAGGTTTACGGCAGCGCCGACAAGCTGGGAGCGTACCCGGCCGACAACCCCGTCGGTCCAGCTGACTTCGTGGCGACACTCTATCACCTGCTGGGCATCGATCCCCATCTGGAGACGTACGATCAACAAAATCGTCCGTTCCAACTCACCAAGGGGAATCCTTTCCCGTTGCAGATGACATAAGACGCCCGTGGCAGACGCTGCTAGCGTCTGTTTGAGCGCCGAAGCCGACGCTGGCAGCGTCGGCCACTGGGGCGTGGTCGTTCCAATGCGGACGGGCAAGAGCGCCCTCGTACAGAAATACGACGGCCGGGGCGGCCATCCTACGATCTCACCGATAGGCTTCTACCATGTTGAATACTGCTGCATCCAATTCAGGCCGCCTCACGTGGGGTGCTTGTGCCATCCTCGGATCTTTGCTGATTGCCGGCATCATGTCACAGACTTCAGCCGCAGACAAAGCCGCCGCCAAGCCCGAAAAGCAGTTGCGGCACGTCGTCCTCTATAAGTTCAAAGCCGAGACGACGCCGCAGCAAATTCAGGAAGTGGTTGATGCCTTTTCCGCTCTGCCCGGCAAGATCAACACGATCACCGGGTTTGAACGGGGCACCAACGTCAGTGAAGAGAACAAGTCCGAAGGTTTCACCCATTGCTTCGTCGTGACCTTCCGAGACATCGCCGGCCGCGCAGTCTATTTGAAGCATCCTGCTCACGATGAGTACGTGAAGGTCGTCAAAGATCGCCGCGAGAAGGTGATCGTGTTTGACTATTGGGCCGAAGGCTGAGGCTGCCCCCCGTGGCCGACGCTGCCAGCGTCGGAAATGCAGACGCTGGCAGCGTCTGCCACGGGGCCGCAATTACTTCGCTTCTGCCAGATTCACGCGGATGATCTCTTTGTCGTTGCGGGCGAAGACGCTCTTCATGGCAAAGGCCGGATGCGACCAGATCGTCATGCGGCGTTGCACGGGGCGAGTTGGTTCGATCAGCTTCGCGCGGGAAATCTCTTTGTAGCCGGTCGGGGTCAAGTCGGCGATAATCAAGTCACCCTGCTCATTGTGCAGGAAGACCTTGTCGCCGTTCGGAATCAAGAAGGCGTTCCACCAGCGACCCAGGCCGGTCGCATCGAGGGTTTCCCATTGTCGTTTGCCCGTCTTGGCGTCCAGGCAACGGAGCTGGCCGTGGCTGCAGACTCCGTAGATATGTGACTCCGTAAAGATCGGGGTCGACATGATGGAATGCAGGCCGTCGGTCTTGATCTCGCTATCGCTGGTTCCCTTCCAGACGACTTTCGGTTTGGGTCCCTGGCTGAAGTCCAGCATCATCGGGCCGTTATAAAACGAAGTCAGAAAGAGTCGGTCACCGACCTTTTGAGGCGTGGGAATAGACAGCCCCGCCTGGATCGGGAAGGGGACTTCCCACATCTGCTCGCCGGTCCGTGGGTTCAATCCGGTGACGGCTTCAGGGTGCCAGATCACCAGATGCTCGACTCCACCGAATTCAAACAGCATCGGCGGGCAATAGCCAATCTGCGGATCATTGAGCGCGCGCCAGATTTCCTTGCCCGTGGTCTTATTGAAACTGACCACCGTTGCTCCGTCCGCCCCGCCGACCAGAGTGATCAATTGGTCGCCGATCACCAGCGGTGATGCCGCCATACCCCAGGTGGGGAGCGAAGTCTGATATTCCTTTTGAAAATCCTTTTGCCAGACGATCTTGCCGTCGGCCACTTCAAAGCAGAACATCTGGCCGGTGGCCCCGATCGTGTAGACCAGATTGCCGTCGACCACAGGGGTCGCCCGCGGCCCGGCGGGATAGCTGATGTCATACTTGACCGGATGGGAGTGAGACCATTTCACCTCGCCCGTTTCGGCGTCGAGGCACTGGATTCGCTCTTTGTTCTGAGCCGTCTGGCGGTCGAGAAAATCGGTGATGAAGACTCGGCCGTCGGCGACTGCGGGACCGGCATAGCCCTCACCGAGTGGTGTCGCCCAGACGCGTGGCAGCAGACCTTCCGGCAGCTTGCGGACGATCCCCGTTTCACGCCAGGCACAATCCCGTTGCGGCCCGCCCCATTGCGGCCAGTCATCTCCATGAGCTTGCGATTCAATTCCACACAGCAGACAGATACCAGCCAACCACACAACAGAACGACTCACCGCAGACATATAGCTCTCCTGAAAGCATGATTTCATCGGTCTTTCGGCATATTGGTTGATGAGACCAATATCGACCGCGTTGGTTCCTCGGAAGTCCGAGAGATTCGGCGCAGAGGCTGAGCCGCTCGCCACTGACGTTGGGCGATTATACGCAAACCGTACGGACGTGGCAGATCGATCTGGCGGCTTTGTAAGATTGTGGTTCCCGTAGGATAGGCATCCTGCCTGTCCTTGTTACGATGGGCGAGAGACGGAAAGTGGGCCCTACGAATCACATGACAGGCAGGATGACTATCCTGCGAATCTCCCCAGATGTTCTCCGCACCAAGGATTTCCGATCGAGATATCATCGCGGCGCGAGGCGAGAAGCAGCCCGTCGATCCGTGGCAGCCCTACGCCTACCTGGTCGAGCCGGAACACACGGCCGCAGGGCTTGTCGAGGATGTGGCGACACTTTTTTTAACGAATCGTGAATGTCCATTTCATTGTCTGATGTGCGATTTATGGAAAAACACGCTGGACACTCGCGTGCCGATCGGAGCCATCCCCGCGCAACTTGATTTCGCCTTGCAGCGATTGCCCGCCGCACAACACATCAAGCTCTATAATAGCGCGAACTTCTTCGATCCCCAGTCAATTCCGCGTGAGGACTGGCCAGCGATCGCCGAACGAGTACGGTCATTCAAAACGGTGATCGTCGAAAATCATCCCCGGCTGTGTACCGACGACTGCCGCATCTTTCGAGATCTGATTGGAACGCAACTCGAAGTCGCCTTGGGACTGGAGACAATTCATCCTGAAGTCTTACCACGCTTGAACAAACAAATGACGACGGATGATTTTGAATCCGCGGTCGCGCGATTGAGAGGTTGGAACATCGCAACGCGGGCGTTCATTTTGTTGCGGCCGCCGTACCTCACCGAAGAAGAAGGGATCGAGTGGGCGTGTCGCTCGATCGACTTCGCGTTCGACAGCGGAGTGAATTGTGCCAGTGTGATTCCTGTGCGCGACGGCAATGGCATTATGGAACAACTGGCTGCCGCGGGGCTCTATTCCCCCCCGAGTCTGCGTGCATTAGAAGAAGTGCTGGAATATGGACTGAAACGGAATCGAGGCCGAGTTTTTGTCGACCTGTGGGATGCAGAACGATTTGCGACTTGTCCCGAGTGCGGTCCGCAACGTCGAGCACGATTGAGGCGGATGAATCTCTCGCAGGTATCGGAGCCTCAACTGACTTGTCAGAATTGCGGTTAGACCCTGTGACGGGATTGGAGATGGTCATTGCGACAACTGGGAGGGCGAGGCTCCCGCCGAGCCTGAGCGAGCTTTAGCTCGGCGTCCGCCGGAGGCTGAAACGATGCCTCCGGCGGACGCCGACCTAGGGTCGTCTTTTGGCTCGGCAGGAGCCTCGCCCTCCCATTTCCTCGGTCCGGCATATTTAAGTTGAAACGCAATAGCTCAACGAGTTTCTGAATGACTTACGATGTCGCCATAATCGGTGCCGGGTTTGGTGGCAGCTTGATGGCACTGATCCTGCAGCGGCTGGGGTTAAATCCGGTCTTGATCGATCGGGCCAGTCATCCACGGTTTGCGATTGGGGAATCGGCCACGCCGATTGGGGATCTGATTTGGGCTCGGCTGACCGAACAATATGACCTGCCGCGCTTGCGGCCACTGGCGGAATACGGTTCATGGCAACGGTCGTATCCGCAATTGCCCTGTGGACTGAAACGGGGTTTCAGCTATTTCCTGCACCGTCCCGGACAACGATACGTCCCTTCGGCACGACATCAGGACGAAATGCTGGTGGCCGCTAGCCACGGTGTGGATGATGCCGACACTCACTGGTACCGAGCCGACTACGATGCCTTCATTGCTAACGAAGCTCAGCGCGAAGGGGTCGCCTATTTCGACCACACGCAGCTCACGGAACTGCAGGGAGGGAATGTTTGGAAACTTACCGGAACGCGGCTCGGTCAGCCCATTTCGTTTGCGGCCAGATTCGTGATTGATGCCTCGGGCGAGAGAGGCTTCTTAGCCCGGCATCTGGGGCTCACAAATCACGTCGCTCAGATGCAGACCAATTCGCGACCCTTGTTTGCTCACTTTCGCGATGTGCCGGCGTGGGGCATGCTGCAGGGCTTTGATGCTGCCCATCCTGATGCCCATCCGTTTGCCGACCACCCGTATCCGTGTGATGACGCTGTGTTGCATCATCAATTCGACGGTGGCTGGATGTGGGTGATTCCTTTCAACAACGGAATCACCAGCGTTGGGTTCGCGCTGGATCAGCGAATGTTTCCTCTAGACGAAACGGTCTCGCCGGCTGAAGAATGGCGGTCGCTGCTGCGGCGCTATCCGTCGATCGGCGATCATTTGCGGGACGCCCGGATCTGTGGTCCCGGCGAACATCTGATTCGGGGAGGTCGGATGCAACGCTGGTTGAGTCCCGCTGCTGGACACAATTGGGCTTTGCTTCCGACGGCCGCTACGTTTCTGGATCCGTTGCACAGCACTGGCAATGCCCACACGCTAAGCGGAATAGAACGCTTGGCTGGAGTATTTGCCGGCCACGTGGGCAGTTGGGATGCTCCTCAGTTTCACGCCGAGTTACAGGCTTATGACGCCACTCTGCAGGCCGAATCGCAGTTGCTGGACCGTGTGATTCACGGCTGCTTTCTGGCCTTGGGGGACATGGAGTTATTCGGTGCCATGTCGGCGTTTTATTTCGTCGCGGCCATTTGGGCGGAACATCGCCGGCGGAGTGGACTCTGGCAGCCGCAGGACGCATTTTTGGGGGCGAATGACCCGGAATGGGTAGGGATTGTCGAAACTTCTTACTCGGAACTTGTCGAACTGACCCTCTCGGGACCTTTCGACAGGGATACGAAACAGCATTTTATCGCGCGGGTGCGACAGCGGATTGCCCCCTACAATCTGGCCGGGCTGTGTGATCCGGGGAGACGCAATCTGTATCCGTATCCGTAGCCTGACTCTCCAGAGTCAGCCGCATTTCCTAGGTGGGCAGCATAGGATCTTCGCCCCCGTGGCCGACGCTGCCAACCTCGGAAATGCAGACGCTGGCAGCGTCTGCCACGGGGATTCGCCCGACTTCTGGAGAGTCAGGCTACAGATGAAGGGCTATGGATTTGGGTAATCCCGGTTGAATGCGTAGAGTTCTTGACGTCCCGATGGCGTGGAGTCAGGGGAATTTGTCGGCGAACGGGATCGTTAGCCGGTTAAGTCTTGATCTCTGGAACACCAATTGGCCGATGGGTTTGATACAGGTCAGTTTAATACGGGGAAGTCAGCTTCTATTCACAAATCTGATAGTAACCAGCCCCCGGGTCGGTTACTCTATAGTAGACGACGGGTTTGATTTTGGTCCCTGAGGGGTCTTCGATATGGACAGCCGGTTAAGTCGACGATTGCTGTTGGCTGCGATTGCGGTCGGAGCGATGGCGTCTGGTCCCCAGGCGATCTTCGCTCAAGGGAGCGGACTGTTTACAGGTAGCGGCTTGACCAAGGGCGGAACCGGTGGGATCACCGGAGGGATGACCGGGACGGGTTTTGGATCGATGACGGCCGGTAAAGCCGGAACGACCCCGTTGATGGGTGGTACGACCGGACCCATTAATCCCTTTGCACCTGCAGGTGCGGGGGGAAATCCGGCTCAAGGTGGAATGGCGGGGGCCATGGGCGCCGCAAATTCAGGTTTCATCGGCCGGAATAGCGGTGCGTTTGCGGGGAACTCACGGGCTGGCCAGACAGGCGCCGGTGCCGCTAGCGGGGCTGCTCGAAACTTTAGAAACAGCGGCAACAACGCCGCGAACGATCCGCGAAATTCCGATTTCGCTAACGGTGGCAACGCGCGTAAGACGAGTCAGGTGCGTCCGCGTCAGAAGGTCGCTTTCGAATATAACGCGAAAGCCGCGGAAACCGTCGCCAGAACTGCCGCTGTGCGGTTGGATCGTGTGACCCTCAAGAATCCTTCGCTGAAGGGTGTCAATGTGGCCGTTCTGGACAACCAGATTGTCCTGCGAGGCAGGGTCAAGACTCCGGAGCATGCGCGGCTCGCGGAGAATCTGGTGCGACTTGAGCCCGGTGTCCGCTCGGTTCGCAACGAACTCGAGGTCGAGCAACCCGCGGTTGTGGAGTGAGAGTCGCTCGCCTGTAGTTGGTCGGCTCATTTCTGTTGCCGCAGCACCATCAAATAGTTGCCGCGTTCCGTCGCCATGGATTGCGGTCGTTGGCGGCCTCGATTGGAGACGCACCACTTCAGGACTTCTCCGTCGAATTCGTAGATGCCCTGAAAGCTGCGACCTTCTTGAGGGCCGCTGGTCCCTTCGGCATCCAGATTGCCAGTGCGGCCATCGCCCGTGCTGATGAACGTGCCTCCGCCAATTCCCTCCGGAGCCCGGCGGCTTCCCACCTCCCGGCCGGTGATGCGGTTGCCTTCCACCGTCAGTTCAATTTCCATTTGGCCCGAGTTCGGATTTTCGCCGCGGCCATCGACAATCCAACCGCGCCAGACGCCAGCGGGAATGGACCGCGTGGCGTTGCGTCCGGCGGTGGCGCTGCCGGTTGTGCTCGAGGAGCGGGACTTGGAGGCCGGGCGGTCCTCCGATTCTGTCGACGTGGTTTTCGAGGTGCTACTCGCGCTACGCGGTGCCTTCGTACTGGCTTTCGGCTTCGTGTCAGACTTCGGCAGACTGCCGGCGGAGCGGATTTCTTCGGCGGTTAAGGCACCGTCTTTGTCGGAATCGAGTTGCTCAAACAACTGCGTCAGCCGCTGCAATTCTGATCGTGTGAGACGCCCGTCGCCGTTCCCATCCAATTGAGCCAGAATCGGTGGCAGCCCGTCCATGTCAGCGGGGGCTTCCTCTTCCGCGGCCGGACGACCGCCTGCGGGGGAATTCGGTTGGCCTGCCGGAGGACTATTGGGACGACCGCGCCCCCCTGCCCCGGCCTTATGTTTGTCAAACACCGCCTGGAATTCTGCTCGTGAAACAGTTCCACCAGGCTGCTTTCCCGCCATCTCGAAGATGTTTTTCATCAAGCCGCTGGCACTCGGGCCACCTTCATCGATCTTCAGGTTGCCATCTCGATTGGTGTCGAGGTTCTGAAACATTTGATCGGCCTCCCTGGAGGCATCCGTCTTCCCTTGTGCAGAAGCCATGCTCCCGATCCCAATGCCAAGTCCAGCTACTGAGGCCAATACAGCCATCTGGTGCCAGCGCCAACAACCGCGATGAAATGACGACATGTCTATCCCTTTTGAGCCATGTGCGAGTGACTAGCGATATGATTTCACTGCTCACTCAACACCGCTGGGGACCAGTCGTTTCGCGGATATTCTTCCAATCTGAAAGACAAAATTGGACTATTACGGGCCGAGGATGGTCGGAAGGATTGAATGTGTCGTGCCGTCATTGCTGACCAAGGAGCCTCAAAGTGTGCCACAAAGTAAAGTGAAGTTAATGGACTTCAGTTTGAAGTGGGTCGCCACAAACGTTAATCAAGATAGTTATCTGGCGTACCTCAAGCGCCCCATCTGAGGTTCGATTTTTTGACGAAGTCGATTAGCGGTCGACATTGGGAGACATGAGATGAAGAAATCAACGGGATTTGTCGTAGTTCTTGCCCTGCTGACGGTGGCTTCAATGCTGTATGCCGACAAGGGGCGAGGCAAAGGTGGCAAGGATCGTGGACGCGAGAAACCGGAAGCGGCCGAAGCGGAAGACGAAGAAGCCGAGGTCGCTTCGATCGTCATCGCCGAAGGGAGCAAGTCATTCGAAGTCTCGAAAACCGACATCGTCCGACTGACGGGTAAAGGGATCGCGGGCTCCAAGGCGACAGCCACCATTACCGGGCCGGCGAAGATCGAACAGCAGGCGACCATTCGGCGGATCGTCAATGGTCAGCCATTGATTGGGGCCGGAGATACCGAATTTGATATTGAACCAACGGGCAAGGGGCAAGTAACCGTGACAATTTCTGTCAAATTCCCCAACAGCGAAAACCCCGAAGTGAAGGTCTATTCGTTTACTGTGAAATAGATATGGGGACGGTCGATCGCCCAATGACTGAAACAATTCTTGCACTCGGGCGAGCAGAGTGGTTCGAATTGGGTATTATAGAGGGTAGCCTTCAGGTGCAGCCTGAAGGCTACCTTCTACAAAATCAGGTCCTTTGAAGGATGCTTTCTGATATGTCCTGGCACAAGTCTTTGCCCCTCATGCTGGCCTGCCTGATCGTGGTGGCCGGAGTTGTGTGGGGTGCTGAGGGAACGGCTCGAGCCGAGGTTCAGACCGTTGCTGGATTCCAGTTGAAGGACGCTGCAGGCAAAGTGACCGAGGTCGCTCCGCAAGCGAAAAAGCAGCTCACCGTAATCTGCTTTCTCGGTACAGAATGCCCGCTGGCTCGGCAGTATGGGCCGCGTTTGAATCAGTTGGCCAAGGAATTCGCGGCGCAAAATGTCCGGTTTATTGGGGTGAACAGTAATTCGCAAGACTCTCAAAAAGAGGTGGCAGAGTTTTCCCGCGAGTATGCAATTGAAGAATTTCCAATCCTCAAGGATCCGGGAAACAAGATTGCCGACCAATTCCGTGCGCGCTACATGGCCGAGGTCTTCGTCCTGGATCAAACACTGGCGATTCGGTATCGCGGTCGAGTCGACGACCAATATCAGCCGGGGGTGACGCGTGGGCAAGCGACTCGACACGATCTGCGTATCGCGCTGCAAGAGTTATTGACTGGCAAGACGGTCAGTGTGGTACAGACGGAAACGACTGGCTGTGCGATTGGCCGAGTTAAGACGCCCGCGGCCGAATCCAAAATCACGTTCTGTAATCAAGTTTCGCGAGTCTTGAACCAGCACTGTGTCGAGTGCCATCGGCCGGGTGAAATCGGACCGTTCTCGTTGACGGACTACGACGAAGTCACCGGTTGGGGTGAGACGATTCTGGAGACGGTGGACTCCGGCCGGATGCCTCCCTGGAATGCGAATCCTCAGCATGGGCATTTCCGGAACTCGCGGCTCATGCCCGAGGCGGACAAGCAAGTTTTGCGCGACTGGATCAAAGCCGGCATGCCCTACGGCGAGAAGTCCGAATTGCCGCCGCCGCAAGTTTATTCCTCCGGCTGGCAGTTGCCTCGCGAGCCCGACATGGTACTGAAGATGCGCGACCGGCCGTACCATGTCTCGGCGACAGGGACCGTCGAATATCAATACTTTGTCGTGGATCCGCACTTGGAAGAAGACCGTTGGGTTTCCGCGTCGCAGGTGATTCCGGGCAGTCGGCCGACCGTCCACCATTGCATCGTTTTCGTGCGACCGCCGGACGGATCAGATGTGCGTGGTGTGGGTTATTTGACCGGCTATGTCCCCGGCCAACGCAGCTTTAGCCTACCGCCCGGTCATGCCAGAAGAGTTCCCGCCGGTTCGAAGTTTGTGTTTCAGATGCATTACACGCCGAATGGTATTGCGCAGGATGATCTGACTCAGATTGGAATCACGTTTATCCCCGAGTCGGAGGTAACTCACGAGTGCTTCACCTTGCTGGGGATCGATCAGGAGTTTGAGATCCCGCCACACACGCCGGACTTCCCTGTCCATGGGAATGTTGGTTGGTTTCCGAAGCGGGCCGAACTGCTCGCCATTGTGCCTCACATGCATGTCCGCGGGAAAGCCTTTGAGGTGACCAGTCGCCAGGGGAGTTCGACCGAGATTCTGTTGGATGTCCCGCGTTACGACTTCAACTGGCAGCATGTGTATGAACTATCGAAGCCGCTGAAGTTGGATCGCATCGACAAGTTGGAATTCACGGCGAGATTTGACAACTCGCAGAAAAATCCGGCCAATCCAGATCCCTCGCAAACGGTCACCTGGGGCGATCAGACTTGGGAAGAGATGGCCGTCGCATTTTTCGAAGTTGCGGAGCCGCGAAATGGTCCGGCGGAGCCAGAACCGCAACGCAACAAGCAGAAGCTGATTGTTAAATCTGGTCCTGACGAAGAAAAACAGGAATCGGCCGAGAAGTTTGTGGGCGAGTTTTTCACGCGATTTGATAAGAACAGCGACGATGTCGTCGAAACTCATGAAACGCCGTTGGCATTCCGCAAGTATGGATTTCGGGAATACGACTCGAATCGTGACGGGAAGTTGAGCCGTGATGAAATTCAATCGGCGGCTGAACGGTCTCGCAAGAAACGTTGAACAGCACCCCTGCGGAAGATAATTCCTGCCGAGTTTGTAGAACGAGGGCCCGTTGTCGATTTCTCGTAATTTCGGTCGTTCGACCGCCTGGATTGTGGATCGTCCTGCGTGGGCCTATCTCTTTCTGTTCGTGATGAGTTCGATTGCCAGCGTCGGCTATATTGCTCCCGAACGTGTCCGACACTTCTTTCAACCTCCGCCAATACCAGAAGCCGCGCCCGCGCCAGTTGCAGCCGCGCCCGCTGCTGCGGCTAAGCCTGACAAGAAGCCTCGGCCGGATGTTCAGGCACTGGATCTCACTCGGTCGGACGCGATCCTGGTGATTGAATCTGAGGAGATCTTCACGCCAACCGGTGCCCGCGCGCTGCGGCACATGATCAGCTCGCTGGAGTCGCTCCCTTACATTCGCAACGTCCTGTGGATGGACCGAGTTCCGGTTCTCAATATCTTTGGTCTGCGCGAGCCGCTCTTTCCCAAGTCGCAAGCCTCGCCGGCGCGCTTTTCAGCGGCACGCGAGCAAGCATTACATCATCCTCTGGTCAAGGGGCAACTGTTGTCTCCCGACGCCAGGACGCTGATCGTGCTGGTCAACTTCGACTGGCTCTACATTACCAGCGATGAGGACTGCACCATTCATCTGAGACAAGCTGCAGAAGCGGCATTGGCGGAATTTCCGAGTGTGAAATTCACGGTCGGCGTCACGGGGCAAGTTCCCATCCGCTTGACGATGATGCAGACTCACGAACGGGACAACCTCAAATTCCGGATCATCGGCTACGCCGTCGTGCTGATCATGGCCGCCATCCTATTTCGTGGTGTCGTCTCGGTGATCATCCTCTCGATGGGACCGGCGCTCGGGATCTTCTGGACGCTGGGTATCCTGAATTTTTTCAACTTTCAAGACAATCCTTTCAATGACGTCGTGCTACCCGTCATGCTGAGCCTGGTCGGCCTGGCTGATGGCGTGCATATGATGGTGCAGATTCGGAGGTTTCATGCGTCAGGCATGAACGAACGAGACGCTGCACGTGATGGCCTGGAGGAAGTGGGCCTCGCCTGCTTTCTGACCGCAGTCACCACCGGCATTGGTTTTTGGTCGCTCTCATTGGCCCAGCACGAAATCGTCCGCGAGTTCGGCTGGAGTTGCGTGCTGGGCGTCTCCTTAACGGTGCTGGCCATTTTGGTCGTGATTCCGCTCGCCTACTTTTCCAAACCGGTCAAGTTCTTGAGAAGCGTGTTCACCCGCAAGATCCTGGGCGTGCGTCTGGAACCGATCGAACATCAAGCGGGATTGATCGAGCATCACCTGCACCGTGTGACGTACCTGGTCGATCTAATCTTACGGCGACCCAAACCGGTGGCCTGGGTGGGCATCGCGGTGACGTTGGTGTGTGCGGCGATCGCGGCGCAGCTCCGACCGGACGAGCGTCGTTCGAGCTTCCTGCCGGAAAGTGCGGAAGCGACCAAGGCACTCCACCAGATGGATCGGGCGTTGGGCGGCCTCGAGTTTTCTGAAGTTCAGATTCGCTGGTCCGAGAAGGTGCAATCCGATTCACCTGAAGTCCTCAAGGTCGTCGCGGAGGTTGATGACCTGTTAAAGTCCGAGTCGCTGATTGGGACTCCGATTTCTCTGCGTAGCTTGCTGGACGCTCTTCCGGGTGACAGTCCCACCGAAGAGCGTGCCTCGATGATCGAATTGCTGCCGCCTCCTCTTAAGCGGGCGTTCTATAAACCCGAGGATCGGTTCGCGACAGTGACATTTCGCGTGCAGGATATTGGGATCGCGCAATACAGCAAGGTCTTCCAGCGCATTCAGACTGGGCTGAACCAGATAGTCAGCAAGCATCCAGACTTCGGTCTCAACCTGGCGGGATCGGCCATTCATCGCTGGCAGGACCTCTATCGCATCACACTGGATCTGGGATCCAGTCTCGGGAGCGAGACCGTCATTATCATCTGCGTTCTGGGGCTCGTATTCCGTTCGATACGCATTGCCCTGATCGCGATGATTCCAAACATCTTTCCCCTGGTCCTCTGTGCGACCTGGATGGTGTTCACGGGACAGCCACTCGAAATTGTTACCGTGTGCAGTTTCACGATTTGCCTGGGAATTGCCGTGGATGACACGATCCATTTCCTGACTCGATTCCAGGAAGAGCTGCCACGATCAACCAGTCGCAAGCAGGCCATTCGCAGCACGTTTGAGGCGGTTGGAACATCGATGCTCATGACGACGATGGTGCTGGTGGTCGGGTTCTCCACGGTCACTTTCAGCGATATGCGCGATCAACGCATCTTCGCCAGTATGGGGGTGCTGACGATGATCACAGCGATGATCGGGGATCTGGTGATCTTACCCGCGCTCCTCGCGGTCTATGCCCTGCCGGCTGCCGGGGAAACGGCGGCAAAATAACGGCGGATCAATGCGTATTTAATTCACGGTAACAGTTTCGCCAAATGAAGTAGTAACACTTTCCAATTTAATCGTCTTCGTAATCTTCGTGTCCTTTGTGACCTTCTGTTCCAATCTTTTATTTTGAACAGAAGGTCACAAAGGACACGAAGAAGGACGAAGATGGGAAGTGGTAGTTGCTCACTCTCGTTGTTCGGCTTAGAGTGATGCTCCGGATCAGAAGTTTTGTTCTGGGAACGTCAGTACGACGAACTTGGAATGTCGCCATCACGAACCCCTGTGAGATCACCATGACCAAAGCGACTTTTGTGCTGGCGATAATGTTCGTAGCCCAGTCGATCTCCCCAGCGGTCGGGGATGATTGCATGTGGATCTGGTCTCAGGCTGAACGACAGCGCCCCATCGCAGCCGACTTTCACAAGTCGTTCATCGTCAAACAGGACGTGACCTCCGCGGTGCTCCGAGGCGTGGGCGAATCGGCCGGCATTGACATCTTGCTCAATGGCACCATGCTGGCCGAAGTCGAGCCGTACGACCCGTTGCTGCACATCGACGTGACCGATCGATTGCGAATCGGGGATCACCAGTTGAGTGTGCGTGGCAGGAGTGTTCCGGGACCGGCCGCGTTTTTCCTGCAGCTTGATCTGGTCTTCGCGGATGGCTCGCGGCAATCGATCGTCACCGACGGCACCTGGCAGGTCACATCAGGAGCCGTCAAAGCGACGTCACCCGCAGTCAGTTTCGGAACCGTCGGCTCGCGATTGTTGATCCCTCGGGAATGGCAGGTTGGCACGAGTGCATTTGATAACTACGAACAATGGCGGCAGGCTCAAGGAGCGAAAACCGGTAGCAATCCCGCTTCTTTTCTGGTCTCACCGGGATTTGAAATTCAATTAGTGCGGTCGGCTCAAGAGGGTGAGGACTCCTGGATCAGTCTGGCGTTTGATCCCCAAGGGCGAGCGGTGATCGCGAAGGAAAAGATGGGGCTGCTGCGGATGTCATTGTCTGCCGACGGCACACAGGTGTCCCAGGTCGAAACGATCAATAACACGCTGCTGGAATGTCGCGGCTTGTTGTTTGCTCAAGGCGATCTCTTTGTCGACGCAAACAATGCGAAGGGGCTGTACCGGTTGCCCGGTCAGGGCACCGACAAGTTTGGCGAACCGCAATTGGTTTACGCCAGCGAGGGTGGAGTCGGGCACGGCCGCAATGATCTGGCGCTAGGTCCCGACCAGCACATTTATGTGATTCACGGCGATTCGGTGACCTTGCCTGCTGATAGTGTCGACCATACGTCGCCGTTTCGAGATGCTCGCAAGGGTCAGAAGACCAGCGAAGGCCACTTATTGCGGATCAATCCCCAAGGGGGGAAGGTCCATGTCCTCGCGGCCGGTCTACGGAATCCGTTCGGAATCGATTTCAACCCAGACGGGGAAGTCTTTACGTACGATGCCGATGCCGAACACGACATGGGAGCCCCCTGGTATCGACCCACGCGAGTTAGCCATCTGGTGACCGGCGGAGATTTTGGCTGGCGCGGTGTCACGGGTGCGTGGCCTCCCTACTACCCCGATCATCCAGACAATGCTCTGCCCAACTTGGACATCGGAAAAGGATCGCCCACCGCGGTGAAGTTCGGGACACGCAGCAACTTTCCCGACAAGTTCCGCCGAGCACTCTTCATTCTCGATTGGGCCTACGGTCGCATCCTCGCCGTCCATCCCACTCCACGAGGCAGCAGCTACTTGATGGCCGCCGAGACGTTCTTGAAAGGACGTCCGCTCAATGTGACCGATTTGGATTTTGGTCCGGACGGTTCGATGTACTTCGTGACCGGTGGTCGAGGAACTCAATCGGCGCTGTATCGAGTGCGGTACGTCGCGTCACCACCTGAAGTGTCCGCGACGAGTCAGCAGGAGATCGATCGCACCGAATTTGCTCGCCAGTCACGAGAAAATCGTCGCCGATTCGAATCGATGTTGCTGCAGGAAAACCTCGACGAGGCAACCCTAACCAATGTGTGGAACGGACTGGGTGATGACGATCCGTGGATCCGCCATGCTGCGCGTAATGTCCTGGAACGGCAGTCGCTGCAACGCTGGCAGGATCGGGCCTTGACTGAACCCAATCGCACGATCGGTCTGAACGCTCTGTTGGCGCTATCGCGGGCCAATCAGCCGGAGGTGCGCATTCGCATTCTGTCGCGACTTAACGAATTGAATTGGGAAGCTGGCCCACAGTCGGATCGATTCGCTGCGACTTATATTTACCAGCTTTGCTTGCCAGCGAATCCTGATGTTGTCGAACCGCTGTTCCAGTCCGTGGCAACCAAACTGCAACAGGTGTTTCCCGATCGTTCCCCTGCAGTAAATCAACAGTTGAGCGGACTCGTTGCGAAGTTCGATTCACCAAAAAGTATCGCCAAGACGATCGATTTGTTAAGAGCAACGACTCAACAGGCGGAGACGTTGCATTACCTGTTCACGCTCCGACATCTGAAGGTCGGATGGACGCCGGAGCAACGCAGCGTGTACTTCGAAGCCTTGGCCAACGCACAAAGCTATCTAGGCGGAGCCGGCATGCCCGACTTCCTCAAGAAAATCCGCCAGGAAGCCGTCGCGACATTGACCGAGTCCGAGCGAACGGCCTTGGGAAAACTCGTGGACGGTACCCCAGACGAAGCCGTGGCTGAAGCCGCGTCCACGCGAACGCACGTTCGAAAATGGACCATCGACGAACTCGTCGATTCGCTCGCCGAAGTGGGCAAACAACGAGATGTGACGCGCGGACAGGCGATGTTTACCGCGGCCGGTTGCATCAAATGTCATCGGCTGCGAGGTCACGGACGATTGATCGGGCCCGATTTAACTTCGGTCCCCAGTCGATTCAGTCGGCGCGATATCGTCGAGTCGATCATTTCACCATCGAAGGTCATTCCCGAAGCCTACAGAAATCTTCAAGTCGTGACGACCGATGGGAAATCGTACGTCGGTCGAGTCGCGCTCGGTGGTGACTATCGCTCAGAAACACTGCACTTGGCCACCGATCCCCAGAACCCCTACAAGACGATCGCGATCTCCAAGAAAGACATCGAGCTCGAACAACCGTCAGCGACATCGTTGATGCCGGAAGGAACATTGGACACGCTGACCAGGGATGAAATCCTGGACCTGTTGGCGTTCATCGAACGTCAGGGGGCTTAGAACTTAAGGTGTTCACTCCCGTGGCCGACGCTGCTAGCGTCGGATTCGCAGACGCGAGCAGCGTCTGCCACGGGATTTAACCATTTGATCACGCCAGCGAACAAGGAATCAGGACGACCTCATCGTCGAACAGGAAGGTACAGCCGCCGGATGCGAATTTTGGGACATCGGCAATCGCGGCCTGTCCCTCGGGCGAGGCCAGAATCGCGTCCAGATCGGCGCGGGTCTCGGTGTAGAGCCCCACGATCATGTAATATGGGGCAGGTTGGCCGGGTGTGGCTGACTCACATTTCCCGATGGTCCAGCCCTTAAATCCCTTCATTTTCTTCGCAATGGGGATGTGGACTTCATGGTAATAGCGGTCAAATTCCGCCGGGTCCTGCGGGTGTCCGTATAATACTGTGAGGCGATACATAGCTCCCCCTTTTGGCAGCGGCTGAAGATTTGTTGCTCGGGATGTGCGTTATCTGACTGAGAGAATTCTGCTCGCACTTTTAACTCAGGGGTTCGAAGAATGCCAGTTACCACAACTCCGTCGGACGACAACGCACTGGCCGACCTGCAAGCTTACCGCTGGACTCCGCAGCCCGAGGCCGCCAACCTCATTCAGTCATTGCTGGATGAAAGTCTGCGAGGCTCTCCATTTGCAGCCAGCCTCACCCAACGGATGCTCGATGACACCGGTACGCGGCTGGTCGACTGGCTGGATCATTGCGGGTTGCCGGCCGATCATCCCGCAGTCTCGCAATTGAAGGGTGTCGGTTACGAAGCGGTCGCCTTGCCCAGTTCTGAAGCTTGGGAACATCGCGCGGGATTGTTACCGCGAGTCCGAGTTCATTCAGGCGCCTCGCGACAACTGGCGATCAAAGTCGATTCGGTCGTGGACTTCCTGGTTGCCCATCGCTTGAATCGCGTTGAGATTGTTGGTCAACCCTGTTCTTCCGTCCGAAAGGCGTTGGTCGCGAGCGTAAACAACGTCGAGGTCTGGATTGTCGAGCGTCATGGCTCGCTCGCATTCGATGCTGATCCACAGGAGGTCGTGCCGTTCCTGGCGCTGGCCCATCATGTGGAGGCATTCCGACTCCGCCATCGAGACTTCCCAACTGACGAGGAAGGTTATGCTCAGGCGGGGCAACTCGTTGAAGCGGCGATTGCCGATCTGGGACGGGATCGTGCCTGCGAGTTGTTCTTCGCTGCGGAACGCGAATACTGGCTCCGACGCAACCGTGCCGGACAGATTCAAAAGGCGCGACAAGACACGTTGGGGCTCGGCTGGGCGAATCACGATCATCACACCTATCGGTCCAGCCGCCATTGTTTCTCGCGGCTGATTGCGTTTTTGGAGCGACTCGGCTTCGTCTGCCGAGAACGGTTTTATGCTGGACGCGAGGCCGGATGGGGGGCACAGGTCATCGAGCACCCGGTGACCGGAGTCACGATCTTTGCCGATGTTGACCTGTCTCCCGAAGAGTTGTCGCATGACTTCTCACACGAACCGCTGTCACCGCGCAACGAACTGGGTACGGTCGGTCTGTGGTGCGGCTTGCACGGTGAATCATTCCTGCAGGCCGGAATGCATCATCTCGAGTGCCAGTTCGATTTCAGCGCGACGCGCGATCAACTGAGCCGGGCCGGTATCGAGACGATGCCTCCATTCACCGATTACCCTTATCTGAAGCAAGCCTTTACTAAAGGCGAGATCTGGCCGGTCAATCCGGCGCGTGTGGAACGTCTGCGAGATACAAAGCTCATCAGTGCCGAGCAGGCTGAGAAATTCTTGACGTCGGGCGCCTTGGGATCGCACCTCGAGATCCTGCAGCGCAACGACGGCTTTAAGGGATTCAATCAGGCCGGAATTAATCAGATCATCGCGGCCACCGACCCACGTCGCGCAGTGTCGCTCGCGGGAGATTAATGTAGCCTTCACGCTCCGCGTGAAGTAAGCCCAGCGCGCGGTGAGCGCTGAATGCCTCCGGCGTTTGTCAGTGCGCTCGGCCATCTTCATGCGGAGAGTGAAGGCTACAATCCTGCAATCGACGATTACATCGGCGGCACGGCTGGTTCTGAAGGACTGCCGAATGCTCCGCGTTGTTCCATGTAACGTCGTTCGTGGTGATACATAAGTCCCAGGAACGCGATACCGACGCCGGTAATTAGACCGGCAATCAATACGACGAGAATCAGGATCAGCGAGGGAACGCCATACATCTGATTGCTAGTCGGGTTTAAATTGACAAAACCTTGATAACGAATTCCATAGGCCAACGCCGTCAGTCCCAGGCCGATCAGCGCTCCTGCCGTGATGATTGCTCCACAGAGTGCTCGCATTGCTTGATCTCTTTCAAATAGGTGATTCGTGCCTCATGTAGCCTGACTCTCCAGAGTCGGGCGGGCAGCGGACCAGCGGAGTGCGCCCGACTCTGGAGAGTCCGGCTACAACGGAAGATCACAGTTCTTGTGGGCCAGAGCGTTACTGGCCCAGCATCCGCAGACAGCCGCTCATAACGAGCATCATCCCGGCCAGGATCATCAGAATGCTGCTGCAACCACAGCCCAGCCAGGGGCCGCGCGGTCCTTGAGGTTGATAATAGCCACCACCGCCCAACAGGGGTCCAAAACTCATCGTGGTATCTCCGTCGCTCGTTAAAGAGGGGAATCGTGATTACTGAGGTGACGATGACTAACGTCGGCTGATGGGCAGAATTCGCCCCTCGTCCAGGGCCTGCTTAGCGCCCTTGGCTGGACCTACCCAGGCCTGTAACTGCTGCATCCGGCGATTGTCGTTCGGATGGTCAGAGATGATTTCCGGCAGATGCAAGTGACCATGGTGTGCGCTCTGCATCTCTTTCCAAAACTCGACCGCTTCGTCGGGGTCATACCCTGCGAACGTCATCAAGAAGAGACCGATGTGATCGGCTTCTGTTTCCTGTTGACGGTTATAGGACAAACTCAACAACCCATGTCCGACGGTCCGTTCCCGAGCGATTCGTTCGCTGGCGTGATGGGCCAAAGCATGAGCGACTTCGTGAGCGATCACAGCGGCGAGTTGGTCATCGCTTTTCACAAGATCAAGCAGTCCCGTGAGAACGACAATTTTGCCCCCCGGCAGGCAAAAGGCATTCGCCTGATTGTCTTGCACGACGTTGTATTCCCATTCGAACTCATAACCCTCAAGCCGCAGATTGATTTCGCGCTGTAAGGGCTCGATCTCCACGGCCTTGGCGATTTGCTCACTCACCCGCCGGACTCGATCAACCTGAGGCCCGGATTTCACGACAGGAGCCTTCCCGAGAATCTCGCGGTAGGCTTCACGGCCAACCTGTAGCTCTTGCGAAGGAGTCAAAGCTAAATGCTGTTCGCGCCGCCCTGGCCCTGTTCCTTGCGGACCCTCAGAACATCCCGAATTGACCACGAGACAGATTAGCGCAATGCTAATCGTTGACTTCATCGTTGCAGCGAATGTGTGAGGACGACAGCCCTCAGTCGGCGACATGTCCGTTCGCAAGCTGGCGTCTGGAATGAGCCGCATGGATGTTGTCCGTTCAACTACTGATCGCCGGGCGATCATCATTGGGGGATGAATGGGGATTTCTCTGCAACTGCAGATATCTAAACTCCCTAAGGCAAAAATGGTGCCGTGACTTGTGAGCGATTCGCGGCAAACCTGTAGCCCGACTCTCCGAGTCGGGTTCTCATATTCTTAAAGCCGTTCTGACGGAGTTAGATCATCAATTCTCAATTCGCGCTCCAAACAGCCACAGAGTGTGTTGGACGATCAGAAGCGATTCGCGAAGTCAAAACGACAAGCGGCGCAACATCGACGAGTTCACCGTCAGAGCTTGGAAAAACACGAGTGATTTGCGCCCCTGTGAGATGCTGGTCCCACATCGAATCGACGACCGATTCAGCGCGGTATAGCGTTTGCATTGCTGCGATTCTGGCTGCCTGCTACTTAATGATTGGTCGTTTACCAATGGTTGCGGCAGTACCAGTTCAAAGAGCTTGAGGCATCCGCGTCGTGTGACCGGATTTCTCACTTTTTCATGGAGAGTCGAAAATGTTGAAACGCACAATTGGGGCATTCGTGGTTGTTGCCATGGGGATTGCAGGCTTGTCTGGTTGCGCCGAGAAGGCCTCGGTGACGACCAAAACCGAGACCACCACTCCGGGTGGAACGACCACCGAAACGCATACGACCGAAGTGAAAAAGACCGGTGAGAACCCGCCGCCCGCCGCTCCGTAAAGTGCTCGCGACTTGGCAGCCTATCAATCGGCACATTGGCTTGATTGTCCCGGGGCTGCAGTATTCAGAGCCGCAGTTGAAACGCGCGGCGACACGAACGGTTGATGAAACGGACAATTCGTGCCGCGCGTTTTTTTAGGTCATCCCATAATCGCATGCCTGTAGGATGGCCGCCCCGGCCGTCGTCTTCGGCTCACTCCGCTGTGGCGTTAATACACGCCTGCAACATTGCCGCGAGCGGCTCAGGATCTGCCAGCCGATGGTCCGTGCCCACCTCGATCAAAGACTCTGTTGGCAGCCCGCTAACTTGGGTCAGTTCCCTGCTTTCCTCATATGGAATCACATCATCCAATTGCGAATGCAGGATCACCGTGCCTGCTTTGACCGTTTTCGCGGCTCCCCATCGTTTCCACGCCGGGCACAAGAGAACCAGAGGCACACCTCCGCAATCAATATTCATCGCCTCGGCCCCGCCCCTCGACGATCCGACCACGACCTCTGGCCGATGGAGATTGAACTCCACTTGCGCAATCCTGACGGCCTCGCCAAAATCGTCATCCGGTAGTTGCGGGTTCAGCACCGTGTGGCCGTGCTGGGCAAGATAGGTTGGCTTCACGCCGCCGGGTATCGATTTCCAACCATGCAAGAATAGGATTTTCATTGGCTCGACCAAATCCAAAGTTTCAGTAGATGGCTCGGCGTGGCGAGTGAATTTGGAACCAGAACGCGTCACCCCATCCCCCAACCGGCATCTCAGAGTATAATGAGATCAATTCCCGAACCGACAGTCGGGGCGACAATCAAGAAAAAGGATCATCAGATGGCTAAAGCAACATTTGGAGCGGGATGCTTCTGGGGTGTCGAAGCCGAGTTTCGCCGCACGAACGGAGTCACTGCGACCGCAGTCGGCTATCAGGGTGGAGCCACGGAAAACCCGACCTATAAAGACGTCTGCCGCGGCGACACGAATCACGCCGAGGTCGTCGAAGTCGAGTTTGATCCCGCGTTAGTTAGCTACGAGGACTTGCTCGAAGTCTTCTGGAAGAACCACAACCCGACGACGAAAGACCGCCAGGGACCGGACTACGGCACGCAGTATCGTTCGGTGATTTTCTTCCACACGCCGGAACAGGAAGCGCTGGCACGCGCTTCCAAGGCGAAAGCCCAAGCCAACTGGAAGGCCCCGATCGTGACGGAAATCGTCCCGGCCCCCACTTTCTGGAAGGCCGAGGAATATCATCAGCAGTACCTCGAAAAACGCGGCCAGGCGTCCTGTCACATCTGACACTGATGCGATCTCCGGAATTCCGTGACCGACGTTAGTAACGTCGGCCACGAAATCCACTTGGCTTTCTTGGGAAGGCATCCAGACAAAGATGTTGATCGGTGCTGCAGTCTACTTGGGCGTCATCGTTGTGATGAGCCTCATCTGCTTCATGGCCTATGGTTTCGACAAGCGACGGGCTCAGCGAGGTGGGCGTCGCATCCCCGAACGGACTCTGCACTTCATGGCGTTCATGGGGGGCTGGCCCGGTGCGTACCTTGGGCAGCAATACTTCCGTCACAAGACGCAGAAACTGGCATTCCTCAGGGTCTTCTGGCTGGACGTTTTTCTGCACATTGTCATTGTCGGAGCAGTGATTTCCGTAGTTGCCGGTCCGGGATACACAGCGTTGTGCAGGGCCGTCAACTTCGTGGAAGACGCATTAATGCGAGCAACTCCGAAAGCCGAGGAAGATACAGGCATTCGGATTACGCCGTTGCGAAAGTAACTGTTAGCGAAAAACCCCTGAGAAACGCGAGCTCCTCAGGGGTTTTTACCAATTGCGAGTGACAGGAATCGAACCTGCACGCCTTGCGGCACCAGATCCTAAGTCTGGCGCGTCTGCCAATTCCGCCACACTCGCTAATGTTGGTTTTGCTCTGCTTCGGAATTGTAACGAAGTCGCTCGTGCGGATGAAGGGGTTTCGGATCGGGAAAACGGCGCGAATTCTCAGTTCGGATCGGTTCGTTCTGGTATGCAGTCAAAATCGCGCCTTCCGCTGCGACAAGTACTCCAACAGCGCTTTGTCGAACGGCTGACTCGTGTTGATGGGGACGTAATCGACCCCGGCGTTGGAACATTCGCGCTTGTAGGTCTCACGCAGTTCCTGCATGGCGTCGAGGTAGTCCGATCGCATGCCATCTGCGTCGACGACCAGGTTTTCTCCTGATTCGGGGTCTTTCAGATCGACCATCCCGTCGAACGGAAAACTTACCTCGGCTTCGTCGAGAACGTGAAACAGGATTACGTCGTGGCCTCGATGACGGAGCAGATGCAGACTGTTGATGACAGGTTCAGGGTCGGCGAGCAAATCGGAGAACAACATCACCAGACTGCGGTGCTGCATCATCGACGCGATTTGCCGCAGGTTGCGCGCAATCTCCGTCGGGCCGGTCGGTTTCAGCTTGGCCAGGAGGGCGAGAATGCTTCCCAGTTGAGCCCGTTTACTTTTGGCCGGCAGACTGTTGCGGATCTTGTCGTCGAAGGTGATCAGGCCGACCGGGTCCTGTTGATGGATCATCAAGTAACCGAGGGCCGCGGCCAGGCAAATGCTGTATTCGAATTTCGTCAGTTGCTGGCGATAGGTGTAGGCCATGCTCTCGGAGAGGTCCATTACCAGGTAGCCGGTAATGTTGGTTTCGGCCTGATACTTCTTGATGTAGAAGCGGTCGGTCTTGGCGTAGACCAGCCAGTCGATATCCTTGGGATCGTCCCCGGAGGCGTAGCGGCGATGTTCGCTGAATTCCACGCTGAAGCCGTGGTACGGACTCGCGTGCAGACCGCTCAAAAAGCCTTCGACGATGAACCGGGCGCGCAGATCAAGCCGGGCAACAGTCTGGATGACGTCTGGCTTCAAGTATTGTTCTGCGCCCGGCATAAGGACAACCTAAATCAGCCGCAGGGCGCTAGCCCCCGGTTTGAATGCTGACCGATCGCTTCGATCCCCCGTGGCCGACGCTACCAGCGTCTGCAACGGGGCGTTTAATGACACTCACGCATACTTCGGCACCGGCGGCTCCGGTACTTCTTTAATCAGTCGGCGAATAATATCGTCCGTCGACAAGCCCTCCGCTTGAGCCTGGAAATTCGTGGAGATACGGTGTCGCAACACGGGGATGGCAACCTTGCGGATATCGTCGAGAGAAACACTCGGCCGTCCATCCATCGCGGCCATGGCTCGACCGCCGGTGATCAGGAACTGGCCGGCTCGAGGCCCTGCTCCCCAGTCGATCAGTTCGCGAGCAAACTTGGGAGCCGAGACATCTCCAGGACGAGTCGCCCGCACCAGTCGTGCGACGTAGGTGACCGTGTAAGGCGTGACCTCGATCTGGCCGATTCCCGTCTGCACCTGGGTGATGCCGCGGGCTGACAGGACCTTGTTGACCTCGGGCTTTTCCGACGCCGTCGTGCTGGTGAGGATGCGTTCCTCTTCGTCGAAGGTTGGATAGTCGACCTTGATATTGAACATGAACCGGTCGAGCTGCGCTTCGGGAAGCGGGTAGGTGCCTTCCTGCTCAATCGGATTTTGCGTGGCGATGACGAAGAAGGGTTCGGCGATCGGATAAGTCGTCTGGCCGATCGTCACTTCGCGTTCCTGCATCGCCTGCAAGAGGGCCGCCTGTGTCTTGGGGGGCGTACGGTTGATTTCGTCCGCCAGCAGGATGTTCGTGAAGACCGGGCCCTGCACGAACCGGAATTCGCGGCGGCCTGATTCGTTTTCATCGAGCACGTTGGTGCCGGTAATGTCTGACGGCATCAAGTCGGGGGTGAACTGGATGCGTTTGAATTGCACATCCAGAATCTTCGCGAGTGTGCTGACCAGCAACGTCTTCGCCAGACCCGGTACACCTTCGAGCAAACAGTGTCCGCCGGTGAAGATGGCCGCCATGATTTGTTCAATGACGGCATCCTGGCCAATGATGACCTTATGCAGTTCCTCGGTCATGAGGTCGCGTCGGCGCTTGAACTGGGTCAGGAAATTATCAAAACTCGGTGGTTGTTCAGCGGCCAAGATATGCCCTGTATTTTGTGAGATTATTTCAAACGGGCTGTCACGTTGTTCGCGAGTAGTCGCCACCGGACCCCCATCACCGTCTCGCTGATTCTAGGGTTGACGTGACCGGCATTCAAGAAGGGGTGCTGCCAACGTTTGGCCTTTCAGAAATCCCATGTGTCCCATCCGTCCCATATGTCCAATCCCTTTCGTAAACTTGACCTCCCGCAAGGTGGATGATCCGCCTGGTTCACGTTAGTCTGCACATCACAGACTTTTACGAATTGCGCATCACAACAAAGTGAAATCATGGCCAAAAGTAAGCAAAAAGAACGGGAATTGCACCAGCGAGCGCTCAACATCTCGGTTGGCTTGGCGAAGCAGTACGGCAACGCGGAATGTGCGTTGATTCACAAGAACCCGTTCGAGTTGCTCGTGGCGACGATTCTCTCCGCCCAATGCACCGACGAGCGGGTCAACGCGGTGACGCCCAAGCTGTTCGCCAAATATCCCACCGCTCAGAAACTGGCCAAATCTGAACAGGAAGACGTCGAAACGATCATCCATTCGCTCGGCTTCTTCCGGGCCAAAGCCAACAATATCCGCGGCATGGCCCAGAAACTCTTGGAACTCTATAAGGGAGATGTCCCCGCCGATCTGGACCAACTGGTCGCACTACCCGGGATCGGTCGCAAGACAGCCAACGTAGTTTTGGGGACGGCGTTCGGCATTCCCAGCGGCGTGGTCGTCGATACACACGTCAAGCGACTGACACGGTTGATGGGGCTGACGACTTCGACCACGCCCGAGAAAATCGAACTCGATCTGATGCAACTCCTCCCTCCCGAGGAATGGGTAAATTTCGCCCATCGGTTGATTCATCACGGCCGCCAGATTTGCGTCGCGCGGCGACCTCAATGTACGAAGTGTCCGTTGATCAAAGATTGCCTGCGAGTCGGACTGCCGCCGTTGTCCGTCGACAGTGAGCAATCGGCCTGATTAACGGCGGAGGAAATCCGCAACTTCGAAATCAGTCGGCGCGCCAGAATTCGATTTTTGGAACACTGATCTACGCTAATCTTCGATAATTCAGACAAGCGGCAGTGGTGGGGCGCAGTAATAGACGGCGACTCAATTCCTGTCTTTATCAGTGTTAATTAGCGCAGATTAGTGTTCCAAAAAAGAATTTAATCGTCTTTCAAGTGTCATGAAAATCATGAGCGATGTTTTGAATGTTTGACTGGTTCCACAACGTTCGAACTGAAGTTTTATGCCCCAGATTGATCAACGGGCATTGATGTGATGGCAGATTGGATTACACTTGAAGGAAATGCTGATTGTGCGAAAACAAAATCGCGTCCAGGTTTCTCTATGAAAAAAACTTCATTTTGCGGGCAGCCTCGGCGAGAGTTCCTGTGGGAGACCGGTTTCGGATTTACCGGGACGGCGCTCGCGGGGATGCTGGCCGCGGATGGGTTCTTTCAACAGTCGGCGGTTGCGGCGGAACTGGAGGCGGCGAATTCTCCCCTCGCGGTGAAGAAGTCACACTTTCCGGCGAAGGCCAAGTCGGTCATCTTTCTTTTCATGTATGGCGGCGTCAGTCAGGTCGATACCTTCGACCCCAAGCCCGAGTTGACCAAGCACAACGGCCAGCCGATCCCGAACCTCGATCAGGATCCGCTGTTCAAGGTTCGTAATCCGGGGAAGTTGCTGGCGAGTTCGCGGAAATTCACGCCCTGTGGACAGAGCGGTTTGCCGATCTCGGACCTCTACCCCGAATTGAGCGGGCAGGCTGATAACCTATGCGTGATCCGATCGATGTACGCGGATAGCTTTGCTCACGGTGGCGGGCTCCTGCAGATGAATACGGGCTCGCTGCGACTGGGGTATCCGTGTGTCGGATCATGGGCGACTTATGGACTGGGGACCCAGAACCAGAATCTGCCTGGGTTCGTGGTGATGCTCGATCCGCGCGGCGGTCCGATTGGTGGAGCTCCCAACTGGGGCAGTGGCTATATGCCTGCGACCTACCAGGGGACCCAGTTCCGCACGGCAGGTAGCCCGATCATCGATCTGCAGCCGCCCACTGGCACGACCCGGGAACGGCAGCGCGAGCAACTCGATCTGTTGGCCTCGTTGAACGGCAAGCATCGTGATGGCCGGCCGGGAGAATCGGAACTGCAGGCACGGATTGATTCGTATGAACTCGCCTTTCGCATGCAGCAGTATGCGCCGGAAGCGGTCGACTTGGCGCAAGAATCGGCCGCGACACAAAAGTTGTACGGGATCGATCAGCCGCCGACTTCCCATTTTGGCAAACAGTGTTTAATGGCCCGGCGATTGGTACAGCGGGGAGTGCGATTCATCCAGATTTATTCCGGGGGAGGCCACAGCGATCAGAACTGGGACGCTCACGGTAACGTGAATTCCAATCACGAGCTGCATGCCAAGGAGACCGACCGTCCGATCGCCGCGTTGATTCAGGATCTCAAGTCACACGGTCTGCTGGACGAGACATTGATCGTCTGGACGGGCGAGTTCGGCCGCACGCCAACGGCTCAAAATGGAGTCGGCCGCGATCACAGCCCGCGCGGGTTTACCTCGTGGATGGCGGGAGGCGGAACCAAGGGCGGCCAGGCCATTGGCGCGACAGATGACTTCGGCTTCAAGTCCGTCGAAAACGTGGTTCACGTGCACGATCTGCATGCCACGATTCTGCATTTGATGGGCCTCGATCACGAACTGCTGACTTACTTCCACGGCGGCCGCGACCTGCGGTTGACGGATGTCAGCGGACGGATTGTGAAGGAAGTCCTGCGATAGGTTCGTGGCCGCCGCTGCCAGCCTCGGAGCACAGACGCTGGCAGCGTCTGCCACAGGGCGATTTGTCCCAATCATCAACTTATCAACTGGGGTGCCCTTTAGCAGGGTACGGCGGGCGGGCTCCTTTTCTTGCTCCTCGTACTTCTTCGCGTCCTTTTAGTTCCGTTTGATTGAAAGGGACGTAAAGGACAGAAGGGACATAAAGGACCGACGCGACCACATCAACCGACAATTTCGGACAATCGTCGGACGCGGACTAATCGTTCAATTCGCTATCGTCGTTAAGACTTATTGTTCCCCCTCATTTCGCTTCGATCGACTGGGGGGCGATAAGTCTCGTCCTCGACTTCGTGACCTAGATTTCAATGCGGTGTTCTCTCCACGCGACGCGGGGAGGGTGTGCATCAATAGAAACATGTTGCGAAAAGAGGACTCGACTGCATGTCGTCGGCCGCGCTGACTCCGATGAGCTCGAACTGGAACGCACCGTGGATGCGCAGCAATGCGCCACGGGTTGTCTTCGGTGATCAGCCGCGCACATCGCCGATTGCCTTCTTCTTGTTTCAGCTCGTCAATGCGACCGTGTTTCTGCGACCGGCCGAGATTGTTCCCGAATTGCTGGGACTGCCGATCTACGAGGGACTGATTGGTGCCTGCCTGTTGCTGTCGGTTAATGTCGTCCGTAACGAAGTGACCCCACGACAGTTGTATCACAATCCCATCACGATCTGCGTGTTGGGAGTGTTGGTCGGATGCACGATGTCGCACGTCACGCATGGCTATCTGGGAGGCGTACTGGCGTCGACCGAGCTCTTCTTCAAGACGGCGCTGTATTTCCTGCTACTCATTTCCTGTGTCGATACGCCCGGGCGTTTTCGTTGGTTTCTATTTGGAACCGTGTTCTGCTCGGTGGTCATGATCTCCTGCTGCGTCGTCGACTATCTGGAATGGGTGGATTTCGTCTTCGTCACGCACGTCGTAGATCGCGATGGAGAAGATCTGACCGGTGCCACCGAACTCGTCTTGCGTATGCGCGGTACAGGCATCTTTGCCGATCCGAATGACATTTCATTACTCATCGTCGCCTCAACGATTTTGTGTTGCTATTTCCTGACAGACCAGTCGTTTGGCTTTTTGCGTTGGCTGTGGTTCATACCGATCGGGATTGTGATAACGGCCCTGATCTGCACACGCTCACGTGGCGGCATCCTGGCCGGCGGGGCGGCGTTCTTAACCTACATTCTGCTGCGTTTTGGTCGCGGCTGGAGCGTTCTGGCAGGGGCATTGGCACTTCTGGCACTTCCCGTTCTGGCAGGACGCCAAGGCGAAATCGATCTGGAAGGGGGAACCGGCCAGGAACGCATCCAGATGTGGGCGGAAGGTTTCGATGCCATCAAGTCTCCGGATATTTTGTTCGGGATTGGTCAAAACACCTATCAAGACCTGGCCGGACTGGTGGCCCATAACTCTTATGTACATTCGTACGTAGAACTGGGTTTTTTCGGAGGAACGTTCTTTTTTGGATGTTTCTTTTTTGCGGCGCTGGCGTTGTTCCGCGTGACTGACCCGAAACTCGAAATTCGACATCCCGAACTCCGACGATTCGCTCCGTACCAGGCGGCACTTCTCGCCGGGTGGGGTGTCGGTCTGTTTTCGTTGTCTCGATGCTATATCGTTCCGACTTATATGATCATCGGAATGGCTGCAAGTTTTATTGCGCTCGCCGGTCCGCAGCTCACGACTGCCTGCTGGCTGGTCGCCTGGAATCGACAGCACGTTTACAAGCTGCTGATGAGCAGTGCGGGATTGCTGGCGTTTCTCTACGTGTTTGTGAAGGTGTTTGCCCGATTTGGCTGACGTGTCGAACAGGTCCTACCCACGAAGTCAGAACGTGTAGTCTCGATGAATAATTTCTGCGGATTTGCGAGGATTCGCTGGAATATTAGGGACTTCTGCGTGACGACTTAGGCTCGTTCGAATTGCGCGTCGTAACGACGAGGAGTTAGAAGCTATGCCGCTACAAGCAGTGAATTCCACATTGCCCGCAGTCAGTTGCTCGTCTGCCCGAGCGACTCTGGACAGCGTACGCATTGTCGAGTTCTCACTGGAATGGATGAGTGAATGGGCCGCTCTGGAGAACCGTTTGCAGTCGCCGTATTTGACATGCTCGTACGAGTGGACGCAAACTTGGATCAACCACTATGGCGATCTCATTCCCCATCGATTTGCAGTTGCCACCCACGCTAATGAAATAGTAGGCATGTGTCTCATCACGAACGGCGTCCAGCAGTACGACGGGCCGTTTGAAATCAAGACTCTGCACATTGGCACGGCCGGAGAACCGGACCTGGAGAGTGTTTGTGTCGAATACAACCATTTGCTGGTGGCGCCGGAGTTTCTATCGCAGTTTGTCCGCCAGCTCACTCAATTGATTGCGAAATGTGAGGTCTGTGAATGCGTGCTGGTTGAAGGTATGGCCGATCGAGAATCGTTGGAATTCCTGGACGGCGAAACACCCACCAGTGTCGATGAAGTGCCTTCCTACTATTGTGATTTGAATTTGTTTCGGTCAGCACCGTCCGAGCCGTGGAGAATCTTCGGCGAGTCGACGCGCACTAATCTGCGTCGCAGTTTGCGAGACTTGGGCAACCTGGAAGTCGACTGGGCTGACGAACCCGAATTTGCGTTGGGCCTCTACGACGAAATGGTGGACTATCACCAGGCGCGTTGGAAGGCTGTCGGTAAACCGGGCGTTTTTTCGAGCAACCGCTTTCACCACTTTCATCGCGACTTGATTGAAACATTAGTCCCTCAACAACGGGCCGTGCTGATTCGCGTCCGACAAGGGAAGCGTGTACTAGGCATCCAATATCTGCTGATCGAGCAGAATCGACTGTGGTATTACCAGGGCGGATTGCCGGACTATCAATCGAAGCACAGCCTCGGAAACGTGACGCAGTACATGGCGATGCTGGAAGGGGCGCGTCGGGGATACGACGCGTTCGATTTCCTGGCGGGGGATGATCAATACAAGCGTGTACTGTCGACACATCACAACGTTGTGTATTGGATTCACTGGCGCCGACCGAGCTTGAAGTTTCGACTTCTGGACGGAATCCGAGCGCTCCGCAAACGTGCACGGAAATGAACTAGACGCAGAATGTCGTTAGCGAGATTCACAAAGCACTAAGATGACTCAACGAACGATGACGTTACCCCTGACCGACGCCGCTCACAGCGAGCAGATCTCGTCCGGCACGCTGCAGACGACTGCCAGCGCGAGCGGCAGTGTGCGGCGTCGCGTCTGTCACGTCAGTCTGGGGTTGTGTACGGGGGGCATGGAACGGTTGCTCGTCGAGTTCGCTCGTTGTTACGACCAAACTCAGTATGAGCTGCATTTTGTCGCGTTACACAATGTCGGCCAGCCGGCAGAAGACATTCGCGCGACAGGGTGTACCGTTCATCTATTGCCGGATCGCCGCGGGCGTCCTTGGGCGCAGTGGCGAGAGCTGGTTCGCTTTTTAACTAAATTAAAGCCGGATGTTGTCCACACGCATAACGCATATCCTCACTTCTACGCGACACTGGCAGCCCGCTGGTGTCGAGTTCCCGTTGTCATTAATACCCGCCATGGCCGCCGCATTGGTACGACCTGGAAAGCGCGGACCTGGTTTTGGTTGGCAGGATTGCTGGCTGATCGAGTGGTTGCGGTCTCCGACGATGCCGCGAATCTTTGTCATGTTGACTCAGCGCTGCCGCGTCGGAGGATTGCTCGTATTTGGAACGGAATCGATCTCGGTCGCTTCACGTTTCGTGGACCAGCTACTACCCCGGTTGCGATCTCGGTTGCCCGACTCTCTCCCGAGAAAGACTTTCCCACGTTAGTACGCGCGGTGGCGTTGGCTGCCGAAGTCGTGCCGGAGTTGAGACTGAAGATCGTGGGTGATGGGCCGGAACGATCGAAAATTGAGCAAGTGATCCGCGATCTGGGCCAGACCAAGCGAATTGAATTGCTGGGTGAGCGGCAAGATATTCCTGATCTCCTGGCAACTGCGGGATTTTTCGCGACTGCCACGTTGACAGAGGGCATCTCGCTAACGCTGTTGGAAGCAATGGCGTGTGGGTTGCCTGTGTTGGCGACACACGTCGGCGGCAATCCCGAAATTGTAGAAGAGGGCGTAACCGGTTATCTCGTTCCGTCCGCCGATGTTGACGCTTTGGCTGCCGCACTGGTCCGCATGGTTCAGTCGGCGGCTCGCTGGCCCGAACTTGGGCGACAGGGACGCCAGCGAGTTGAGCGACATTTTACGAATACGAAAATGGTGGGTGACTACGAACATCTCTATCAAGAGTTGTTAGTCGCTCAGAAAGTCCGGCACTAGTTGTTGCGGTTGATGATCGTTTCGAGCGCGTGTCTCGAAATGACTTCCATGTTGTTAAGTGGGCAATTAAGGACGAACGACGTGTCTGTACTCAATACGACGATCACCACTTCCGAATTGACGACCAACAAGACTGCCGGCAATGGCAGTTTGACGGTGGAAGTCATCCAATTGCAGGACGAACTCAACAATCCCATCTCGAGAATCCGCCACGAATGGCTGCAACTGTATGAGTCGGATTTGGCAGCCACGATTCTTGAACACCCCGACTACACATTGGCCGAGGTACCATTTCTCCCGTCGAGCCATTTGCCGAACTTACTGATTGTGTGTCGAAGCAAGGGGCGTCTGGTCGGATTAGGAACACTGTTGTGCAAGGTCTCCAAGTCGAAACATGTAGGAGGAATTGGTCCGAGCATGATGCTGCATGGTTATCGATTGGCAGGCAGTCGATTTCTTACCACCGGCGAGATTGAGATCCAGACATTATTGATGGAAGCGGCGACTCAAGAAGTTGTTCGCCGTGGCGCGCAATACTTGCTGATTGAAGATTTGGATGAACAGTCCTCACTATTGCAGTTGGCGAAGACTTATCTTGAGCGGGATTATGAAATGTATTCCCCAACCTCGTTTCAAGTGCGGCTGAAGATCGATCTGCCGCGTACCAGCGCCGAGTACTTTAGTAAGTTCTCATCGAAGACCCGCAACACATTCAAGCGGAAAGAGAAAAAGCTAGGTCAGATCAAGGTGGTTCGCTGCTCGACGTTGGATCAGATTCCCGATTTCCTCCGCGACGCTCACCAGATTTCGTTGAATACGTGGCAGACGGATCAGTTTGGCATCCGCGTCGAGGATGACGAGCGCACCCTAAGATTGTTTACGTTTCTTGCGCTGCAAGGAGCACTGCGTTCGTACGTGCTCTACCAGGGTGAGACTCCCATGGCCTTTATTATCGGCAATCAGCATCGAGGCTTATACCGCTACGAAGAGGTCGGCTTTGATCGGAAGTTCCAGTCACTGTCACCGGGGCAGGTACTGCTGCTGAAAGTCCTCGACGACATGTTTGCCGACAATCCACCGGAACGTTTTGATTTTGGCATGGGTGACGCGGACTACAAGAGAATGCTGGCGAATGTTGAAACGACCGCGGGCAATATCTGGCTCGTACCGCCGGGAATCCGAGGGCGCGCGCTGGTTGCCTATCTCAATACATCGCGATCGATCCGGCAAGTGGGTCGGAAGGTGGTGAAGATGCTGGGACAGTATCGCAAGCTACGTAGTATGTCGCGTGCCGCAAAAACGACGAGCACCCCGGACGCGGCCGCAGAGGACTAAGCGTCCGAACTACAGTTTTGATTAGGTGAGCCGGGTGCCGTAAGGCCCCGGCCAATTCGTTACGTCGACAAGTACTTGAGCATGAAAATACTGTTTGTTTCTAACGTGCATCCCAATCCATTAGCCCCCGGCAAGGGGACGTTTAATGGTGCGTTAATTCGCGCGCTGGGGCAACAGCATGATGTGCACGTTGTTTGTCCGGTGTCGTGGGTCGATCGGTTGCGTGGTAGGAAGACCGTGTTGCCTAAGACTCCGATTCTGCTGCAACCGACCGTCACTGCGTCCTATCCCACATTTTGGTATCCGCCCAAGGTACTGCGATCTCAATATGATCGCTTTTTGGAATGGAGCATTCAGGGTCGAGTCGAACGTGATTTCCGATCCGCTCGTCCGGATGCCGTATTGTCGTATTGGGCTCATCCGGATGGTGCGGTGGCTCTGAGAATTGCTCGCCGGCTGGGGGTGCCTGCCATTTCGATGGTCGGTGGTTCCGATGTCCTGCTGATTGGAAAGCATGGTACGCGGCGGACTGCGATTCTGAATACGTTAGTAAACTCCGATGCGGTGATTGCCGTCAGCTCCGATATCGCCCAGCAGATTATCGCGGACGGTGTCGAAGCCGAGAAGGTGTTTGTTGTGCGGCGTGGCGTCGACGAGAAGCTCTTCTATCCTGGTGATAAGGATGCAGCCCGGCGGAAACTGGGGTTGCCGCTGAATGCGCGGATCCTGGTCGGAGTTGGGCGACTTGTGCCGGTTAAAGACTGGCCGACTCTGGTCGCGGCCTGCGGTCAGCTGCACCAACAAGGATCGGGTGTCCGGTGTTATGTTCTAGGGGATGGTCCCGGCCGATCGGCACTCGAGCAACAAATCGTCAACCTGGGGTTACAGGGGCGAGTCGAACTGCGTGGTGGTCAGCCGCAAGCAGATCTAGGTGATTGGTATCGCGCTGCGGATTTGGTCGTGTTGCCGAGTCTGTCTGAAGGGATCCCAAACGTCTTGTTAGAAGCGATTGCTTGCGGTGCATCATTTGTCGCCAGCAATGTCGGAGGGATCCCGGAAATCGCCGATCCCGTCAGCGACCTGTTGGTGCCAGCAGGCGAGCCGCAACAACTTGCGGCAGCGATTCAGACGCGATTGGAGACCGAGCCGTCTCAACATCGACAGCGCGTTAAGCCTCTGTCATGGATGGCTTCGGCCGAGCAAGTTTCCAACATCATCCAAAAGTGTCGCTCACAGCGGAATCAGGTATTCGCTGAAGGAATCCCCGAGCCGTCCGATCTTTCCAGCGATCAAGTTGAGTCTCACTATACTGAAACAATTTCCACCTGAGTCAGTAATCACGGAACAGTATATGAATCCTTTCCGCCAAGGGATGAAGACGATGATGTCGGCCGTGCTGCCACGTGAGCGTTGGCTGACGCGCGGCCCGGATACGGCTACGGGTATCGCGCTGACGTTCGACGACGGACCGCATCCTGAGTACACGCCGCGCTTATTAGATGAATTACAGAAATTCCAGATTCGCGCGACGTTTTTTGTCGTCGGTGAGGCCGTGGAACGCTTTCCACGTCTCGCGAAACGGATCATTGCCGAGGGGCACACACTTGGAGGGCATACGTATACTCATTCGGAGCCGACGGAAACGTCTGCTCGGAAGTTAATGGACGAGGTCCGACGCTCGCTCGATCTGATTGAAGACTTGACCCTGCAGCGACTGTCGTTGTTTCGTCCGCCGAAAGGCAAGTTGTCTCTGGCCAAGACAATCGGGATGTGGAAGCTTCAACAGACGATTGTGCTCTGGAACTGCGATCCACGAGATTACCGAGCCGACGCGGTGCAGGGAATTCAACCGTGGGTGCAGGACTACCGACCCGAGCGTGGTGACATCGTGTTGCTGCACGATACGCATCCACATTGTATTGCTGCCATTGAGCCGATCGTGCAGCGCGTCGCGGATCAGGGGCTGGGTGATTTTCAAACCATCGATCAATGGCTGTCATTAAATAAGCGAATTGCACGATCAGAGAGCGACGAACTGCTCCTGGAGACATCGTCAGTCGGAGCCGTTCACGACGCGAAATAAGGATCTTCGGAATGAGTTCAAGCGTTTCCTACAATCAAGAGACCGCAGCCCCGTTAGCTGATCATTGCAGCAAACGGCTGCTGTTGATCAGCTATCACTTCCCGCCAGTGGGTGGTGCCGGGGTCCAACGCCCACTGAAGTTTGTGAAATACCTGCGGCAATTTGGCTGGGATGTCTCGGTCTTAATGGCGGCGAATCCTTCCGTTCCCGTATTTGATGAAAGCCTGTGTCGCGACCTGCCGGACGATCTGGTGATTGCCAAGGCACGGACCTGGGAGCCAGACTATCGACTTAAGCAACAACTCGGCCAGCAGCAGACGGCCAAGTCGGGAATTGCGGCGAAGCTCAAGGGATTCGCGAAAGGGGCCGCCAAGAGTGTGGCGAGTGTTGTGTTGCAACCCGATCCGCAGATGTTATGGGTCCCCAATGCACTGAAGGCCGCGAAGCAGTTGCTCGCGCGTTTGCCTCACGATGCCATCCTGGCCACGGCGCCGCCGTATTCGAATCTCGTCCTGGGAACGATGTTAAAGAAGCGGACGGGGCTGCCGCTGATCGTCGATTATCGCGACGAATGGGACTTGAGCAGTCAGTATCTGGAAAATAGTCGGCGGGACTGGTTTTCGCGGGTGGTTCAAGAACGCATGCAGCGTTCAGTGTTGCGGCGAGCGGATGCCATCGTTGCTACGACCCGGGGCAGCACCGCCCGTCTGCAGGACCGAGCGAAACAAGCCGGAAGCCGAGCTCCCGCCTATTGCATCTTTAATGGGTTCGATACGACCGATTTCGAAGGACTAGTGAATCAGTCGCAGGTGTCGGCTGCGGAGCGGTCTCGATTCCGAATTGTTTATACCGGGACATTGTGGAATCTGACTAATGTGCTACCGGTCGTCGAAGCCGTCGAACGCTTGCAACAGGATAGTCCGGAGTTGCTCGACCGACTGGAACTGGTCTTCGTAGGTCGGAAGACTCCTGAGCAGGTTGCAATGCTGAATCGATTGCTGGCGACTCGGTGCAAGGTTGATATCCGGGACTATTGCGATCATGCGGTCGCGTTGCAGTTAATGTCGGACGCGGACGCACTCTGCCTGCTGTTGAGTGCCGTGCCGGGAGCTGAACGGGTCGCGCCGGCCAAGTTGTTCGAATATCTGGCCCTGAGAAAGCCCATCCTGGCAATTACTCCTGAGGGGGAGACTGCAGGAATCGTGCGGCGCTATTTCCCCAGAAATCATTTTGCGCCGCAGGATGTGTCCGGAATTGCGAATTGGCTGTGTGATCAACTGGCGGTGTTTCCGGGGACGGGCCGCGGTGATCTGGAGTCGTCTGCCGATGTCGATTTGACCGAATTCACGCGAGTGCATCAGGCGGGTCAGTTGGCTGACGTTTTAAATAGTGTGGTGAGTCGGGTTCAGTGAGATCACAGTTATGTTACGACTATTTATCGAAGACGTCCGTCAAAAGGCAGTCTGGTGCTATGGCTCATCCAGCATGAGCGCCGTCGTGCAGACCTTGTTGACCGATGGGACCGCGGCCATGTTCTGGTATCGCGCCATGCAGTGGTCACAACGGTGGCGACTGGTGCCGCTGAGCATGATCTTCAACAAGATCAACGCCATTTGCTGTCAGTGCATCATTGGCCGGAACGCCGATTTCGGTCCGGGGTTTGTCCTGATCCACAGCCAGGGTGTGGTGATTAACAGCAATGTCCGTGGTGGGCGGCAGATTTTTGTCGAACATCAGGTCACTATCGGTGCTGAGAAGAATCAAACTCCCATATTGGCCGACAATATTTTTATCGGAGCGGGAGCCAAGATTATTGGTCCCGTGCGTATTGGAAAGTTTTCGCGCATTGGGGCGAACGCGGTTGTGGTCCATGATGTGCCAGAAGGCGCGACAGTGGGAGGCATACCCGCCAAAGTGCTCCGGCAGCGAGACGTCACTCAGGCGGACTCTCTGACCGCCGATGATGAGAACCTTGTCTCCAGTTCAGGAGCTGCAATATGACCAGTCTGGAGTCGATATTCTGGATCTGTGCGAGTGGTGTGCTTTACGCGTACGTCGGGTTTCCGATCGTCGTGTGGGGCGTGTCACGCTTTTATAAGAATCCCGTTGATCTCGCTAATTCGTCGCCGTTGCCTACCGAGTGGCCGATGGTGTCATTAGTCATTGCGGCCTATAAAGAAGAAAAGGTGATCCTGCCGCGGCTGGTGAATGCGACTCTGCTGGACTATCCGGCAGAAAAGCTGGAGATCTTAATTGGTGTGGATGGCAGCGAAGATTGTACCGGAGACCTGGTCCGCGAGTTCGTCGATTCTCGAGTGAGACTTATTCAATATCCCGTGCGGCGTGGTAAGGCGTCGGTGTTGAATGATACGGCGCCTCAGGCACGCGGCGAAATTATCGTGTTTTCCGATGCGAACACGATGACTCAGCCCAATTCCATTAAGCAGCTCGTGCGGCACTTTGTGGATTCGCAGGTTGGCTCGGTGTGTGGGAAATTGGAGTTGATTGATCCGGCCAGTGGTCAAAATGTCGATGGCATTTACTGGAAGTACGAGAATTTCTTAAAGGGCTGCGAAGGTCGGATTAATGCGCTGCTGGGAGTGAATGGCGGCATCTATGCGTTGCGGAAGGAACTCTATGAGCCGATTCCGACGAACGCGATTGTGGATGATTTCCTGATTGGGATGCGGGTTCATTTGCGAGGCCGGCGTCTGATTTATGATCCGACCGCCGTCGCACTGGAAGAGACCCCCGATACGATCGGCCAGGAATTTCAGCGTCGATCCCGAATCGGTGCGGGTGGATTTCAGAGCCTGCAATGGCTGTGGCCGCTGCTGAGCCCGACTTATGGCTGGGTGTCATTCGCGTTCTGGTCGCACAAGATTTATCGCTGGATGTGTCCGCTGCTGATGGTGGGTGCATTGGTGACGAATATTGCGTTGGCGAGTCAGCCGTTCTATTTGACGTTGCTGTTATGCCAATTGGCGTTCTATCTGATTGCTGCGGTGGGGCTGGGCTGGTTGACCGGGAACCGGATGCCGCGTGCTCTGCGGTTACCGGCGATGTTTGTCAGTATGAATGCGGCGTTACTGGTCGGGTTGTGGCGTTCACTCCGCGGAATTCGCGGCGGCACCTGGAAACGGACCGAGCGGACTCAGCCCCTGGAGGTGGTCTCGAAATGAGTGCAATCTTCTGGGGGATATTGGTTGCTGGTGTGTTGGTGATTGGAGTGGCTGCAGGTGGTTACTGGTATGCGTTGCGCAAGCGGCACATGCACTTGTGGCTGGGGGCCTACTACTTCACTCCACGTCCCAAGGCGAATCGATTGTCGGACGACGAATCCATGCATGTGTTTATTGCGGTTTGCGATCATTACGAACCGGAGTGGGGGAAGCCATCCAAGAGTACCTCGATCGCTCGGGTGCAGCGCTGGGTGGATGAGTACCCTCGCCTGTTTGAGAAATATCGTGATTCCAGCGGGCGAGCTCCGCAGCATACGTACTTCTATCCGCAGGATGAGTACCAGCCCGAGTATCTGGACTTGTTAGCCGAGCTGGTTCACAAGGGGCTGGGGGACGTTGACGTCCATCTGCATCACGACGGTGATACGGCCGATTCACTGCGTCAGAAGTTGCACGAATTCAAGCACACATTGCATGACAGACATGGTCTGTTGCGACGGGATCCGATTACGAATGAACTGGTCTACGGTTTCATTCATGGAAACTGGGCGCTGTGCAATTCACGTCCCGATCGACGCTGGTGTGGAGTTGATCAAGAGCTGACTGTCCTGCTCGAAACTGGTTGTTACGCTGACTTCACGTTGCCCTCGGCACCTAGTGACACGCAGACGCGGCTGGTGAATAGCATTTACTATGCGCGGGACATTCCTGGCCGGTGCGGTTCGCACAACTGGGGGATTCCTGCCCGGGTCGGGAATGCGGCTCCGGAAGATCATTTGTTAATGATTCAAGGGGCACTCCTGCCTGATTGGCGGAATCGCAAACTGGGGATTTTTCCGCGGATAGAAAACAGTGATATTCATGGTGGCCGTCCGGCGAGCTGGAAGCGATTTCAGGATTGGACTCGGGCGGGCGTGCATGTGGCGGGGCGGCCGGATTGGTTGTTTGTGAAGCTGCATACTCATGGTTGTAAGGATGGGAATATCGATACGTGGCTGGGGCCGGAGTCGCAGCGTTTTCATGAAGACTTGGCTGCTCACGCGAAGCGGAATTCCAACTTTCACTATCACTATGTGACGGCTTGGGAGATGGCTCAATTGGTGCATCAGGCGGAACGTGGTGAGACCGTGCCGATGATCGGGTGCGGATTCAGCACAAGTGTTGGACAAAGATAGTAGCCTTCACGGGGAACGTGAAGGCTATTTTGGAGACGCTCATGTTTGGCCCAGCGACGAATCAAGCTTATCCCGGATACGGAACCGCTCCGCTGTCAGCGGCTCCGCAGCCGTCGTCGGCTGCGAAGTGGATGACTTATCTTGCGTGGCTGCACTTTGCGGCGATGTGGGGCGTGATCGCGTTGATTCATGGGGTATCGGAAGGCTGGTGGCTGGGGACGATGGTGGTCTACCTGCCGCGAGCTCCCTGGGTGGTTCCGGCATTGATTCTCGTGCCCCTGTCGATGTGCTGGGGGTGGAAGCCGACGGTGATCAATCTCGCGGCGGGGCTGCTGGCCCTGGGACCGGTGATGAACTGGCAGACTGGCGGGTTCTTCCGACCGGCCGTTGATCGAGAGGCGTATCGTCTCACCGTCGTCAGTTGCAACGTGCAAAGCTTTCGGCCGAAGTTCGATCAAGTGGTCCAAGAAATGGATCGCATCGATGCGGATGTCGTGCTGTTTCAAGAGGCGTTCGAAGATCACGCTTTGTTGGCAACTGTGTTTGATGGCTGGAATGTGCATCGCGTCGACGAGTATCTCGTGGCGTCGAAATTTCCTTTGAAGTTCATCGGCACAGCGTTTGTTCCCGGTTTTGAGCGTGTGACGGCGGTGCGTTATGAAGTCGAGACTCCGATGGGGCCGGTGGCCGTGTTCAATGTGCACCAGACCTCGCCGCGCCAATCGTTGACGCAGTTGAAGCCGTGGTCGCCGTTGACCGGTACGGGAGTCGAAACGGTTGAGCAACTGACGACATTACGGGATGTTGAAGCGATGAGGACTCGAGCGTTTACGTCGCCAGAAGGAATGGATCAGCCCGTCGTGATTGGGGGCGATTTTAACATGCCGAACGACAGCAGCCTGTTCCGCAAACATTGGGGAAGTTTTCAAGATGCGTACGCGCTGTCGGCGGTGGGGTATGGTTATACCAGTCCCTGCAGTGCGAACAAGCTGTGGCCGGCGAACACTCCGTGGGCCCAGGTGGATCACATTCTGGCGAACCAGGATTGGCAGGTGGAACGCTGCTGGATTGGAACGAGTGCGGGGTCGGATCACCGATTGATTGCGGCTCAGTTGCGGTTGCCGCGGCGGATTGCACCGGGAAAATAAGTTGGGCTAGTAGCTTATCCGCTCGACCAGGCGAGCCGGGCGGCGTAAGCTCCCGGATTGTTCGCTCGATACAAATTTGGAAACACAGAGGCACAGAGAACACAGAGAAATTTCCCCACTCTGTTTCCTCTGTGTCTCGGTGTTTTCTTCTTCGTGTCCTTTGTGAGCGGTTGTTGAATAATTCTTAAACAGAAGGTCACAAAGGACACGAGGAATCCGGGGGCTCACGCCGCACGGCTCGCCTGGTCTTTTTGGGGGGACACGAATCACATTCTAGTAGGCAGGAAATGCAAGAACCGACCACGAGGGTCGGTTCTTGGGGCGTTCGGTCTCTTCTTACCTTTGTGACTATTTCTTTTCAGCGAGGACCTTCAAAATCGCCTTGCTGTCGTCGGCGGCTTTGACTTCGGTATTCTTGAGAGCAATTTTGCCCTCTTTGTCGATCACGAAAGTCCAGCGGGCGGCGGATACTCCGCGGGTCAGCTTGACCTCTTTGCCTTCGACATTTTGGGTGATCGTGCCGCCCGGCTTCAGAGGAACTCCGAAGGCCTTGGCGACGTCGCCTTTCTCGTCAGCGAGCAATGTGAAGTTCAGTTCGTGGACGCGCTTGAAGATGACGTGATTCGCGACGGAATCACCGCTGACTCCAACGACCTGGACGCCTTGTTCTTTCAACTTGGCCATATCGTCGCGGAAACCACAGGCTTGCTTGGTGCAGCCACCGGTCAGATCGGCGGGGTAGAAATAAACCACGATCTGGTGCTTGCCGACGTGGTCTTCCGACTTCCAGGCTTTGCCGGAGTCGTCGACAGCTTCGAATTTCGGTGCGGCATCGCCGACTTTCAGGTCCACTTTGTCCTCCGCGAACAACACACTGCTACTCCACACGGCAGACACGGCGAAAGCCAACAGTCCCATCCACGCTTGTTTCAAGTGCATCATCAGAGCTCCTACAGGTTCCTCGGGCACGGCGAGTGAACACCCACATCGCGGCGGTCCGAAGATTTTTTGAAGTTAACAGGTGTTGGTATATCAGATTGAAGATGAATCAGCGACTCCCGATGGATATTTGGTGGATGAGAATTTCTGTAGCCTGACTCTCCGAGTCGGGTGTGTGTCGTAGCCAAGCAGTTCGGACCTCGGATCGAAAGGATGGAAGGGCGAGGGACCCAGAGGGTACCCCGCCGAGCCTAAAGCGAGCATAATCTCGGAGTCCGCCGGAGGCATCGAATGGGGCCTCCGGCGGACGCCGACCTGCGGTCGCCTTAGGCTCGGCGGGAGCCTCGCCCTCCCACTTAATGGTTCTGCTACGACGAAAGTTGCATGTTGTCCATCGTGAGGTGGCAAGTTATGATTGAACCGATCCAAAGCGCTGGAGTTCCCCAATACCGAGGTCCGCGATGTTTGGTGTCAATCGTATTGAGTCCGGCCTGAATTCGTGGACGCGCCGCCAGTTGCTGCGTGTGGGGGCGTTGTCGTTCTCGGGGTTTGGGCTGACGGAATTATTGCGGTGGCGGCAACTGCAGGCTGCTGAAGAGCGCGAGATCCGACCGCGGGCGAAATCGTGCATTCTGATTTACCTGTTTGGCGGTCCGTCGCAGCTGGAGACGTTCGATCTAAAGCCTCTCGCTCCGGCTGATTTTCGCGGTGAGTTTCAGGCGATTCCCACCAATGTGCCGGGAATTTCCATCAGCGAACATTTACCGCTGTTGGCTCAGCAGGCCGATAAGTACGCGATCATTCGGTCGATGAATCACGAACATCCGCGGCATGGGTGGGGGTTGTATCACGCGTTTACGGGCAAGCGGCATAGCCGGCCCGACCTAGATGCTCCGCCGACGCCCGATGATCACCCGGGGTTGGGTTCCATCGTCAATTATTCGCTGTCTGGACGTGGGGGACTGCCGGCCGCGGTGACGCTGCCGCGCTGGAACAAGTTCAATGATCTGCCGGATGAATATGCCGGCGAGAAAGCGGGATTTCTGGGGAAATCGTTTGATCCGTGGTTGATCAGTGCGGACCCGAATGCGCCTGATTTCGGGATCTCGGGCATCGACTTGCCGGCAGGATTATCGATCGGGCGATTTGCCGAGCGGAACATGCTGCGGCAGCAATTGGGGAACCGCCTGGATGCCATGCTGGCATCGGGTTTGTCGCAGCAGCATGACCTGTTGTATCGACAAGCGGTGGAACTTGTCGCTTCCCAGTCCGCCCGGCGGGCTTTTGAAATGGAGCGAGAATCGGCAGGCCTGCGTGAGCTTTACGGGCGCCATCCGATGGGCCAGGGGTTGCTGCTGGCTCGGCGGCTGATTGAGGCGGGCACGACGCTGGTCACGGTGAATTGGCACAATGACGCCAGCGATGTGAAGTCGCCGTTCTGGGATACTCATCGCGATAATTTCAATTCGCTCAAGCAGCGCTTGTTACCTCCGACTGACCGAGCTGTGGCTGCCTTGTTGCAGGACCTGAGCGATCGCGGGTTGCTTGATTCCACTCTGGTCGTGGTGACGGGTGAATTTGGCCGGACACCGCGGATCGGTCGCATTGTCATGAATGCCGCGACCGATGCGACGGGGCGCGATCACTGGCCGCACGCGTATTCGGCGCTCATTGCCGGCGGGGGTGTGCGAGGTGGCCAGGTTCACGGAGCGTCCGATGATCGGGCGGCATATGTCTCGCGCGATCCGGTCAGTCCCCCGGATCTGGTGGCGACGATTCTGTGGAGTCTGGGGATCGACCGGGAGACTGTGATTCAGGATCGATTGCGGCGTCCGCAGATGCTGTGCGAAGGGGAACCGGTTACGGCGTTGTTTTAGCGGCCCCGGTCTGTTGGGAATTTGGTTCGCGAGAATCAACGTAACTTCAAGCCTGCGAGAGCAATCCGCCTTGTGCTGGATGTTCGTGGTGCTGCATCTGATGGAGTTACAGACACATACCTTGGTCCGGTTCTGTCTGGAAGTTACAATCAGGGTCGCGTGCGGCTGCCGGTGACTGGGCGAGTGAATCGTGCATCACCATCGCCGGCAGTAAGAAGGACTGTTCACAGGGAAGTCGATTATGTCTCGTCCGATTTCGGCAGGTTGGCGTGTGGCGCTGGTCTTGTTGGTCTCGATTGGTATCTGGGGCTGCGGAGGCCAGGGTTATTCGGCCAAGGCGCAGGATAAGGCTCACAAGGGACCGGCGAATCGACTGGCCAAAGAGACCAGCCCGTATCTCTTGTTGCATGCTCATAATCCTGTCGACTGGTATCCGTGGGGGCCGGAAGCGTTTGAGAAGGCCAAGCGGGAAAAGAAACTGATCTTTCTGTCGATTGGCTATAGCAGTTGCTACTGGTGTCATGTCATGGAGCGATTGGTCTTCACCCGGACCGACATCGCCAAGTACATGAATGAGCACTTCGTTAACATCAAGGTGGATCGCGAAGAACGTCCGGATGTTGACGACATCTACATGACTTCGCTGCAGATCTATTATCGGGCGATTGGAAATCCGCAGGCGGGTGGCTGGCCGTTGTCGATGTTCTTGACCCCGGACTTGAAGCCGTTGGGAGGCGGGACCTACTTTCCTCCCGAGGACAAAGAGGGGCAACAGGGATTTCCGTCGGTGCTGCAGCGGATTCAAAAGGCGTGGACTGACACCCCCGAGGATTTGCTGAAGAACGGCGAAGCGCTGGCGAACATGTTGAAGACGACCGTGCGCGTGCGTCCGTCGCTGGTGCCCATCAAGTTGGACCAAGAGTTGGTGACGACGGCTGTGGACGAGCTGAAGGCGACGTTTGATACCGAGTTTGGCGGCTTCGACTATAACCCCGAGCAACCGAAGCGGCCGAAGTTTCCGGTACCTGTGAAGTTGAGTTTGCTCCAGAAGCATCTGCTGCAGCACCCCAAAGACCAGGGGGCTGAGATGTTGTATTTCACCCTGGACCATCTGGCGGCGGGGGGCATTCATGACCAGTTGGGAGGTGGTTTTCATCGCTATAGCACCGACCGGTTCTGGCGCGTGCCTCATTTTGAGAAGATGCTGTACGACAACGCCCAGTTGGCGGACGTGTATGTGGCGGCTTTCAAAGCGACCAACAATCCGCTGTATAAGTCAGTCGCCGAGGACATTTTTACGTTTGTGTTGCGTGATCTGACCGACGACCAGGGGGGCTTCTATTCGGCCTTGGATGCGGAGACGGATGGCGTTGAGGGTCAGTATTACGTCTGGTCGCGTGATGACGTGAAGAAGGCATTGGAGCCTGAGGATGTCCGGCTGTTTGGTCAGCATTATGGCATGCATCGCGAGCCAAATTTTGAACATGGCTATGTGCTGGAGGTCGTCCGGCCGATCTCGAAGTTGGCAGAGGAATTCAAGCTGACCGCGACTGAAGTGGATCAGCGACTGCGGGGCATTAATGCCAAGCTGCTGGCCGTTCGGGAGAAACGCGAGCCGTTGCTACGTGATGATAAGGTGCTGACCAGTTGGAATGGATTGATGATTCGGGCACTAGCCCACGGTGCGACTGCCTTGAATCGTCCTGAATATCTGCACGCGGCGGAGAAGGCCGCTACGTTTATCCTGTCGAAAATGCGGGATGACAACGGGCGATTGCTGCGGACCTACCGAGCTCAGGTGGCCAAGGTGCCGGCGTATCTGGATGACTTTTCATTCTTGATCGAGGGCCTGCTGGCATTGCACACTGCGAGTGGTGACGAGAAATGGTTGAATGCGGCGATACGATTGCAGGATCAACAGCAGAAGCTGTTCTGGGATGAACGTCAGCATGGCTACTTCTTCATGGGGACTGATCACGAGGAGTTGCTGGTCCGCATCAAGGATATGCACGATTCCGTGCTGCCGTCGGGGAATAGTGTCGCTGTCCGTAATTTGCTGCGTTTGGCCAAATTGGCGAACAAGCCGGAGTACCGTCAGCATGCCGAGCAGACTCTGGAAGCGGGGTCGCAGGTCTTGAAGGAGACGCCGCGGAGTGCCGTCAACATGGCCGTGGCGCTGAGTGAGTTTTTGATGGTGCCGGCCGCCAAGCTCGATGACAAGCAATCGAGCGTCGACGAAGACGCAGACGAATCGGATACGGCAAAAATTATCCTTGTTGCTGGCCAGGAACCGGCTGCTGAGCCTCCCGCAAAGAAAAAGAAGGCTCCCGAATATGTGAAGGGGCAGGCTTTTCTGGAGTTCGACAAGTTGCCCTCGGACGGCAGTTGCGAGTTCTGCATTGTGCTGGATATTCAAGACGGCTGGCACATCAATCCGAATCCGGCTCAGGACGAAGCGGTGGCGACCGAGTTGACGTTTAAGTCGAAACTGAAATCGACGATCGATCAAATCATCTATCCGGAGCCTGAAGAGCACGAGGTCCCGGGGCTGAAGAAGAAGGTCCTGTATTACACCAAGCAGGTTGAGATTCGCGGGTTGGTTGAAGCGCCAGTCTCGGCTTTGGGGAAGGACGAGGAGCTGGAATTCCTCGTCAAGTATCAGGCCTGCAATAAAGATCGCTGTTTGCGTCCGGTGATCATGTCGCTCAAGGTGCCGGTTGCTGTTGCGAAGAAGGGCGAGAAGGTTAAGCCGATCAATAAGAAGGTGTTCCCGCCGCAGTAGACGCGATCTGCATTGCTATTTGGTGTCCTTCAATTCAAAGAAAAGAATTGGAACAGAAGGTCACGAAGTTCACAAAGCTTTGGGATCGGTAGTTGGTCCTCGCGCTTGCCCGTCCCGACGAAGAATCCAGGGGCTTACGCCGCCCGGCTCGCCTGATCAAGTTTTTCTACGCGTTTCTTTTTGTGCAAACCGGACGCTAGCGCGTGCCGGCTGATGGAAGGTTCAGGATAATGCAGCGGTTGCAGACGGGGATTCCCGGGTTGGATGAGATGCTGGGTGGAGGCTTGATTCCGGGAACTCTCACTGTGGTTTGCGGTGCGACAGGGATCGGGAAGACTCAACTGGGACTGCAGTGGTCGTACAACGGCAAGCACCAGGAAAATGAGCCTGGGATTTTGTTCGATCTAACGTCGCGCGGGGACTCGCAAAATCACCGGGACTATGCCCGGCGGTTGTTTGACTGGACTCCGACTGAGCGATCTCCGGAGGATCCTGTGGAGGCGTTGGATGTCTTTATTCGCGAGAAGACTCGTCGCGACTATTTGCATATTTTCCAGCAGAGTGGCCGGCGTGTGACGCGACGCGATCTGGATGTCGATGGCTGGCGGGAATGGAAGATTGAGCTGGCTCGCAAGCTGGATTCGGCCATCTATTTCTTCTATGGCAACTTTGTGCATGGCGTCCGGCGTGTGATCATCGACGGTGTCGAGCCGACCGAACGCGAGAGCGAATCGTTTCAGTTTCATTTGTTCGAATATGTCTATCACCAGATCCTGCACAAGGATTTTGACTGGGTCGCGCGCGATCTGTTCCGTGTGCACTATCGAGCTAACGAGCCGCAGATCCTGCAGCACAGTTACAAGCACCAGGACATCGGTTGTTTGTTGCTCTATACGACTCATGAGGTCATGTTGGATGACATGCTGGAACGGCCCATTGAGAGCGGTGATGTGCTGGCCAATGCGAACACGATTATCCTGATGGGGAAGACTCGTGAGGGGGGGAAGATGGGGCGCGCCCTGCAAATTGCCAAGCATCGCGGGAGTGCCTGTGATGAATCGATTGTGCCCTATGAGATTACCACCAGCGGGTTGAGGTTGCTGCGCTAGATTTGGACTGCGGTGATTCATCACCGCTTTCTAATTTGGAGCGAGGTCGAACCATCAGCGAGTCGAGTTCGTGCTCGATGTTGAGCTCTGGTTTGCCGATTTACCGGCATGGGAAAGCGGTGATGAATCACCGCAGTCCAAATGAAATGCCTACGCGTCCCAGCCGAGCAAATGTCGCATGCCGAGCCACGGTTGGATGTACGTCAGGAACGGCAGGCCATCGACCGTGGGTTCGCGCAGTCGTGTTACTCCATCGACTGCGGGGCCGTGTTGCACGACGTGTTTGAGCAGCTTTTCCTCGTGTTCTAACGTCAGCGGGTGCAGGATGTCGATCTGGCCTCGCAATAACAGGGTCGCTGCGGCGAGGGCATAGCCGCCCCAGTTGCTGGTGCCGGCGACGATGTTCCAATCGGTCGCGATGCGGCAGGGGATCCGCGCGGAGTGGTCACCTTGCAGCCGGCGTGTCAGTTCTTCCCATGGGACGCAACCCATCCCGATTTCGTTGCCTCCGTCGCCGATGCCGATTTTTTTGATATCGGAATGCGTGGCCTGGCTGGCTTCGAACAGGCGATGCAACGGAGCGGTGTGCGCGTCGATGATTTCGCCGCGCATGTTGTGGCAGTGGTTCCAGGTTGAACTGGGGACAGATTGCAAAAACGCCGATTCCGGGACCTCGCCCCCACGCGATTGAGCGGTGAGAGTTTCCAGCGTGTGACTGGGGCCGACTCGTTCCAAGGCGATCAGATGTGTCAGCTCACGTCCCGCGGAGGTCTTCCAGAATTCGGAGGTCCATTCGTCAGATCCCAGCGGGCATTCCAGGACGTCGGTCTGAGGAAAGTCGAGCATCGACGCTGCGGCTCGAATTGCGGGGGCGCATAGAGTGTCGGTAATGACAACGACGCGGATACCGGACTGAGCAAACGCCGCCGCCAGAAAGAGTGAGCCCAGTGGTCCGTCGGTCTCGGCCGCCGGGGGATCGCCGCGCGGGATATAAAAGCCGGTCACGATGCCGACGCACTTGGCGTGTCCCGCCAGGTGGGCCGCTGCCGCGTGCAGATGGCCCGGGCAGAGTGGACCAAACTGCTCCTCTGAACTGATGAGGCCACGGCGCGCCGGGTCACGGCGAATCAGGGCATCGAAATGAGAGATCAGTTCCGAAGACAACGCCGGTTACTCCCGACTGGTTGGATTTAGTGCTGTCTTTCGGATTGTCATCTGCCTTCGCTGGAAAATCAACGAGCTCGGATGGGTCATTTCGCGGGCTTCTCGGACTTCAGATTCGAAACGAACGGGCCGCCGTATTGATCGCGGAGTGCGGTGGTTCGTTTTCGCAGTAGTTCGAGCGTCTCGGAATACTTCGGATCATCGATGAGATTATGGACCTCATCGGGATCGGCCTGATGATCATAGAGTTCTTCGACGAGCGGTTTTTGTTCGAACCAGCGGATGTAGGCGAACCGCTCGTTGCGGACCCCTTCGCTCTTAGGGATGTTCGCGCGTTCGAAGAGGTGTTCGTAGAAAAAGTCGGTTCGCCATTCACTGGGTTTGTCGCCGTTCAGAAACGGTCGCAAGCTGCGGCCCTGATAGCCATCGGGAATTGTGAGACCGGCCAGATCCACGATCGTGGGAGCCAAGTCGACGTTGAGGCAGGTCTGATCGACCGTTTTGCCGAGTTGTTCGGATTTGGCTCTCGGATCAAAGACGATGAGTGGTACGCGAACGGAGGGCTCATAGAGATACCACTTATCGGCCATGCCCCGTTCGCCCAGGAAATATCCATTGTCTGCGGTGAAGAGGATGACGGTTTGCTGGTCCAGGCCTCGTTGTTGGAGAGTTTCTCGGAGCCGGCCGACGACGCGATCGATGTCGCTGATCATGCGGTAATAGCCGCGAACCATCGTCTGATATTTTTGCGGCTCATCGAATCGCCAGTGAAATCGGATTCGGCTTTCGGACTCCTTTAAGAACTTCGGCTGTCGCTGGAAGAACTCGTCCGTCATCGTTTTCGGGACGGGAAAAACCGCGTCCTTGTAGAGTCCGTCGCTGGCTGGTGTCCAGAAATACTGTTGCGGTGCGCCGTCGGTGGCGTGGGGAGCGTTGAAGCTGAGCGAGAGACAGAACGGCTGCTTGGCGGTGCAGGAATTTACGAACTCGATGGCGCGGTCACCTTCGATGTCGGTGAGATGCTTTTGAGATCCATCCGCTTGTTTCTTGAAATAGGGGTTCTGATCGAGCGGGGCGAAATTGTCGAAGGCTTGAGACGTGGCTCCATCCTCGACGCCGACCCCAAACTTTCCGACGAAGCCCGTGCGATACCCGGCCTGCTTGAGCAACACGGGATAGCTGTGCCTCCAATGTTTGGCCGCGATCGGGTTATTGCGAAACGTGTAGCCGTGAGTCCGCTCATAGAGACCGGTGAGGATGGAAGCCCGGCTGGCGGCACAGATCGCCGTGGTGACGAACATGTTGCGAAAACGCGTGCCGTCGCGTGCCAGGGCATCGAGGTTGGGGGTCTGGATGACTCGGTTTCCGGCGGCGCCGAGCATGTCGTACCGCATGTCATCGGCGACGATTAGGATGATGTTCGGTGGAGGTGCGGCTTGGACATTGCTGAATGTGCCGCAGAGGATCAGGGCGAGAGTGATGCGTTGAATCATGTGGGGCTCGCTTGGATATCTTGTATCAACCAGTCTGAGGGCGGGCGTTCAAATTCGCTGCACGGGTTGGGAGGGCGAGGCTCCCGCCGAGCCTAAAGCGAGCTTTAGCTCGGAGTCCGCCGGAGGCTGAAGGTATGCCTCCGGCGGACGCCGACCTGCGGTCGCTTTAGGCTCGGCGGGAGCCTCGCCCTCCCAAACTCTAGACTTTCGCATCCAGAAACTCCGCTGCGGCTACGGCCACTGCACCATGCACGACAACCTCTTCCCCAAGCTGTGCCGGTACGATATCAGCGATGCCTTTGAATGGGGGAAAGACGAACTGCTCGCAGGCGCGGCGAACGGGGGCGAAGAAGAGCTCTTCCCCCATCAAGGAGACTCCGCCACCGACGACGATGCGTGCGGGATTGACTAGCGTTATCGTCTGCGCAATTGCCCAGCCGATGGCGTGTGTCGCATCCGATAACAAGCCGAGTGACAAGGGATCCCCCGCTGCGGCCGCTTGGGCGACCAGGGTTGTGTTGATGTGATTGACGTCGCCCCCTGCCAGATCGAGTAGCGTCGCGAATCGGCGACGACCGGGTTCCATTCGCGATTGGAATTCGGGATCGACGCTAGTGGCGAGAGGACTAGTTGAGCCGAACTGCGATTGTACATAGGCGGCAGTGGAGTGATAGTCTTCTATTGCCAGCCGGGCTCGTTCGGAGATGCCAAAGCCTGAGGCGATGGCTTCGACCGTTTCGCCTCCCAATGGGAGATGCTTGGGAAGTTGTCCGGGACGGAGGTGGCCGATTTCGAGGGCTCCTGCGCCGCTGCCACGATAGATCCGGCCTCCAATCACCAGGCCGCCGCCGATGCCCGAGCCGATTGTCATGTACATGCACGGGTCAAAGCCCTGCCCGGCTCCGTAGCGTGACTCTGCGAGCGCCGCGCTGTCGGCATCGTTCTGCAGGGTTGCGGGCCAGCCGAGTTCTGAACGGACCCAATCGCCGATCGGGAAATCGTGCCAGCCGTCGACTTGATGGCTGACCAGTGTGACTCCTCGCTGCGTGTCGACCGGGCCGCCGAACGCGATGCCGATTCCGGCCACGTCTTCGCGGCTGACGTTCGATTGCTGTAACAGTTCGGGGATGGCCTGCTGGATGCGCTCACGAATCGCTGCCGCACCGGCCGTTGCGGAAACCTGGCCGCGCCAGAATCCTTTGAAGTCTGCCGAGATGCCTTGCCCCAGGGCCAGTTGCAGCTTGGTGCCGCCGATCTCGATTCCGATCACATAATGGGACATAGGTGTCGAGCGCGATCCTTTCTTATTCGTGTCATTGGTGTGATTCGTGGTTGAGAAATTTCAAAAGAGAAGAACCACGAATCACACCAATGACACGAATAGGTCTTGGCGACAGCCAATCTAAGATTCAATACGCGATTGGTTTGTGATGGCTCTGCGTGGGGTTTTAATTCATTCGAAATCGGACTGTCTCAGCCTGGTCCCGATCTAAGATGTGGGAGCGCTTGGTTCCGCAGTTGTTGTCATGAGTTCTCGAATGCCAGCAAACAGGTTCTTGAGATTGAGGAGTAATCCGAGCGCGCCCAGTGCCGCAATAGCCGCCAACGGGGGAGAGTTGTCAGACTCATAGATCAGCCGGTAGCAGGTATAGAACGGATTGGTGATCATCAGGGAGGGCGTCGTCTGAGTGAACCGGTAGTCCCAGAAGACAAAGAGAAACGGACCGATAATTCCGGTGCTGGTCATCAGGATTCCGAGCACCCGGGCGTGAGCCGCATGCAAGTCCGTGCCGATCTTTCGAATCGACCGGCCCAGGAACGAGGTCAGGCCGATGTAAAACAACAGGTAGCTGACGACAGCGAGGATCATCCCCGGACTCTGCAACTTCACATCGACATGGCTAGCTGCGCTTTTCGAAACGGAAACCAGATACAGCATGGTGGCGGCAAACAGGGACACCGACATCAGGAAATACAGAAAGCCGCGACCGCCTCCGGGGAAAAATGGCAGGACGAAGAAACGGGCCACAAGCGAGCGAGGAACTTCCTGCCGCACGCGGCGCGACAGTCGGTCGTCTTCCGTCACTGCGAAAAGGCCCACCAGCCACAGCCAGATTCCGAGCGTGACGACCCAAGTGACGACCAATTCCGTCGGCAGCGGTGCGCTCCCCCAACCGGCCAGGCTGGAGAGTACGCTGGGATCGGCAAACAGCAGCATCCAGGCGAGTGAAATCACCAGCAGCAGGAAACAACTGATCCGAATTCCCGTACTCCGGTTGGCGCCATCAAAGTTCAAATTGGCCGTCGCGATCTGGCGAAACAGCACGAATGCCGGGATCAACAGGCTGACGACGATGAGTTGTGCGAGCCAGAATTTGGCATCATCAAACGGCAGTTCACCGTTGACTGCCGCCATGAGCTGCAGGAGTCCAATCAGCGTCATCACCAGGGGCATCACCAGTAGAAACTGTAACAACCCGAACGCCTGTCGCTGTTTGGTAAAGGTGCTGAACGTGATCGCAATCATCGCCAGACAGATCGATCCCACAAAGGACCAGATCAGGACGAAGGCAATAAAGGGCAGACTGATGCCGCGCAATAGATTGGTAAACATCATGAACGGCGCGATGGCCGCGTAGTAGACAATGGTTTGCACGGCTGCCGACCACCATTTGCCCCAGACGATCTTGCGTGGTGACAGGGTGGTGATCGTCAGCATTTCGAAGGTCTGCAGGTCGCGTTCGCTTTGGATCGAACGGAATGCTCCCTGCGGCACGACGATGAATACGGCAATCGACAATACCGTGTAATAGGCGGTGAAAAAGGTGCGCCCGGCAGCCGCATAAGACAGCTCCGGCCCATAGGCGTACAACACGCCAATCGACGAGATCAACCAGCTCGAGATCAGCATCAAGAGGAATACCGAAACGAAGCTGCGACTTTTCAGCGCCTGCCGAGTCTCTTTCACCAGGATCGGATTCAAGAAGTCGCTGGCTCGTTCGAGCCAGTCCTTCTGCACGGCAGGCTCAAGTGACGGTTCTGCGGTACTCATCCGCGGACTTCCTTCCATTGGGATGTCAGGGGCGGCTTATCGGCTTTGAACAGCTTATCCGGGAGGGGGTGAAGGGTGAAGGGTGAAGGGATGGCGCTCCGGTTCGATGGCGCACATGAAGGTAGGTGAGGCCGAACTGAAATGGGGGTCGGCATATATTTGAAATCGAAGGGGATTCGAGAGGCAGAAGAGCAGATTGTGCGATGTTTTTGAAATTTGATGGTGGCCGGAATGTTTGATATGTAGGGAAGTCAGTTGCCTTTAAGGTCGCCCCCGTGGCCGACGCTGCCGGCGTCGGAACGCAGACGCTAGCAGCGTCTGCCACGGGGCCGTTGCCCGCAGTTCCGCGACTCTGAACATCGGAGCAAAGATTTCAAAGATGGCGCGAGGAATTCAGGTGAGGTTTGGTCCGTCCAGCGGTTGAAGTTCACGAGCAAAGAATTCGAAGGTGGCAAAGAATTCGAAGATGGCGCCAGTTTGAGTGCGTCTCCGCCTTCGCTGGCTCATTCCAGATCGGGAAACTCGGATGCGTTTCAGCGCTGTGGCTGCGATTCTGGAACTGAGTGACAGTCGTGAACGTCTCACACCTCTTCAACAGTGGTTGATGTTGGACACTTGGTAGACGAGAAGTCTTCTGCGTGTTGAGAATGGCGGTGGTTGATCCACCTGCTAGACGCGATGTCTGTTGTTTTTGGTTGGATCGGAAGCTCACGAACGGTGTTCCGGAGGCTGCTGACTCACAGACTGTTCAGACCCTAAAAACGGTACGGTTTAACACGTCGAAATCTTCGGCATCATGATGCTGGAACTTGGCTTGCGTTCGGTTCGACTTGTGCTACCGTGAACCGGTAATTGGGGTTGGCCAGTCCCTGCGGACTGTAATGGCCTTGGTGAATGATCCCAGGAATGGAGTTATTCCAAGGCGGAGCAACTTGCTGCGCGTCGCCCCCCCGGGAGACGCAAGTGAGCTAGATAAGTATTGATGTGAACGCCGATCAGAGGTGGGATGGACAACGAAGGCTGTTCTTGCGCCTGCGTTTGAACCCGCTGGTCGACTGCAGTGCCTGCGCGTTGAAAAAGATCATTTCGGAGAATCCAGCATGTTTGGCAAGTTCGGCTCGCTCTTGTCCTTCAAAGGGCATTTCATCGGACGCTTCGGGGCGAAACCCAAACGCCGCCAGCCCGGCGGATTCACGGTGCAAGAAGTGGGGGCCAGTTCGGAAGTCTTGGAGTGCCGGACGTTGATGACGGCCGTGTCCGGCCCGGACATCAATGTCTCGCAGGCCACCGGCGATCAGATCAACACGCAAATTGCCGTCAATCCGCTCAATCCGAATGAGATTGTCATCGTTGCTGACAGCGGCCAAACCAGCAATACGGACCTTTTGTTTTACATTACCGAGGACGCGGGAGCGACTTGGACTCAGAAACCGCTGGGTTTTGCACAGGACGGTGTCAGTTCGTTCTTTACGAATTACCGAACTGAAGGGTCTGTGGCGTTCGACGGTTACGGCAATATTCATGTGGCCTATAATGTCAACGGGACTGCTGCGGTGTACGCGTTTTCGGGAGACGGTGGCGACACGTTTCTCTGCGCGAACTTCCTGGACGACAGTTTCGAGGCCCGCCCACATTTGACGGTGGGACCGTCCAGCAGTGCCTCGACCATCGACGACCAAGTCTGGCTGACGTATGAACGTGAGTTATTGCCGGGTGAATCTTTTACGCTCTTGGACACGTTCACTGTCGTCACTGGACCGGTATTCGGTAAGGGAATTCTTCCCGTCTTGAGCACCGAGGCGGTGCCCTTCGGAGATACGTTCAGGGAGTATTTTGCCTACCCGGCGATTGATCCCAATGGCGGCCTGTCAATCGTTCGACAGCAAGCTCCGAGCCTAACCTCAGGTTCCAACACCATCTTCATGAATCGTGATGCCAATGGTGTGGGTAATGGCGTGGTGCTGACTAACGACAAGCCAGTGGTCACGACGAATTCCCAGATCCGTGAGCCTTATAATTCGTTGGGCAATCAGTTGGACTTTTTTGGCAATGCGGACCGGGGAGCCAATGCGCAAATCGCCTATGATCGCAGTAATGGTCCCAACCGTGGTCGGCTGTATCTGGTCTATGTGAATGAGATTCCTGACGAAAGTGACAATCCGGACGTCTTTCTGAAGTATTCGGATAACAACGGAACGACTTGGAGTGCACCCGTCAAAGTCAATGACGATAGCACGACTCGGGCGCAATTCCTGCCCAGTCTGTCGGTTGATCCCGTATTGGGGTTGGTCGTTGTGGGCTGGTTTGACGCCAAAAACGATGTGGCGGGGTCGGGAACCGATACCGACAATCGCACGAATAACGAGGTTCAATACTACATTTCGTCGAGTAGCGACGGCGGTGTGACGTTTGCACCCAGCGTTCTGGTCAGCGATGGAGTCAGCAGCGATCTCCGAAACTTCTCGACCGTCAATGCTTTCGGTGCGAATACCGGGGTTGCGGCGTTCGACGGCGATGCGTATGTGACATGGGCAGACAATTCCAATTCCACCGGCGACAACCCGAATGTCCAATTCGGTACTCAACTGGGCACTGCGTACGAAGTTTACTTCGACAAAGTCTCCATCGATCCCAACCTGCCCCCCAACATTTCCGCCGTCTCCAACGTGGTGATTGCTGAAGACACGAGCACCGGACCGCTGGCCTTCACGGTGGGTGATTCGCGCTCAGCGGCGGACAAGCTGACCGTGACGGCCACGTCTTCGGATCCGTTCCTGGTTCCGAACGATCATCTGGTGCTTACGGGTTCGGACACGGATCGGCAAATCAGCGTCATCCCCCTGCCGAACCGTTCCGGTACGACGACGATTACATTGACTGTGTCAGACGGCCGTTTCACCACTTCCACGACATTCGATGTCGAGGTGTTACCGCAGCCCGATCCGTTGCCACCCCCTCCCGAAGGGACCCTGACGACGACAGTCTTCGATCAACCGACGTCGACGGCATTGATTGATAATGGCACGCTCACTTCCACCCTGGTTGTGGCCGGGCTCGATACGTACATGCTGGATGCAGATGTCACCATCAACATCAGCCACACCCGCAGCTCAGACCTGAACGTGGTGCTGATTTCGCCCACCGGGACGCGGGTGGTATTGACCACGGGGAATGGCGGAGACAATGCGGATGTGTTTGGAATCGCTGGATCCGCCAGCACGTTGTTTGACGATCAGGCGATCTCGACGCCAGTTACGGACTATGTATTTCAGGACGGGATCCCGGCGACCTATCTGGTGCCCGAAGGGGCCCTGGGCCAGCTGATTGGCCAGGATCCGAACGGGACGTGGACCCTGGAAGTCACCGATACGCTGACCGGTCAAACGGGGACGATCAACGACTGGGGCCTGTCACTGACGACAGTTTCTGTGGCGCCCAAGACCGTAACTTTCCCCCCTGGGGCAGATTCGACCCTGACTCCGATCCCGGACAACGGCACTCCGGTCTTCTCCACGATCAATTTCAACGGGTTAGATTCCTACACGTTCGACGTCAAGCTGCATCTCAACATCACTCACCCCGCCAGTGGTGATCTCGATATCTATTTGATTTCCCCCAGCGGGACGGAAATTGCGATGTCGACCGGCAACGGTGGCACGTTAATGAACGTCTTCCAGACTCCCACGACGTTCACCGATTCGGCATTAGTTCCCGTGACCGATGCCGCTTTTGTCGATGATACCGGAGTGGACTTCGTCATTCCCGAAGCGGCCATGGCCGGATTCCTGGGTGAGAATCCCAATGGAGACTGGACGTTAAAGATAGTCGATCATTCGCAGAACAGCCTGAGTGGCTCGCTGGTCGACTGGGGTCTGGACATCACCACCATTTTCGTGAACGATCTGCCGACGATGGGGACGATTCTGAATCCGGGGGCTGTTCCGGAAGATTCACCAATGCAGTCGGTCGATTTGAACAGCATTTCCGCAGGTGGTGGGGAAGTCCAGCCGTTGAAAATTACGGCCACCAGCAACAATCCGGCGCTGCTGCCGAATCTGATCGCGAATTATCAGTCTCCCAACAATACAGGTTCGATCACTTACACGCCGGCCCCCAATCAGTTTGGGATCGCGGTCGTGACCGTCAAGATTGAAGACGGCGGATTTGACGGCAATCTATTGACCCTCACTGACAATGCCTTCTCGACCAAGCAGTTCACTGTCGTGGTCAATCCGATCAATGATCCCCCCACGCTCGATCCCATTGTGGATCCGGCACCGATCCTGGAGGACTCACCTCAACAGACCCTGCAGTTGACCGGAATTTCGGCTGGAGCTGCCGAAAACCAACCGTTGCAGATTGTCGTGACCAGCGACCATCCCGACATCATCCCGAATCCCAATGTCGAATACTCCACTGGTGCGTCGACGGCGCTCGTCCGGTACCAGTCAAATCTGGATTACAATGGCACCGTGACGATGACGGTCAAGGTCACTGATGGTGGACTGGACGGCAATCTGGCCACGACGGCCGATAATTTGACCGTGACCCAGACCTTCACCGTGCAGGTGACCTCCGTGAATGACGCTCCGACTCTGGACTTCATTCCCGACCCATTGCCGATCACGGAAGATGCGCCGCCCCAATCTGTCGGCCTGTCGGGGATTTCGGCCGGTGGTCATGAGACTCAGCCGCTCCGCTTGTCCGCGATCAGTAGCAATCCTGGCCTGATTCCCAACCTGTCGATTGATTACACCTCGCCCAACAGCGTGAGTTCGCTGGTGTTCCGCGCAGCTCCGAATGCATTTGGTACAGCCGTCATCACGGTGACTGTGGAAGACGGTGGTAGCGATTCGGACTTCACCACTGCGGGCGACAATCAGACCTTCTCGCAGCAATTCACGGTGACGGTCCTGGACGTCAATGACACGCCAGTGTTTGACTCCCCGGGGATCATCACGCCGGTGGCGGAAGATGCAGGACCGCAATCGATACCCCTGACGGGGATCTCGGCCGGGCCATTTGAAACCCAACCGCTGGTGTTCAGCGTGATCAGTTCCAACACGGCCCTGGTCCCCAATCCCGTCATTACTTACACATCGCCAGATGACACGGGAACACTGGACTATAGCATCACCCCGAATCTGTCGGGCGGAACTGTGTTGACGGTGACCTTGATGGACGGCGGCCAGGACGGCGATCTCGGTACATTGGATGACAACCAGATCTTTACCCGGGCCATCATTGTGACGGTTCTTGCCGTCAATGATCTCCCCACGCTGGATGACATTCCCAATCCTGCAGCGCTGACCGAAGACACTCCACTGCAGACCACGATTAATCTGTCAGGCATCACCGCCGGAACCAATGAAACGCAACCGCTGCGGGTCACGGCCACGAGCAATCTGCCGGCCATCATTTCCAATCCGATTGTCACGTACGTCTCGGCCGATTCGACCGGCAGCCTGAAGTTCCAGCCGAATCCCAATCAGTATGGCACAGTAATCATTTCCGTTGTCGTGACCGACGGCGGACTCGATGGAAATCTGGCGACCGCCGGAGACAACGGCGTCACGACCAAGACGTTTACCGTGGTCGTGAATCCGGTCAACGATGCGCCGCACTTCGACACGATTCTCGACCCGGCACCGATCGACGAGGACATCGCGACTGTTCAGACCTTGACCGTCAGCGGGATTACTGCCGGGCCCAACGAAACCCAGAGTTTGAGGTTCAACGCGGTCAGCAGCGATCCGTCCGTGCTGCCTGATCCGACCGACAATTTTGTCTCCGGCAATACGTCTGCCACGCTCTTCTATCAACCACTTCCAGGTAAGAGTGGTACGGTCGTCGTCACGGTGACTCTCACCGATCCAGGCTTGGATAACGATTTCCTGGATGATGCCGACAATCTGGTTTATACCCAGACCTTTAATGTGGTGATCAACGCTGTAAATCATAATCCCACCATCACGCCACTGGGTGGGACGACAACGATTAGTGAGGATGCCAACACGCAGACGGTCAACCTGAGTGGTCTGACACCCGGCGCGGGCGACGGCAACCAGACCTTTGAAGTGACTGCCACCAGCAGTGACACGACGTTGATTCCCAATCCGTCCGTGCAACATAACACGGGGAGTACGACCGGAACGTTGACTTATAAGCCGGTCGCCAATCAACCGAACGGGATTCAGCCTAATAAGTCTGCGAGAATTACGGTAACTGTCACTGATGGCGGGGCCGACAATAATCTGGCGACGACGGGCGATAATCTGTCGGTTTCAACTTTCTTCGATGTGACCGTCAGTGCGGTCAACGACCTGCCGACGATCGACGCGTTGGACGAGGTGGACATTAATGAAAACGACTTGGAACAGGCCGTGTCACTGACGGGTATCTCCGCCGGTGGTGGTGAGACGCAGCCGATCTCCGTTACTGTCCAATCGCTGAATCCGTCACTCATTGCCAATCCCGAGATCATCTACACGAGTCCCAGCTCCAGTGGCACTCTGACGTTCACGCCCGTCGCGAATCAGTCTGGTAGCGCCATCCTGCGGATCACAGTGAGAGACGGCGGCCTGAATCGGACTCTCGGCGACGGTGACGACGGGACAACCGTGCAAGACCTGATTGTCAATGTCGTTGGCTTTGATGATCTTCCGACGATTGATCCGATCAGCAGCCCTGTGGATATCGATCAGAATTCCGGGCCCACCACGATTACCTTGACGGGTCTCAGCGGAGGTCCTGGTGAAACCCAGTCCTTCAGCGTGACGGCCACGAGCGACAATACCGACTTGATTTCCGATCCGGCAATTATCACTGGCCCGGATGCGCCGACGGCCTCGCTGACATTCGTGCCGAATATTGGGCAGACCGGAACCGCAAATATTACGGTGACCGTCACCGATGTTGGTGGGAACGTGACCGCCCGCGTACTGACAGTCAACGTAATCGCGGCCAACGGTGCACCAACAATCAATAGCCTCGGTGGTCCGGTCACCATCGACGAGGATGCACCCGAACAAGCCGTGTTTCTGACGGGCTTGTCAGCAGGTGTGGGTGAACCGGATCAGATCTTCGACGTGCGGGTCACCAGCAATCACCCCGAGATCATCCCGAACCCGACTCTGGTTTATACGCCGGGAGCCGCGCTTGGATTATTCCGCTATCAACCGGCGACTGATGCGAATGGTCAAGCCGTTTTGACTGTGAGGGTGACCGACGGAGGGACCGACAATAACCTCGCCACCACCGGAGACAATCGTACGACCGTCGTCAGCCTGACGGTCAATGTCACGGCTCAGCCCGAAACGCCAGCGGTGACGCTCGATGAAGGAACGCTGTTCTCAACGTCGGGCCGGCCGGTGAACGTTTCCTCGCAGGCCCAACTGACTGACACGGATTCGCCGAACTACAAGAATGGCGTCGTCAACTTCACGATCACGGATGGTGCCCAGTCAGGGGATCAATTGAAGTTACAAACCTTCGGGTCGGGAGATTCCAAGATTCGTGCTCTGAGCAACGGCCAGTTGAAGCAGGGCAAGACTGTGATCGGCAGTGTCACCGGCGGCCGCGGTGGAGTGCCGCTGGTTATCACGTTCACGGCCGATGTCGACCAGGAATCGGTTCGCCAGATCCTGCGGCATGTCCAGTTCCGAGGCCAGGGAAGCCAAACCGGTCTCCGGACGGTTCAAGTCCGGGTGACCGACGATACCGGCCGAGTATCGGTCGCCAAGACGCGTGTGGTCGCGTTGAACTGATCGCTGCTACGGCATCGCAATTGAAACCGAACTCCAGCCCCGCGAGATCATCGTTGGGCTGGAGTTTTTGCATTCTTATCTGGAAATGACCGGATGGGAGGGCGAGGCTCCGGCCGAGCCTAACACGACCGCAGGTCGGCGTCCGCCGGAGGCCGCAGAATTAGCCTCCGGCGGTCGCCGAGCTAAAGCTCGCATTCGGCTCGGCAGGAGCCTCGCCCTCCCATCAGGTTGGTGCGGCAATGGGACTACGCCGCACTCTAACGTGCCAGCCAGCCGCCGTCGATCGGGATGATGCTGCCGTGCATGTAGTTCGACGCATCTGAAGCCAGATAGACTGCCAGTCCCATCAGCTCATCGGGTTGGCCCCAGCGTCCGCAAGGAATGCGATCCATGATCTGCGGTCCGCGCACGGGATCGTTCCGGAGAAAGCCGGCCATGTCGGTTTCGAAATATCCCGGAGCGATACAGTTCACATTGATCCCGCGGCTGCTCCAGGCGGTGGCCAGCGACTTGGTCAATCCGGCGATTCCATGTTTGGCGGCGGCATAAGCGGGAATGTGCCAGCCACCTTCGAAGCTCATGACCGATCCAATGTTGATGATCTTGCCGCGTCCGTGGCGCAGCATGCCGATCGCCGCCTGCTGCGAGAGCTCAAACGTCGCGTTGAGATGCAGTTCGATGATCGACTGCCAGTCGGCGAGGGGAAAGATTTCCGGAGCGTGCCGAGCACTGTTACCCGCATTGTTGACCAGGATGTCCAACCGCTCGAAAGCCTGTTCGACTTGAGCCACGATCCCCTGGCGTTCCTGCGGTTGGCTCAAATCCGCCTTGATGCCGAGATACCGCCGGCCCGTCGAACGGACGAGTTCCGCGATCTCATCGTCCTGACCCGACTTGGAAACGCAGGCCACATCGGCTCCAGCCTGAGCCAGGCCGTAGGCAATCGACTGCCCCAGGCCACGAGCTCCGCCGGTCACGAGTGCAGTTCGGCCATTGAGCTTAAAACGATCAAGAATCATCCCAGAGCCTTCCCCAACGACGAAGCAGTTGTAGCAGAACTCCCTGGAGCTCCAGCCGTGTTGACGATCTGGTCCGCAGTCTGGCGATTGCGGCTACAGGACTGCCATGATGTCGGTTCTGCCGCGGAGATTCAACGCATCAGGCTTGAGGCATGTCAGGCAGGAGTAACTCGGCGGCAGCGGCAGAACGGCTGCCTGGGCGCGGTAGATTGTCAGCCGGGCGAAAGGTGAAGACGGCCGAAAACTTGGGCTGGTTGGTGTAGTTCTTGCTAGCCGCGTGGAATGTCAGGCTATGAAAGAACAGGACGTCTCCCGGTTGCAGTTCGACAGGGATCTTGGTTTGGATCAACTCCTGGTTCTCAGGCAGATCGGTCCGGAAGAACAGAGCCGCATCAAATTGTTCCGGACGGAATGACATCCGATGCGAGCCGGGGATGACCCACAGGCAACCATTTTCGGGATGCTCTTCGCCGAGTCCCAACCAGACGCTGATCAAGTCGGGACGTGCGTAAGACCAATACCGCATATCCTGATGCCACAGCGTATCGCTGCTGAACTGCGGTTGCTTGGTCATCACACAGTTATGATGGGCCAGCGGCATGACGACGCGCCGGCCGTCAAACAGTTGCTGCAAGCGGCCCGCCAGCGGTTCGCTGCACATCCATTCGCCGAAGACTGGGTCTCGCGAATACGCCTGCTTGAGCCGTCGGACTGTGCGCCCCCCCGCAGCTTCCAGTGACGCTGGCGACCCGGGGTACCGCACTTCAGCCTCGAATTCGACAGGCGCGATTTCGTGGGCGAGACCCGCTTGAGTCACCGCGACCATGGCTTCTCGCACCGCGTCAGGAATCAAGCCGCGGACAATCAAGAATCCCTGATCATGGAATTGTGCGATCTCCAGATCGGAAAGGCATGACGCAAGGGCGGGCAAGGACATCGACGGGTACATATTGGAAGCGGGTGACCGGCAAGTTGTCAGAAAGAGGTCGGCTCCAAGCCTGGAGCGTCAAACGACTGAATTATAGGGACCTGACACGGCCAGACAAAGTCTGGTTCAACCAGAGACTCGCCGTGGTTGAAACAACGTTCGCACGTCAATCACTTTCATCCCAGCGGCCTGGGCGGCGACAATTCCGGGATCGGTATCTTCATAGGCCAGGCAGAGCGAAGGTGTAACCCCCAGGCGTCGTGCGGCCTCGAGATAGATATCCGGAGCAGGCTTATGTTTTGTGACGTCTTCGCACGTGACGACCGTCTCAAACAGATGCCGCAAGTCGGCCGATTTCAGCAGGCCTTCGCAGATATGCCGCATGCCACCAGTGGCCACTGCGAGGGGGATTTTTCCGTGATGTGCATGGGCCACCGCGGTGACCGGCGGGATGGCCTCAACCAGGTGGAGATGACGCTCGAACTCGGCTTCTTTTTCGTGGGCGATCGCAGTCACATCCAGGTCCACACCGGCCCGCTTGATGACATGTTCCGCCACTTGATAGGTGGGCCAGCCACCCAGGGCATAGAATTCATCTTCGCTGAGATCCAGACCATACCGCCGAAGCGTCAAGATCCACGCTTCGTAATGCACGGGCATAGAGTCAACGAGTGTCCCATCGCAGTCGAAAATAATGGCAGCGTGTTGCACGGCGGAACTGAACCTATTCAAGGAAGTTGGCAATCGGGCCGGAGGAGCAGTCAGGCCCGGGAAGGATGCAATCCGTGCTGAGCAGGCACAGGAGCGATTCTGGCAGTCTCAATAGACCACCGAAAACGGTATTCTCGGCGAATCTCAGAGGGGGCCTCAGCGAATTCCTATCCGCATTTGAAGACCGAAAACAAGTGAGGGCGCTGGGATTCGAACCCAGGACCTACGGATTAAAAGTCCGTTGCTCTACCGACTGAGCTACGCCCTCTGGCGTTCCACGTTTTGTCGCTCGGGTGGTCCCACATCAGTAGGACTGATTCCTGAGTAACTCGGTTCGTACTCTGTGTGGAAAAAACGACGAGAGTGAACCGAACCTCTTTTGCCACTTCATGTTGCGTTGAGGCAATGGCTGGCGGCAGCGTGAGGAATGAAGATTCTACACCATTGAAGTGGCGGGAGCTAGTGAGTGCCGTGACTCCGGGCCGGAAAATGGTGAGATCTTGGAATTCGAGTGATCCGCTTCGCGAGCCGTTCGTTCTTCTTAGTGATGCCGGCGGGACAATCCTGTCCGCCATCCGCTTCACGCCGTCCAACAATTGCGTGGTAGGATTGTCCGGCCGACCTGCTCCGGCGACTCCTCGGTTTTCAAAATCGGTGGCCAAGATAGAATATCGGCTCCCATTCAAAATCAATCTGTCAGGAACAGCACCATGCCGCCAGCGTTGCCGAGTTCGCCTGAAGATGAAGAAGTGCCCGCCGTTGTTGCAGGCCAAGGCTCAACACGTGGTGTCGGTGAGGCGATCGATGACGGCAAGGGACGCATCTTTCCCTGCGAAGGCTGTGGTGCTGATCTCGAGTTTACGGTGGGGACTCAGCATCTCAAGTGCCCGTTTTGTGGCTTTGAGAAAGATCTGGAGTTCCAACCGGAGGCGGTCGTTGCCGAGCAGGATTTTGATGGCATGCTGGCCCGGCTGCAGGAGCTGCGGCGCGAAGGTGTCCAGGACGAACAACAGACGAGCGAAGTCCGTTGTTCCTCGTGCGGCGGACAGGTAGTCTTCACGGGTACGCTGACCAGTAGCGAATGTCCTTACTGCGCCTCTCCGATCCAGCGCGAGAATATTCACACATCCGAATTTCGTGTACCGGTGGATGGCGTATTACCCTTTCTAATCGATCATGAGAGGGCTGCGCAAGAGTTGAGAGCCTGGGTAAAGGCGCGGTGGTTTGCGCCGAACGAATTCAAGCAAAAGGGAGTCACCGGCAAATTTCAAGGCGTGTACGAACCCTATTGGACGTTCGATTTCGAGACTTTCACGCGCTATACGGGACAACGTGGCGATCACTATTATGTGACAGTCGGTTCAGGAAAGGACGAGCGTCGCGAACAGCGGACGAACTGGACCAGCGCTTACGGGTCATTTCATCGCTTCTTCGACGATGTCCTGTGCTTTGCCTCGAAAGGGTTGCCGGAATGGATGACACAGGCTCTGGAGCCGTGGCCGCTCGAGGAATGCAAGCCGTTCAATCAGCAGATGCTGGCAGGGTTCCTCGCGCGAACGTATGACATCACCATTGAAGAGGGGCTGCAGGGTGCGCGCGGTCGAGCGGAAGCGGCACTCAATCAAGACGTTCGCAAGCGTATCGGCGGTGATGAGCAACGGATTGATCGCCTCAATACGCAATACAACGCGATTACCTACAAACACCTGTTGTTACCGCTGTGGCTGCTGGCCTATCAATACAAAGGCAAGCTGTACCAAGTAGCGATCAACGGCGGGACGGGCGAGGTTCAGGGCGAACGACCCTACAGCGCGTGGAAGATCTTCTTTGCGATCCTGGCAGGTGTGCTTGCGGCTGGCGGAGCGTATTTGCTGACACAGCGTTAGACGCGGAGTTGGGTCTACGATTTTCGTTGACCGGTGATTTACGACAGACTGTGCCGAACAGAATTCACACAAGCGTCACGCAGATTGAATTGATTCGGAGCGATGTTCGATGTCGCCGCTAATATCAGCTGCAAATCCATCAATGGTGTTTGTTATTGGTAGTGGATTGGGTTTGTTAGTCCTAGGCTTTTTCGTATTCCTGTTTTTCGTATTCCTGATTTATTTGATGGTCTGCCTTCGCCGTTACTGGGAAATCGTAGATCTTCTAAAGCAACGGTTTCTGGCCAAGTCAGATATGCCGGCGGTTGATTGGGTGCGATGCGGACCTATTCAGCTGGCGTTTTCTAAGCCTTCCGTTGCAGGTGGAGGCCCGGATCAACTGATGGCATGCAGTCCCCTCGGATTGTGTTGGAGAACGCCGGAAATGTTTACTTTGTGCATTCCTTGGGAATCAATAAAACTGGTCTCTCATTCTAGATTTGGATTTTTCAGGGCTGATTTCATCATTGAGGGATTTGCTGACAATCGAAAGGTTTACATCAGCTTGGAATCAACTGACCCACAAATGGGGATGTTTATCGAACAGTGTTCAAGTGCAATTGGTGGGGGTCGTGAATAGTCACGCCCGACACTTGATCGAACGCCAAAACAAAAAGGCCGGCATCTCTGTTGAGATGCCGGCCTTTCAAATCACTTCAGTTCGTTCTTCTATTCGATCAAAATATCTTTGACCGTCTTACCGCCGGGGATCATCGGCAGCACGTGCTCGGTGTACGGACAAATGACGTCCAAGACATAAGGCCCTGGGGTTTCGATCATTTCTTTCAACGCGGCCGGGAACAGCTTTTTGCTGCGGACCTGTTTCGCGTTGATGCCGTAGCCTTGGGCGATCTTGACGAAGTTCGGATAGGTTTCTTCGCGAATCTCACCCGAGCCCTGCCCCGTTGCTTCGACGTGATCAACCGGGCCGAGATACGTGTGGGCTCGGTTACCGGCGTGGAAACGGTCTTCCCACTGAACGACCATGCCCAAGTGCTGATTGTTCAAGAGCAACACCTTGACCGGCAGACGTTCGCACTGCAGCGTGGCCAGTTCCTGGATATTCATCTGGAATGAACCATCGCCATCGATGTCGATGACCAGGCTATCCGGATGAGCGGCTTGAGCCCCCATCGCAGCCGGCAAGCCGAAGCCCATCGTGCCGAGACCTGAACTGCTCATCCAGTGACGCGGTTTGTCGAACTTGTAGAACTGGGCACCCCACATCTGGTGCTGACCGACACCGACTGCCACGTAGGCGTTCATCCCCTTCGTCTGACGCCACATTTCTTCGATGGCGTACTGTTGCAGGATGTCGTCGCCCTGATCTTTGTACTTCAGCGGATACTGAGTTTTCCACGCCTGACACTGAGCCACCCAGTCCTTGATTTGCGGGATGTCTTCATCCTCAATCATCGCGTTCAAGGCTTGGAGAACTTCCTTCAGATTGGCGATGATGCCGATATCCGCGTGCTTGTTCTTGCTGATTTCCGAAGGATCGACGTCAACATGGACGATCTTGCCATGCTTGGCGAATTCGGACAACTTGCCCGTGACGCGATCGTCGAAGCGGACACCCAAGGCGATCAACAGATCGGCCTGATCGACGGCGAAATTCGCGTAGACCGTACCGTGCATGCCCAGCATGTGCAGCGATTGAGGATCGTCACCGGGGAAGGTGCCGATGCCCATGACGGTCGTCGTGACGGGAATGCCCGTCTTACGCGCGAACTTCGTAAACTCTTCGCTCGCTTCGGCGTTGACCATACCGCCACCGACGTAGAACACCGGTCGCTTGGCATCGCGGATGGCATTCAGCACTTCGCGAATTTGTTTCGCGTTGACGGCCTTGGGCTTCGCGGGGCGATAGCCGGGCAGATTCATCGGCGGATCGTAGTCGGGTTCGCCGACGCGCGTCGTCATCTGCAGATTCTTGGGGAAGTCGATCAGCACGGGACCGGGGCGGCCGGTCGAGGCGATGTGGAACGCTTCCTTGACGATTCGCGGAATGTCTTCGAACGCGGTCACCATGTAGTGATGCTTGGTGATCGCGCGAGAAACTTCGCACATCGGGGTTTCCTGGAACGCGTCGGTCCCGATGACTTGCTGCGGCACCTGCCCCGTGATGGCGATCAGCGGAATGCTGTCGAGCTTCGCATCAGCCAGGCTGGTTACCAGATTCGTGGCACCGGGACCGCTGGTGGCCATGCACAGGCCTACCTTGCCGGTCGTCCGCGCGTAACCTTGAGCGGCGAAGGCTCCGCCTTGCTCATGTCGCGGCAGAATTGTGCGAATCTTATCGGAGCGGAAAGTCAAAGCCTGGTGCAGCGGCATGCTGCATCCACCTGGATACGCGAAAATGGTGTCTCCACCATGGCGAATCAGGGCCTCGACCAAAATATCCGCCCCGTTGAGGGTCTTTTGTTCGGTCTTCGTTCCAATATCAACGGCCACGGGCAGTCCTCAAGCTAAAGACGTCAGTCTGTTCGTAGACACACCGGGTGCGTCTGTGGGAAGGATTTTATCCCCGGAGGGAAACGTTTTCGAGTGGATTCCAGAAGTCAAAGGCGAAATTTGACGTTTTTTGTCAATTCCGTGGCGTAGAAAGTCCCCACGGCAGCAGTATTTAGGCGATTGATTACCCAGATTGCCGTCAGGACGCTAAGAACCGGCATACGCGGCACTCTCGTGCGTCTCCGGCAACAGCAAGTCAGACTGCCAGTAGGCCTTCAGCTCTTTGACCAGTACCAGGAACTTCTCCAGGTTGACCGGCTTTTCGACATAACTGGCGACGTGCAGTTGTTCGGCGCGCTCACGCTCGGCGGGGTCGGTGCTGCCGGTCATGATGACCACGGGAATGAGCTTAAGTCGATCAGTGGACTTGATTTCAGACAGCACTTGCAGGCCGTCGATCTTCGGCAGGCCGAGATCCAACAGGATCAAATCGGGCTGCGGGGCACGTCCATACATCCCGCGCTGATGCAGGAATTCCAGAGCTTGTTCGCCGTCGCGCAACCAAGTGCAGCGATGTTGAAATTGCCCCTGTCGCAAGGCGCCGATGGTGAATGTCCCCGAGGTCAAGGAATCCTCGACCAGCAGAATTTCCATCGGACGACCGACCGCATTTTTCATCATGGCCAGTTCCTTTCGGCCCGCTTCAGTGACAAACAAGTCATCTTCAGCGTAATGGGAACACGTTCGATTATATCGTATCGATCTGGAGCGAGCAGAGCATTTCATAGATTTTTACGTCTCTTTAGGAACTTGGCCAGTGTGTTATGGACATCGACATCAACTTTTCACGATGTCGCTGCCGGCCATCTTTTATTCCGCTACTATTCTTGTGGGGGGAGTAATCACAGTTGTGAAAGCCAAGTGATCAGGTGACGGTTCGCCCGGTCAGAGTTAGCATTCGATGTCGCTATGACACCGCTAAGTCATCGAAAGTTCTGTCTGTCCTCAAGTTTTTTTGTCGCAACAATCCATCCCAACCGACGCTGGCAGCGTCGGCCATGAGCATCCATAAAAACCACCATGCCCTGTCACCACGGACCCGCCGGCGGACCTTGTTCTGACTCAACCTCCAGCCCGGGGGCCCAACTGCCACTGGTGGGGGCCGTTTCCACCGTCGTGTGTGCGGTGCTGGGCGGCTTGGCGGTCTGGTTCAATACGCTCCATTTTTCTGGCTTTGAGACCGCGACTGCGCTCCTCGTGATCGGCGCCTATCTCGCGGGAGGGCACGGACCGGCCCGCAGTGCTTTCGCCGACTTATTGCGGGGCGAACTCAATGTCGACTTGTTGATGACCGTAGCTGCATTGGGCGCGGCAGCGATCGGCGACTGGGGCGAGGGGCTGGTGTTGCTGTTCCTTTTCTCGCTCAGTGGCACGCTGGAAGCGTTCGCGATGTATCGGACGACACGCTCGATCGAAGCGCTGATTCAGTTGAGGCCACGCGAGGCACTGCTGATCAGAGATGGCAATCCCGATGGGCAAATCGTGCTGGTCGATTCGTTGCAGGTGGGTGACATTGTTCGCGTGCGGCCGGGAGAAAGATTTTCTGTCGACGGCGTGGTCTGCGAGGGAGACACTTGGGCAGATGAAGCGACGCTCACCGGCGAGAGCGAACCGATTCACAAGCCGGTTGGAGCGAATGTGTTCGCGAGTACGATCAACGGCCAGGGCAGCGTTCTCGTCCGGATGACCAAGGCGGTAGCCGATACCACCCTGGAACGCATCGTGCAGATGGTGCAGGAAGCGCAAGCGCAGAAGACACCCACACAGCAGTTCGTGGAATCCTGGGAGCGACCTTATGTGATCGGAGTCCTCACGTTCTCGCTCGTAGTGTTATTGGGGGCGCGGTTCGCTGTCGGAATGGAATGGAATAGGGCGTTTTATCACGCCATGGTGTTGCTGGTCGCTGCCTCACCGTGTGCCGTTGTGGTGGGCGCGCCCTCTGTCATGTTGTCGGCCATTGCTCGTGCCGGATTGGGCGGTGTCCTATTTAAGGGAGCCGCACATGTGGAATCATTAGGGCTCGTTGACATTGTTGCCTTCGACAAGACTGGCACCGTTACCGTGGGTAAACCCAGCGTCACGGAAGTCTGGACGCCAGCCGGAGCGAATGTGTCGAGGCTGTTGAGCCTGGCTGCGGCAGTTGAACGGCGCAGCGAACATCCACTGGCGGCCCCGGTTCTGGCCGAAGTCCGGCGGCGCGAAGTCACCATTTCTGACGCTCCCATTACCGACTTCGACAGTCACACGGGATTGGGCGTACATGGGCACATTGATGGCACCTGGGTGGGAATTGGTCGCGAAGGGCTGTTCGAGAAACATCAAATCACGGTGCCTCCCGAATTGCTGGAGCAGGCTCAGCGACTGCGAAATTCCGGACAGACTACGTTGCTGATCGTGACGGGTGAAGCGGGTTTGTTTGGAGCCATCGCCGTGGCAGATCAGCCGCGGCCTGAGGCAGCACCGACAATCGATGCACTCAAGCGGCTCGGAATTGGTCAGGTTGTCATTTTGTCGGGCGATCACGAACGAGTGGCTCAGGCGGTCGCTAAAACGGTCCATGCCGATGACGTACGGGCGGGACTGTTACCAGACCAAAAGGTCACGGAACTGCGTCGACTGTCTGAGAATGGTCACGTCGTGGCGATGGTCGGAGATGGCGTCAACGACGCTCCCGCATTGGCCGCCGCACGTGTCGGCATTGCAATGGGCGGTGCGGGGACTGACGTGGCTCTGGAAGTGGCCGACGTCGTACTGATGCGCGACGATTTGCGAGCATTGCCGCTCGCGGTCTGGATCAGCCGGGTTGCGCGGCAGCGAGTCCGCCAGAATATGATTTTTGCCTTCGGCGTGATTTTCGTGCTGGTGATTTCAACGTTTGTCAGCCTCCCCTTGTGGCTGGGAGTGCTGGGGCACGAAGGGAGCACCGTGATCGTGGTGTTCAACGGTCTGCGGCTGTTGTGGCAGAAGCCGCCGAAGTTGTAGTAATTTCCTACGGCTACAGAAACCGCTGCAGCATTCCTCCGGCTGCAAAACGCAACTTCCGCCACGTACTCAAGCGAATCCGCTTCGAAAAGACGTCGTACTCGCACCGCTCGATTTCATCGAGCAACCCGCGATAGAGCTTCACCATTGTGTCAAAGATGGGCTTTCCGACGGGCGAGAGATATTGCGTCAGCTCGCCGCCCGTGGCGTAGAGTTGGCGGGCTCGGGCGACTTCAAAAGCCATAAGTTCGCGAAACCGCTCGTCTCGTACGCCGGTCGCCAGATCCTCGGTCGAGTACTGGAACCGGGACATATCGGCTTGGGGCAAATAACAGCGGCCGTTGGAAAAATCCTCGCGCAGATCGCGCAGGATGTTGGTCAGTTGAAACGCCTGGCCGCAGATGACGGCGGCCGGTTTCGCAGCTTCGCCTTGAAAGCCCCAGATGTGAATGCAGCACAAACCAATGACGCCGGCGACGTGGTAGCAGTACTTCGTCAGGTCGGTAAAAGTTTCATAAGGGACCGGTTGCAGATCCATCTCCACACCGTCAATCAGTGCGAACAGATACTCCGGGGGAATCTGGTATTTCTGTACCGTGTCGATCAACGCTGGAAACACGACATGCCGCGAGGTATCACCAGCGAGTGCCGCCGTGAGGTTTTGCCGCCACTGATGGAGGAGTAAAGCACGTTGCTCCAGAGGCAGTGCGGGGTCGTCGCCCGCGTCGTCCACAAGGCGCGTGAAACCGTACAGGGCACACATTGCCCAAAAGCGGTCCGCGGGGAGTGACCAGAACGCGAAGTAGAAGTTCCCGGCGCGTTTCGCCAATGCTCGGCAGAAGGCGTACGACTCGGATAACTCTGGGCGCATGCGACACGTTGGGCTATGGGAAAGCGACTGACTCGCGCCCGCATCGTAAGACAATAGGATCGCGACTGCCAGTTCCAACCTTTGGACTGCGGCGATTCATCGCCGCTTTCCTATGCCGGCTGATCTGTCGAACCAACTTGCGAGTCTGTTGGGAGAAGTCGACTCGCGGGTATTTCCATGCCTAATGAAATTAGAAAGCGGCGCTGAATCGCCGCAGTCCAAATTAGACAACCCGTTGCTTGCGTCGTCCGCTTTGCTGCGTTTTTGCGAACGCCGCCACTTGCGCGATCGCCTCTCCCATTTTGGCATAGTCGACCGAGTGGACTTCGAAGGGACGCCCTACTGCTTCCAGCATCGTGAGGGTCAGGCGGCCTCCCAAATGCTGGCGGAATTCTTCCAACCCGGCGAACAACGTCGCTGTGTCGTGCAAGACGGGATGATCGAGGACCAGTCCCAAGTCATCGAGGCACTTCAGAACGCTCGCCACATCCGATTTCGGCAGCCCAAACATCAGGGATGAGTAAACCGTATCCACCGCCACGCCAATCGCGACAGCTTCACCGTGCTTCAACTGGAAGTCGCTCATGACTTCGAGCTTGTGGGCCGACCAATGGCCGTAATCGAGCGGCCGGGCCTCCAGCATTTCGAAGGGATCGCCGCCACGGGTGATGTGCGCTCGATGGAATTCGGCAGAGATCCGAATCATTGGTTCGGCGGCCGCCATGTCGCGTTCGCGAATTCGGGTTGCCAGGCTGCACAGTTCGTGAAACCGAGCCGCATCCTTCAGCAGGGTGACTTTGACCGCTTCGGAGAATCCGCAAACGAAATCACGATCGGGCAGACTGCTGAGCAGCGAGGAGTCATTGATGATCCCCCACGGCACGGCGAATGTTCCCAGCCAATTTTTCTTGTGAAACAGATTGACGCTGTTCTTGACCCCGACGCCCGAATCGGCCTGGGCCAGCGTTGTGGTCGGTAGACGAATCAGGCGAATTCCGCGATGGGCAATTGCGGCTGCGAACCCGACGGCATCCAGGACCGCTCCGCCACCGATGACGACGATGTAACTCCGCCGATCCAGGTTTGCGGCGTGAAAGACCTTCAGCATGCGCTCCAGCAGGTGAATGTCGTTCTTGACGATTTCTCCACCCGGCAGGACTTGGATGTTGCCGGTGGGAGTGATCCGGCCTTCGTGCCGCATGACAAACGCCCGCAGGCGGTGCCGCAAGTCAGGCTGGGCCTGGGCGATCGACTCATCAACCCAGAATTGCACGCGCGGAGGCAACTCGCCCGAAGGCTCCAGCAAATCGAGCAGCACTTTCTCATCGGCACCCAGGATGTCCCGAGTAAACCGCAGGCGATGCACGAACGGAATGGAGAATTCAATATCGGCAGGAGCGTCGGTTGGCATTGTAGTCCATCAGCGAGGCAGGCAGGCCATTCGATCCGCGGTGGGAAGGGTTCCCATCCGCGATCAGATATCTAGTTGTCTTTCACGCCTGTCCTTGGCTGAGACTGCATCCGGCCGAGCAGCGCGGCTCTCTAACTTATTGAAACATATCACGAAATTCCATTCTAACACAGATCACCATCGACTCAACTGGCCAACGGGTAATTGCGGTGAGCAGCCCTGCAAATGGCGTCTTCCTTGATAAACGGATCTTGATCGGTTGTACTGACGGACTGTTTTGGAGATTCCCGGCTTGATGATCCACCCTCTCGCAGTCCGAAGGTGCCCGCATGCATGGTTTTGATGAGATGTCGTCCGGTCCCGCCGATTCTGCCCCTCAAACCGGGCCGTGGTACAAGGAACTCAACAGGTACCATTGGTTCGTATTGATTGTGGCCGCCCTGGGCTGGCTGTTCGACACCATGGACCAGCAGTTGTTCAACCTGGCCCGTGTTCCGGCCCTGCGAGAATTGCTGGCTCCCGGACCGGGTATGTCCCCGAACCAGGCGGATGTTGAATTCTATTCAGGAATTACAACCTCGATATTCTTGATTGGCTGGGCCACGGGAGGTTTGGGCTTCGGCATTCTGGGCGATCGAATCGGCCGTGCGAAGACGATGATGTGGACGATTCTCTTGTACTCTGCATTCACTGGTTTAAGCGCTCTCTCGTGGGACGTGTGGAGTTTCTCCTTCTTCCGCTTCTTAACGGGTCTGGGAGTTGGAGGCGAATTTGCCGTCGGCGTGTCGCTCGTTGCGGAAGTCATGCCGATTCGGGCACGCCCGTTCGCGTTGGGGCTACTGCAGGCGTTGTCAGCGATTGGCAATATCTCGGCCGCAGTCATCAGTCTGGTGTTGACCGAGCTGGAAGAAAGCAACTATGTCGGAAGCGCCTGGCGTACGATGTTCGTCATCGGAGCCGTGCCGGCATTGCTGGCCATTTTGATCCGTCGCAATCTGAAAGAGCCGGAACAATGGCAAGCAATCAATGACGATCAATTGAAGAAAAAACTGGGGTCTTACGGTGAACTCTTCAGTTCGCGCTGGCGGAAAAACGCATTTGTGGGATTGTTTCTGGCGTTCGCTGGCGTCGTCGGACTATGGGGCATTGGCTTTTTCAGCTTTGATCTGAACCGATCTGTCTTCAAGAAGACGTTCGAAGGCGAGGCCCGTCAAGCAGGCGAGGCCGAAAAGGACCGGCAATTCGTCCTCAGCCTGAAGTCGCACCCAGATTGGCTGGACTCTGAAGCTGGTAAAACAAAGCCCCAGCCCAGCCAACTGTTGGATTTGAAGCCGGGAGTCAAGACTTCCGAAAAGATTGCCGAACCCATCTATGCCACGATACTCGCGTTGCACGGCAGCAAACAGGAACCGACCGTCGAGGCGATTCTCGAAAAGCTGAAAACTCCGTCGGACACCAAGGTCCCCGCACCCTCGGCAGAAATGATCGGGCAGTACGAGAGCTATCTGGCGGGAGATAATCAGTCCGGATCAGCTGATGAGTTGTCAGGACACGCGACTCGAATTAAAGATCGCTCGAAATATATCACAAAGCGGCTGGGCTTCTGGGTGGCGATGACCTCGGTGATGTTGAACCTGGGAGCGTTCTTCGGAATCTATTTCTTCACGTACGTCACGCATTACATCGGGCGCATTCCGGCGTTTGCGTTGTCGTTCGTCATGGCCTTCTTCTCGACCGTCATGGTGTTTGCCTACCTGACTGAATTCAGTCAGATATTCTGGATGATCCCAATGATGGGCTTTTGCCAACTCGCGCTATTCGGCGGGTATGCAATCTACTTCCCGGAGCTGTTCCCGACATATTTACGGAGTACCGGGACATCGTTCTGCTACAACGTAGGACGCTTCGTGGCGGCACTGGGGCCCACTGCGCTGGGGGTTTTGACGAAATATGTCTTCGTCGACTATCCGGAACCGATGCGCTACGCTGGCGTCTGGATGAGCGGTATTTTCATCATCGGCCTGATGGCCTTGCCGTTTGCCCCTGAGACTAAGGGCAAAGCCTTGCCGGAATAGCGTCTGCACTATCCGTTTTCAACATCAGCCCGGTTGGTTTTCCAACCGGGCTGATGCGTTCTTTGCTGGCATGAATTCCCATAAGTCCCATTCATTGGATGGGACCAATGGGACTTATGAAATTCAAACAAACTGCCGAAACAACTGATCTTTACGCCCTCCGCGAGATCTGGGATGCTTCGCGCTTCAATGGATTGATCCGTCTGCGGTGCCGCTCAGGGAAGAGTTGCCATGCCACACCACGCCGAAACTCGACATCGAACACGCCACCGCCGGTCGTCCAGTTGGTTGACCGGGGGCCTGCTGATCGCTGGGCTCTCGATCGCGGGTGTCTACTGCATCTGGGGCGACGCACCTCTCGAAAAAACCTGGATTCAGTTGGGCTTCGGGAAGCCAGGCGGGGCTCAATCGCGTGCCGATGGTCGACAAGCGGCGGCTGACGTCCCGGAAATTGATCCGGTGGAGGCGATGGAATTCCCCGGGACCGATCCTGACGCTCAATACCGTCAAACTGCGGCGATTTCTGAAGACGAATCGTCGTCTCCCAATTTTCTGCCCAGTCGTGGCCGACGTTCACCAGTCACACAAAATCGTAATGCCTTCGAGAGAGAACCCGTTGCCAACGTCGAACTTGACGACCGTTTCAATCCAGAAAATCTCAATCGAAATACCGCTTCCATCCGGACGGCAGCCTTTCCCGACGAACCGCAGCCACCACGGACGATCGATGACCAATCCCAGGAATTCGATGCTGCTCGTGCAGCACCAACGAGACCGACTCCGGCACCCCCGCGGCCTCAATTGGGGCGTAACGGCGGCAGAAGTATCCAGCTCATGGCGGGAGATGATGCCCCGCCCCAGCCGTCAGGGAAGCGTCCGACTCGTCCCAGCTTGAATGTCAACCCTGCCGCCTCCAATGCGGCCTCGACAAAGCTCGATCTGAATTCCGTTCAAGCCTTGATTGAACAGGGGGATGATGCTGCCGCCTATCACAAGCTGTCTGAAGCCTACTTTCAGCATCCGTCACAGCGACCCCTATTCCAGAACCAACTGGACGAAGTCGCCCAGCGAATTTATTTCTCGCCCCAGACGCAGATGCAGCCCCCGTATGAAATTCAACCCGGCGACCAACTGCGAAAGATTGCCAGTAAATATCAGCTCTCCTGGCAGTATCTGTGCCGGTTGAATCAAGTGGATGCCAGGAAGATTCGCCCCGGGAAGAAGTTGAAGGTGTTCCAGGGCCCGTTTGAGGCTCGCGTTGACTTGAGTGACTTCGAACTGACGATTCTGCTGGATGGCCAATACGTCAAGCGGTATCGGGTCGGTACCGGCAAGATGAATACGACCCCCATCGGCGAATTCACCGTTCGGGAGAAACTCGAAAACCCCACGTACTACGGGCCAGACGGAATGGTTCTGGAGCCGAATGATCCGCAAAACCCGCTGGGGGAGCGCTGGATCGACATCGGCAACAGCTTCGGGATCCACGGCACGATCGACCCGGAATCGATCGGCAAAAGTGAATCGGCAGGCTGCGTTCGGATGCGCAACGAGGACGTCGCCGAAGTCTACGATCTGCTGACGGTCGGCTCGACGGTCACGATTCAGCGGTAATCGCCGAAGTAGCGTGGGATGGGTCTCCAGGCCCGCCCGTCCCCGTAACATTCGCCTTGAAATAAGTTCGACCCTCGCAAGCTTCGCGCAGCGCACGACTTGCATCTTCATTGTGATGGTGCGAGCTATCAAATAGATCCCACTCAATAACTTCTGTATTCCTTTGTGTCCTTCGTGACCTTCTGTTCCAAACCTCTTTTTGAACAGAAGGTCACGAAGATCACAAAGGTTTTCCATGTTGATTTCTGCGTTTAACAGCCAGCAATGCGTGCGCTGCGCGAAGCTCCCTGGGGTGAATTGCTTGTGACGTCGCTGGTTACGGGCACGGACGGGCCAGGAGACCCGTCCCACGACGCTACCGTCGCCACTCCATCGGAGCTCAAACCCCCTTCCCGTTTGGCGCAAGCGTCATTTGATGTTAAAAATGAGGGTTGCCGGGACAACGGAACGCGCTCGTTCGTCGGTCCTTGATGATTTTTCATTTCGAAAGAGGAGTTGCGTAGCATGAGTGATCAACCACGAACGGCCGGTTCAGCGGCCTCACGTCGTGATTTTCTCAAGACGGGAACGGCGGCAGTTTTGGGAGGGGCTCTCGCCGCTCAGCAGAATGTGTCGTTCGGTGCATTCGCCGGTGGTAGCGATGTGCTGAAGATCGGCCTAGTTGGTTGCGGCGGTCGTGGTGGCGGAGCGGCAGTCAATGCTCTCGAAGCTGATCCGAACGTCAAGCTGATTGGTCTGGCTGATTTGTTCCCAGATCGCCTCGAAAGCTGCGTCAAGAACCTCGAAGCCAGCCAATACAAGGACCGCGTTGATTTGCCCAAAGATCGGCAATTCACCGGTTGGGATGCCTACAAGAAGCTGCTCGAGACCGACATCGACATCGTCATCCTGGCGACTCCTATCACGTTCCGTCCCGAGCACATCAAGGCGGCTATCGCTGCTGGCAAGCACGTTTTCGCCGAGAAACCAGTCGCGGTTGATGCTCCGGGCGTACACTCGGTCATGGCGACTTGCGTCGAAGCGGCGAAGAAGAATCTCGCTGTCGTCTCGGGTTTGTGCTGGCGCTACGATCACGGCATGCGAGCCACCTTCCAGCAAGTTCACGAGGGCGGCGTCGGCGACATCGTGGCCATTCAAGCCACTTATAACACGGGCACGCTGAAGCAGTTCCCGCGGAAGCCCGAATGGAGCGACATGGAATGGCAACTCCGTAACTGGCAGCATTTCACGTGGACGTCGGGCGATTTCAATGTCGAACAGCATATCCACAGTCTCGATAAAGTGGCCTGGGCGATGAAGGATGAAACCCCGATTCGTGCGACAGGGACCGGCGGACGTCAAGCTCGTCAGGGTGCGGAATCGGGACACGTTTACGATCATTTCAACGTCGTCTATGAATACGCTAACGGCGTGAAGGCCTTCGCGAACTGCCGCCAGATGGATGGTTGTTCGAACGATGTGTCCGATTTTGTCTTCGGGACGAAGGGCACCTGCGACGTCTTCAAACACCGCATCAAGGGTGAGAAGGATTGGAAATTCACAGGCTCGAAGGGGCAAATGTATGTCACCGAGCACATCGAAATGATCCAGTCGATTCGCAACGGCAAGCCGATCAACAACGGCAATTACATGTGCAAGAGCACGATGATGGCCATCATGGGCCGCATGTCGGCCTACACCGGCCAGACGCTGACTTGGGAACAGGCTTTCAATTCGAAGGAAAACCTGACTCCCGTATCGCTGGAATTCGGCCCGCTGGCCATGCCCCCGGTGGCTGTTCCGGGTGTGACAGCGTTTGTCTAAATCCGATTGATTGAAGAACCCGATACAGACAGCCCGGTTGCCGAGAGCAGCCGGGCTGTTGTTTTATGGGATGAGGATTAGCCACAGAATGACACAGAAGAAACACAGAATTTAAGACCAGCAAATCGCGGCTTTCTGTGTATTTCTGTGTATTTCTGTGTTCTTCTGTGGCAACTCCTGCTTGGTTTTGCGGTCCGTTTGATTCTGACCGGCTGCCCGTGATACAATGCCCGATTCTCCGGTTCGGTCTGTTCTTGAGGATTCGATTGTGTCGCAAGCTGTTCCGTTGGTGGTTCCGGATGAGGAATTGATTCTCGTCCTTGATTTTGGCGGTCAAACCGCTCAACTGATTGCCCGTCGCGTGCGGGAACAACACGTCTTCTGCCAACTGGTGCGGCATAACCTGTCGGCCGCCCGCATCCGCGAGCTCAATCCCAAAGGATTGATCCTGTCGGGATCGCCTGCCAGCGTTTACGGCGAAGGCTCACCGCAGCCCGATCCCGAAATCTTTCAACTGGGGATTCCGATCCTTGGCATTTGCTACGGCATGCAGGTCAGTTGTGCCGATCAGGGCAGCGAAGTCAAACCCGGCCACTCGCGCGAGTTTGGCCGAACCGCTTGTCACGTGCAAGAGCCTTCGGTGTTGTTCGATGGCGTGCCCTCCGACATCACCGTCTGGATGAGCCACGGTGATCAGGTTCAGAACCTCAGCGAGCACTTCATTTCTTTGGCCGCGACGGAAACCTGTCCATTCGCTGCGGTGCGGCATGATTCCAAGCCGTTGTTCGGGTTGCAGTTTCACCCCGAAGTGACGCACACCGAATTCGGCGGCAAGTTGCTCGCGAACTTCGTGAAACACATCTGCGGCTGCCGCGGCACCTGGCAGATTGGTTCGTTTATCGAACGTGAAGTCGCCGCAATCCGCGAACGAGTCGGACAGAACCGCGTGATTTGTGGGCTGTCCGGTGGAGTGGATTCCTCAGTCGTCGCCGCCCTGCTCTATCGGGCGATCGGCACGCAACTGTCGTGCATATTCGTCGACAACGGCATGCTGCGAAAAGGTGAGTCCGATGCCGTCCGCGAACGATTCAGCCGGCACTTCAAGACTGATCTGCACGTCGTGGATGCTCGTGATCGCTTCTTGTCGGAGCTGAAGGGTGTTACCGAACCGCAACGCAAACGGAAGATCATTGGCCGCGTCTTCATCGAGGTCTTTCGCAGCGAGGCGGTCTCGATCAAGGATGCGAAGTTCCTGGCACAGGGAACGCTTTATCCCGATGTGATCGAAAGCGGTGGAGCTCCTGATGGACCCGCCGTCGCGATCAAGCATCACCACAATGTCGGCGGACTTCCGGAAGAACTCGGATTTGAATTGATCGAACCCTTGCGTGATCTCTTCAAGGACGAAGTGCGTCAGATGGGTTTGCAGTTGGGATTGCCCGATGAGTTGATCTGGCGGCATCCCTTCCCTGGTCCGGGGCTCGGTGTGCGGTGTCTGGGTGAGATCCGCGAGGACCGCCTGTCGACGCTGCGAGAAGCCGACGCGATTGTCATCGACGAATTGAAGAAAGCCGGCCTGTATCGGGCCATCCAGCAGGCTTTCGCAGTTTTGTTGCCGGTGCAGTCGGTGGGCGTCATGGGAGACGATCGGACTTATCAGGACGTCATCGCAGTCCGAGCTGTCACGACCGACGACTTCATGACGGCCGACTGGTTCCACATGCCGTACGACGTCATGGAGCGGATCTCGACACGTATTACGAATGGCGTGCGCGGCGTGAATCGCGTCGTTTATGACGTAAGCTCGAAGCCGCCCAGTACCATCGAGTGGGAATAGTCTGGTCGCATTCGCCATCGACGCAATCAGCCGCTGGGCGCTAGCCCACGGTTCGGTGGCTGTTCGACGACTTGTAACAACGATTGAATGAATTCCAAACCGGACGCTAGCGCGTTCCGGCTAATGGAACTTGAACCCATGACCTACGAAGTCGAGCTCAAATTCCGTTTGCAGGACGCAGCGCAGATGCAGGCCAAGCTGGCTGCGTTGGGCGCCAATCGCGGTGAAGTTCAAGCTCAATGCGACCAATACTTCGCTCATCCCGCACGAGATTTTGCGACCACCGACGAAGCTCTGCGGATTCGCAGCATTGGCGAAGAAAACCGGATTACCTACAAAGGACCGGTGATCGACAAGGCCACGAAGACGCGGCATGAATCCGAGCTGAAGTTTCAATCGGGGACCGCAGCCGCGGAGCAGTTGGCTAAGATCTGGGAAGACTTGGGATTCCGTCGCGTCCGTAAAGTCCAGAAATCGCGGCAGTTGTACAGCCTGCGGTGGAAAGATCGCGACCTCGAGATCTGCCTGGATCGTGTCGAGGGCCTCGGTGAGTTCCTCGAAATCGAAACCCTGGCCGACGATTCCGACAAGACGGTCGCCCAACAGACGATCCTCTCGCTCGCCGCCGAGTTGCAATTGACCGTCCCCGAACGACGATCGTACCTCGAGATGTTGCTGGCCGTACGATAGGCATTCAAATCCCGTGCTGTGGCGTTCATTGGTCGAACTGCGTTAGAATTTAGGCTCGCATTATCAGATCACCGAGTGCTAAGGAAGGACGTTCTGCGATGAGCATGCCAAGTGCGGCCCGCTGGGTTTGGGGAGTTGTTGCTGGTCTGTTGCTGACTGCCAGTTGGCTGCCGGTCTCGGCGGGAGATGCCTCGGCCGATTCTGAGCGCCGGTTGCTGGAAGATGTGAAGTACCTGGCGTCGGATGAGCTGGAAGGCCGCGGTATCGGACTCAAGGGTTTGGACCTCGCCGCCGAGCACATCCGCACGGCGTTTGAAAAAGCGGGATTGAACGTCACCGCCGTGAAGGGGGGCGCATTTCAGCCCTTCGACATGACGACCTCTGCTAAGCTCGGGGCGACGAATTCTCTAACCATTCAAGGGCCTGATGGACTGAAGCTGGAACTCAAGCCAGAAGTGGATTTCATCCCGTTGTCGATTGGTGCCGGGGGCAAAATTGCCGGGAATCTCGTGTTCTGCGGCTATGGGATCGACGCTCCCGACAACCAGTATCAAGACTACGCTGGCCTGGATGTCAAAGGTCAGGTCGTCGTCATCATGCGACGTGAACCGCGTCAGGGAGATGCCCAGGGTGGCTTCGGCGGCTCACATGGCCGCCAGTCGACTCATGCGGATTTGCGAACGAAAGTCAGCACTGCGTTCGGTCGTGGAGCCGCGGGAGTGATATTTGTCGATGATCCCCATTCGGCTCAAGACGCAGTCGAAAAGTTGAAGGAACAAGTCGCGAAGCAGGCCGCGATCGTCGCTGAAGCTGCGGAGACACTGGAAGAGACACCGGCGGCGGAAGCGGAAAAGGTCACGGCTGCCAAGCTGACGCTGTCCAAAGCGATTGTGCGATTCAAAGAGACCAAGACCGAACTGGCTGCGGGAGCTCCCGACAAGCTCTTGAAGTTTGGCTACGGGGGATCGGAATCGGCGCGTGAGATTCAACTGGCTCACGTTTCTCGGAAGGTTGCCGATCAAGTCTTTCAAGCGGCGTTGAAGAAGCCGCTGGCCCAAATCGAGAAGGAAATTGACAAGGATCTCAAACCGCAGAGTGCGGTTCTAGCCGGTTGGACGGTCAGCGGCGAGTTTCAAATCGAACGGGTTAAAGCGGTTGTCAAGAATGTCATTGGCGTGCTTGAGGGAAGCGGACCATTGGCCGATGAGACGGTCGTGATTGGAGCTCACTATGATCACGTGGGACGGGGAGGCCGTGATTCGCTGTCACCTGGCTCGACCGATATTCACAACGGTGCCGACGACAATGCCTCGGGAACGGCCTGCATGCTGGAACTGGCCCGGCGTCTGGCTGCGCGGCCTGAAAAGCCGGCTCGGCGAATTGTGTTTATCGCCTTCACGGCGGAAGAATCGGGGCTGATTGGTTCCGCAAAGTACTGCCAGGAACCTGTCTTCCCGCTGGAAAAGACAATTGCGATGCTCAACATGGACATGGTTGGCCGGCTCGTCGACAACAAGCTGACGGTCTTCGGTACGGGTACTTCTCCGCATTGGAACGAGTTGCTGGATAAGCTCGGCAAGGCGGCCGGATTTGAATTGACCAAGAAGCCCGAAGGATTTGGTCCGAGTGATCAGTCTTCGTTCTACGCGAAGAAGATTCCCGTCTTGCACTTCTTTACCGGTAATCATCCTGACTACCACCGGCCCTCCGACGATTGGGAAAAAATCAACGTTCCCGGGATCGAAAAGGTGACCGACTTGATCGAAGAAGTCGCTCTGGATACGGCGAACAATCCCAAGAAGCCCGAGTACGTTGCCATCACCAATACGGCGAATCCATTGCGTGAAGGCAGCCGGCCCTACTTCGGCAGCATCCCGGATTTTGGCACCGATAAGCCAGGCTATGCGTTGGCGGGTGTCGGTCCTGGAAGTCCGGCAGAAAAGGGTGGACTCAAGGCCGGCGACCGCATCATCCAGATCAATCAGACGAAGATCGGAAACCTGGAAGATTTTGATCTGGCCCTGCGAAAGTTCGCGGCTGGGGATGTGATTGAAGTAACTGCGGCACGTGGCGAAGCGGAAGTGAAGCTGAAGATTACGCTCGGCAAGCCGCGTTAGTCGTAGCACGACTCTTTGAGTCGTGGCTTCTGCTCATGATGAGGCCGGGTAACGCTCGCGATAACTGCCACTATGCCAGCAACAGAAAATCGGCGTTCGCTGCGAGCCATCTGGTGGGGTGTCTGCTGGTTGGCTCTGGCGATTTTCTGTTTGCTAATCGAAGTCGTCCGGAGCGTAGACGATCTCGACAAACTGTCGCCCTGGTTGCGGTGGATCGGTGACTATGCCTCTGATTCGCCGATGTATCTGCCGCTGGTGCTGGTGTTCCCATTCGCGTGGTGGGTGCGTTCGGGATTAGTTCTTCATCGCACTGACTTGTTGCGACGCTGCACCGGAGCTTGGGCGACATGGTGCATGGTTCCTGTTCGCGAAGCCGATGCGGTTGACCCATCGCGCGGGTTGCTGGTTCGAGACTGGTGCCTCGCCCTGGCGATTGGGGTGTTATCCTGGTGTATGAGCTGGCAGGTGAATCGTTCGCTGGGTGACCTGCCCCCCGCCTTTCATGACGAGTACAGCTACCTCTTCCAGGCGAAAACGCTGCTGGCGGGCAGGTTCTCCGTTCCCAGTCATCCCACGCATGCCGACCTCTTCGATCAACTCCACGTCCTCAATCTTGGAAAGTTCGCGAGCCGGTACTATCCGGGGACGGGGTTGTGGCTGGCACCATGGGTGGCCTTGGGACATCCTTATTGGGGCCAATGGCTGGCCGGGGCTTTGACTGCGATTCTGATCTTCTGGACGGGCCGCGAGCTTGGCGGTACCGGTATTGGAGTCATCGCGGGCACGTTGACGGCGGTCTCGCCCGGCTTGGCGCTCTTCAGCAATCTGCTGTTGGCTCATCATCCCACGCTATTGGGATTGTCCTTGTTCTTGTTCGGCTTCATTCGCTGGATGAATACGCGACATAGTCAACCACTGTTATTGGCAGGGTGCGGTCTGGCATTCGCCATGATCTGTCGTCCGGCCACGGCCGCGGGAGTTGGATTGCCGTTTGGCCTGTGGTTCGCCTGGTGGTTATGGGCTGCGAAGGAGACTCCTGGAACCGCAAGAGTGCGTGCAGCGTTGCTCCTAGGTGGGCCTCTCGTTCTGGGCTGGGGATTGATGGTGGCTTACAACTCGGAGGTCACCGGACATTGGTGGCAGTCTCCCTATCAGCTTTACACAGACCACTACACTCCGCGGCATGTGTACGGCTTCAACAACGTGATGCACGGTGCCGAGTTGCAAGGCCCTCGCCAACTGCCAGTCGTGACGCGAAACTACGATGCCTGGGCTGAGAACTTGACGTGGAAACTGGCTGCGAAGAACGTCGGTTATCGGTTCGTGGCGAGTTGGCGCTGGACCCTCGGGATCGTCCCGATCGTTTGGATTTGCCTCGCCGCCGTTGGCCTGTTGGGGCGACAGCATGTCGCCTGGCGACTGATTGCCGCGGCCATCGTGACACTGCATGCGATCCATGTGCCGTACTGGTTCGATGGCATCATGCACTGGCACTACGTGTTCGAGTCCTCCCTGCTCTGGCTCCTGCTGGTGGCCGGTTCGGCTGGAGCGTTAATCCGCACCTGGCAGGCGGCCGATCGGCCGTGGCTCATCGTCTGGTTGGGAGCCCTGCTCTCTGCTGCCGTCGTGACGAACTACGTTGCGTGCCCCCCGTATTGGCTCCCCGCGATTCACAACGGCATCGCCGAGATCCGATTCCCTCGCCGGATCTACGGAGCGTTCCGGCAACAACTGCGCAGGGAAGTCACAGAACTGCCGGCGTTAGTCCTGGTCGTTCCTGACCCCGCCGATCGCCACATGGATTTCGTGACGAACGATCCGCAGTTGAACTCGCCCATTTTGATCGGGCGGTATGTGCGTGAAGAAATCCCTGCCGACGCATTACAGGAAATTGCGAAAGCGTTTACCGGTCGGCACCTTTATTTGTACGACGCGAAGTCGCGGCAACTGAGCCCGATTCCCTGATCGTTACCGACGCTCTGCAGCCTGAGAGATCTCTTGATAGAGATCCATATATCGCAAGGCCATGGCGTCCCAGGAGAAATGCTCGCGGACTTGTTGCTGGCCCGCCAGCGCCACGCGAGCGGCGTTTTCTGTGTCTTGTAGAACCGCATCCCAGCGGTCGGAAAAGTCATCTCCTGCCTTGACGATCCAACCTGTCTGTCTGTCGTCGATGATCTCCGCGACCCCTTCGACATTGGTCGAGATCACCGGCAACCCCGCGGCCAGCGCCTCCAGTACGACATTCGGCATCCCTTCCCAATGCGAGAACAGCACGAACCCCCGGGCGGCTCGTAAGAGTCCCGGGATGTTGTCTTGCCAGCCGATCAGATGGATGGTGTTCTGCAACTGATGGGTGTCGATCCACTGTTGCATGTCGGCTTGCAAGGGGCCGCGGCCAGCCCAGAGGAGTTTGAGCCTGGGATGTTTCGCGTGCAGTTGCTCCACCGCGGTCAGCAAATCCCACGGGCCTTTTTGCGGATCGAGGCGTCCGACCGTGACCCAGACTTGATCCTCGGGTTCGATCTTCCACGATGAAAGATCAAGGGGGGCTGCGGCGGAGAATCGTTCAAAGTCGACTCCGTTGGGAATCACACACAGCTTGGCAGGACTGAGGCGACCACTGGACCGCGAATGTTCGCAGACACCCTGGCTCACGCAGACGTGTTTCTCGACCATCCATTCCGTCGCTCGATCAAGAAAGAGGTAGGAATTTCGACGTTGCTCGGCGACGCGGATGCCCGATATCACATGGGGTACGCGGGCGAACCAGGCGGCAATGCGACCGGCGAGATTGGCATGAAAGAGAAACGTCTGCAGGATCTGCGGCCGCAATTTTCTGAGCTCGCGGTAGAGTCTCCACACCACAGAAATATCCCAGCGTCGGCGGACGTTCAGACACGTCACCGGGACGCCAGCGGACTCCAAGGTTGTTGTAAGGTCTCCGGCGGGTGAAAGGCAGATGACATGCGGATCAAACCGCTGCCGGTCTAATCGAGTCACCAACTGTACCAACGCCCGTTCGGCGCCACCCGGATCAAGATCGGTGATGCAGAAGGCGATCTTGATGGGGGGTGGTTGGGGCATGGGACTTATGGGACGGATGAGACCAATGGGACCTATGGGAGTGCTGGCTGACGGTGAATAAAGACCCTTTTCAACGTCGGTCCTCGTTGCGCGATCGGCGATTTGAGGCCGGAAACATAACTCTTTTTTGATGAATGGGTTACGCGATCGGGTTGCGGATTCAATCGCGGTCTCCCGCAAAAATGTATTGTCCGCATATTGACGACGTAACTTCCGGTCTTAACGGTAGTTCCAACTTTTCTGCCGAGTAAATAGCGCCTTGAAATCTCCTGTGGATGCTCTACAATACTCCTCGTTGTTCAAGTTTCGCAGGTCGACTGGTCGAAATTCCACAGCGTTGCACTTAACTCGCTTGATCTTTCACGAGTTGTGCGATAGATTTCGCCGTCGACATTTTGATCTGAAATTCATCGTTGCTGACCTGATTTTGTTGAACAGGGCAGCCAGTGAAAATCAGGTTCGCCAAGCGGGTGTAACTCAGTGGTAGAGTACCACGTTGCCAACGTGGTTGTCGTGGGTTCGATCCCCATCACCCGCTCTAGTTTGCAGTCAGTTAGTTAGCAATTGAGTTCAAAGCGGTAGGGCGTCTTGGGTGGTAAAATACCAACCGCAGACGCCTTTCGTTTTTTACAGAGTTCGTACTTACAGAACTTTTACGCCACAGCGTTGTGGCACACGGGGTGCAATACCCAACCTAGTTTTGGGAGTCCGTCCACCGCGAGTGGGCTTGGTGCCACCTGATGCGTCTTTGCGTATTGGGTCCAGGCGGCAAGTCGGCTTACTCCGGTTGCGAGATCTCCCTGGAAGAGTGCAAGATGAGCAATACGCAATCCTCGTTTGGTGGCGGTTCCACTTCAGTAACCGTCGATTCGACCACCGCAGTCAACAACACACCCACCGATCAGACGGCCTACAAGCTGTCGCTCGAAGTGAAGGTGGAGAAGACCGGCCCCTGCAAACGGCACGTGTCGGTGAAAGTGCCCCGCAAGGACCTTGATTTCTACTACGAGGCCGCTCTGAAGGACCTCGTCAAGAACGCTGCAGTCCCCGGTTTCCGCGCTGGCCACGTGCCCCGCAAGCTGGTCGAGAAGCGGTTTAAGAAGGATGTTTCGGACCACGTCCGTCAGCAGATTCTCGTCGACAGCCTGGAACAATTGGCTGCCGAGCATGATCTTGATGCGATCAACGAACCCGATCTCGCCGTGGCCGATCTGATCCTGCCCGAGACCGGTGATTTCGAATACGAATTCAACGTCGAAGTTCGCCCTGAGTTTGATCTGCCCAACTACAAGGGTCTGACGATTAAGCGGCCTGTCAAAACCTTCGGCGACGAAGACGTCAACGATTATCTGAAGCGGTTGCTGACGTCGTTTGGAAGTTACTCGCCGGTTGACCACCCGGTCGAGGCTGGTGATTCGGTACGGGCTGATATCACGATCACGTATCAGGGCGAAATGCTCGGTCGGCACGCCGATCGCCAGATTGCTGTCAAACCGACCCTCGCTTTGGCCGATGCCGAGTTGAAGGGCTTTGACGAGTTGGTGAAGGGGGCCGTTCCGGGTGACAAGCGAGTGGGCGAAGCCACCGTTTCTCTGGAAGCCGCCGATGTCGAAATGCGTGGCGAGAAGGTCCAGATCGCGTTTGAAATTCTCGAAGTCCTGTCACGCGGCGACGCCGAACTCAACGAATCCTTGTTGAGCACCTTCGGTGCTGAATCGGAAGACGGACTCCGCAGTTCGATTCGTGAGACCCTCGAACGACAATTGAAGTACACGCAACGTCAGTCGGCTCGTACCCAGGTGCTCGAGAAGATTACCGAATCGGCCAACTGGGATCTGCCGGAATCGCTGGTTCGCCGCCAGGTCGAAAACGCGATGCGTCGCGAATTGCTGGAAATGGAACAGGCCGGATACGCTCCGGAAGCCATTCGCGCTCGTGAGAACGAACTGCGTCAGAACGCGATTTCCAATACTCGGAAGGCCCTGAAAGAGCACTTCGTTCTCGACAAAATCGCGACCGACGAGAAGCTCGATGTGACTCCCGAGGACATGGAAACCGAAATCTACATGATGGCCATGCAACGCGGTGAGAATCCCCGTCGTATTCGGGCTCGCCTCGAAAAGCAGGGTCTGATGGAAAACCTGGCCGCTCAGATCCTCGAGCGGAAAGCCATCGACATTGTGCTCGATAGCGCCACGTACGAAGACGAACCGGCTCCGGCTGATTTCGATTCGGATACGACTTCGACCGAGGGCTTGCCGATCGAAGTTTGCAAGAAGAGCAGCGGTGCACCGATTGCGACCCCTGAGTAATTAACTCTGGTTGGCGATGATTTCACAGCCCGGTTACTGCATGCAGCAACCGGGCTGTTTTTTTGTAGCCCGACTCTCTGAGTCGGGTATTCTTCATTTCCAGGACACCCGACTCAGAGAGTCGGGCTACGGAAAAACCTCAGACTGACCTTGCAGGAGTTTGCGGACGTCGCCAACATGTGGGGCGCAACGTCAATGACGCGATAAGTCGTGTGGAATTGGCTTGGCGACGAGATCGCTCTTACGAATTCAGGTCGTTTTTTGGCAGGAGATTGGCATGCGGAAATGGTCGCAGTGGATGGCGGCGTTCGGTTTCATCGGCCTCGGCTATGTTCTCGGAGCCTCGGGATTGACTGGTTCAATTGCTGTCTTGGCACAGGATGAAACGGAGAAACCCGCTGCAGCGGCAGCTCCCGCAGTCGGGGCTTCCAGCGAGGAGACTCAAAAGAAGATCACCGCGGCATTTGAAGCACTGAAGGCGGCCAAGGAAGCTCTGGAAGCCGAATCTCTGTACGCTTCAGCGACAAAGACAATGAACTCGTTTGGCGTCCTGAGCGGCGGTTTGAACGCGGTAGAAGATCTCGAGACTGGCCGCGGTGTGGATCCCGAAACGTTTGCGGCGCTGTATGCCGACTTGGCGACAGAAGAGGTCAAGTTGAAGTTGTCCAAGGACGAAAAAGGCCGCTTGGTCTACAACGGCAAGCTGATTCAGATGTACCCGATTTCGCGGCTGCGGAAGACGTTTGACGCTCGCGGTGCCTTGTCCGGCGAGAAACCAGCCGCTGATTCGGCCGCACCTGCGAAGGAAAAGCCCGCGGCTGAAGAGAAGCCTGAAGAAAAGGCCGAAGAAAAAGCAGCCGAGGAAAAGACTGAAGAGAAGACTGAGGAGAAGAAGGACGAATAGTCAGAAGCAGTTCTGCCGATTTGGCCGTTCGAGTGAATTCAGAAACTCCATCCGTTCCGGGTGGAGTTTTTTTGTGCTCTCGCGGCCAACGCGAAATGGAGTTGAATTCGTGAGCGAATTGGCGCTAGCCACCGGTTCATCGCGCCAAGGACATTGATAAACCGGCGGCTAGCGCCGTACCGCTCACGAGTCTGGCTACGTTGCTCGCTTTGATGGATGAATTTGTTAAGATGGGGGGATTGGTCATCTCACCGCAGCCGGGAATTCCTCCATGCCGACTCATGTCAGTCTGAATCAATCCGGACCCATTGCGCGAATCCGGTTTGAAGCTCCCAATGAAATTCACATCCTCTCGGCCGATACGCGGCGTCTGTTGAGTGACATCATTGGCAAGTTGGATCACGATCCGGAGTGTCGCGTGATCATCTTCGAAGCCCGGGGGCGAACGTTCCTGGCTGGTGCCGATCTGACCGAACTGCAAGGGCTACGTCAAGACACCGCCCAAGTGTTCGCTGAGGTCGGCCAGGAACTGATGAACAAGATTGCGTCCCTCCGCGCGGTTACGATTTGTGCCATCCAGGCGGCCTGCGTTGGCGGCGGTTGCGAGTTAGCTCTAGCCTGCGACTTCCGATTGGCAGCCACGAGTGCCCGCATCGGATTGCCGGAGACTTCGTTGGGAGTGATTCCGGGATGGGGGGGCACGGTTCGCAGTTCATTGCTGCTGGGAGCTCCCGTGGCGCGACGGGTCATCCTGACTGCGGAATTGTTCTCCGCCGAGGCGGCGTCGAATCTCGGATTGGTCGATCAAGTTTTTGCTGACGATCGTCTGGAGTCGGAAGTTGCAGCACTTGCCGAAAAGCTGCTGACTCGCGGTCCCCAGGCTTTGAAGCGGGCAAAACGATTGATTTCGCAACTGACGCGAGCGGGATTCAAGAAGGCGCTGGCTCGCGAGGCCCGTCAGTTTGGCGCCTGTTATGCATCCGGTGAACCCGCGGCTGGGGTGGCGGCATTTCGTGAGAAGCGAGCCCCCTCCTGGGTGGAGGCCGCTCCCGTTGTCGCTGCTTCCAATGGTACTGCGACGCCCAAACTGAAGCGGAAGAATTCCGAGGTCAGCATCCCGGTAGTGCCGCCTGCTGAGGCGAAGACTCCGAAGGCGAAACGCTCACCGAAGACGAAGCCGGACGCGAAGTGATCAAGGGCTGCTCGTCGCCTTAGCCATTGATTGAAAAAAGACGAAGACTCTTTGGAACACTAATCTACGCTAATTCACACTAATCAATGCAGGAACAGATTGCGTTGGGAAATCGCTCAGAATCTGTATTGAGCAGTTCTGGATTAGTGAAGATCAGTGAAGATTAGTGTTCCAATCTCTTCTTCAGTCCTCTTCACTCATCTTCGACTGGATCTCTGATCGGTTTATTCCGATGTTTGACTGCGGATCGCAACCACCCAAAAAACCATCCGGCTTACGCCGGACGCTCGCCTGGGTTAGTTGTGCTAACTCGGTTGATTCGACATCTCGATCAACCGCTCCAGGACGCCTCGTGCCGCGCCGGAATCGATTGCGGTTGCGGCTTGTTTTGCGGCCGAATGCAGATCCGGTCCGCGTTCGGCAACCCATAGCGCCGCTGCTGAGTTCGCGATGACGATGTCGCGGGCGGGGCCGGGGACTCCGTTGAGGATTCCGCGGATGACCTCGGCGCTTTGCTGCGGCGAGGTGACTCGCAATTGGTCCGGATGGCATTCTGGCAATCCGAAATCGGATGCCGTCCAGGCATGGCGGGTGACGGTTTGTTGTCGGACCTCGAAGGCTGTGGTCGTCCCCCACAACGCGACTTCATCCAACTGACCGGCTCCACATACGACACAGGCATGCTTCCGATTCAGCAGAGTCAGGGCGTGGGCCATCTTTTCGGCGGTTTCGACTCGGCCCGTTCCGATGAGCTGGAACTCGGCCCGTGCGGGATTGGTGAGCGGGCCCAGCAGATTGAAAATGGTGCGGAACTTCAATTGCTTGCGAATTGGGCCGACGTGTTTCATCGCACTATGCAATAGAGGCGCGAAGCAGAATCCCAGGCCGATCTCGCGGACGCATTGGCCGACTCGCTCGGGGGTCAGTTGAATGTTGACGCCGAGGGCTTCCAGAACGTCTGCTGCTCCGCTGGTGCTGGAAACGCTACGGTTGCCGTGTTTGGCTACTGGGACCCCTGTGGCGGCAACCACGAAGGCCGTGGTGGTGCTGATGTTGAACGTATGGAGTTGATCGCCGCCCGTTCCGCAGGTGTCCAGCAGGCCCGTGCGTTGGGTGTCGATAGGGGTCGCATGGTCCACCATCGCCTGAGCCGCACCGGCGATCTCGGCGACCGATTCCCCCTTCACCCGGAGGGCCGTCAGTAACGCGGCGACTTCGACTTCGCTCGACAGGCCCTGCATGATGGTGGAAATCACGGCCCGCATCTGATCAACCGTCAAATCCTGTCGCTCGACCAGATGATGAAGTGCGTGTTCGATGACTTCCTGCATGTTGACAAGCCTTTTATGCGGCGCGGCGGTGGAGGCGTAGCCCGACTCTCTGAGTCGGGTCGTTTGCTGACGTCGTGCATACCCGACTCAGAGAGTCGGGCTACAAAGTCAGGCTACGAGCAATCCGTTCGAGAGTCAACCGGGCAGCAGGCCGATTTGACCGTGAAGGGTACCGCGGTACAATCAAGGTGGCGGGGTTTGTCGAGCAATTTGCCCGACGTTTTCCCGCAGGCCGGACAATCCTGTCCGGCTTCTCGATTGACGGACAGGATGAGCCGTCCTACATATCGCTCAAACGGACAGGATTGTCCGTCCTATCATGCAGGGAAGGAGTCTCATTAATGACTCAGCGAAAACTGATCATCGATGCCGATCCGGGGATTGGCGATGCGCTGGCGATCTTGCTCGCGCTGCTCGATCCGGAAATCGATCTGCTGGCCGTTACAGCAGTGGCGGGGTGCGTCTCGGCCAAGGATGCGACGCGGAACCTGCATGGGATTCTCGCACAACTGGATCCTCCGAAGTTGCCACGCGTGGGGAGTGCGATTGAATCAGAGGGCCGCGATCATCCCGTCTCGGCCCTCGAACAGTTGGCGAAATTGAACGGTGCGAATGGCTTGGGAGATTGCGAAATCCCGATCGCCGAACTGCATCGGGCTCACGAGTCTCCGAAAGTTTTGACCGATCTGGTCAAGCAATATCCGAATTCGATTACCTTGCTCACCTTGGGACCGCTGACGAATGTGGCGGCGGCCATCGAGCGGATGCCGGAATTCATGTCGCTGCTCGGTGGGCTGGTCTGCCTGGGAGGTGCCATCGGTGTGGGAGGAGATGCGACCCCCATGGCCGAGCAAAATATGTTCCGCGACCCGGAAGCGGCTCGCCGAGTGCTCCGCTCGCCAGCAACCAAGACGTTGGTGCCGCTCGATGTGACGAATTGTGTGGAATTGACGATCGATCAATTCGAACGCGTCACGGGGACTGGCGTCTCGAAGTCGGTCAAGTTTCTGCGAGGCGTCCTGCCGTTTGCCTTCCGGGCTTATCACCATTGCCTGGGGATGGAGGGCATCCTGCCGCGCGACGTCGTGGCGCTCGCGGCGATTTCGCGTCCCGATTTGTTTCAGAGCGAACCGATGGCCATCGACATCGAAACGGAAGGCCGGCTCACTTGGGGAACGACGGTGGCAGACCGCCGTCGATTCTCACGCACGCAGCCCAATATCGATGTGATGTTGGAAGTCGACAGCCAGGGAGTCCTCGACTACATGCGCGAGATCGTGGCGTTGAGTACCACTGTTTGATTCACGCCTATGGCTTCGGCGGCTCGGGAGTCGGTGCTTGGTTGACCGCGGCTCCTCGCAGACGTTCTCCAATCAATGCAGAATTGGGCTTTAAGAGACCTATCAACGACGACAGTTCCGCATGCAGCGGGCCGTTGGATGATTGGTCCCAAACCTGATGCAGGGCCTGGACCTGTTCGGTCGAAATCAGCAGACCATGTTGACGTACGTGTCGTGTCAATTCCTTGGCCGCAATCGTCCGCACATCCATCGGAAATCCGTCGTCGCCGACCAGGCTGGCGATTCGCACTTGAGCTGGTTGAGTCGGCAATGCTCCGACCACGGGCAAGAGCCATGGGGCCAGTTGAGCGTTCTCGACCTCGGTCACCAACTGCGACTCAATGGGGGTCAAATTATAGAGTGCCCGGCGTTGACCCGAGGTCAGGAAAGACAGTAATTCTGCGGAGATTACGGCCTTGGAAGAACGCTCCTCGGGAGTCAGCGGGGCTTCCACTTGTCGCTCCAGGAAGCCGGCAATCTGCTCCTTCAAGTCTTCGGCGGCGCTCGGTTCCTGAATGAAGAGCACGTTGCGGTATTGCTGAGTTTGAACGCGGCCACTCCGTTCGCTTAACGATGAGCCATAGATCACGATGGGCACGTCTTTTGTTCGCGGATCGGCCTTGAAATTGGCGATCGTTTCGGACAGCGCCCAACGCTGAATGTTCGCATCGATCAGGACCAGATCCACTTCCTGTTCAGTGGCGGCTACCTTAAAACCATCTCGGCCAGTTCGCACCAGACTGGGCTCGTAACCCAGCGTCTTCAGGAACCCGGTCAGCGTCTGGCCGCGTTCAATCACGGAGTCCAAAACCAGACCCCGGTGCTGGGTGGCTTCGGCCTGCGTGAGCCCCTTGCCGAGCACGGCGATGACGCGGTCCGTCCCCGGGTAACGCGTGGTGGGGTCGAGGGCAACAATGGTTTGAACGGCGGCAAACTGGATGCGGCGGTTGGGATAGTTCAGGGCCCGCTGTAGAGCGGATTGTTTCCCCGAAACGTTGCGAACCTGCTGGACCGTGCCAATCTTCGACAGGATCTGCAACGCAGCGAGGGCGGCTGGTGTTTGTCGCCACTCGAGAGCTTCGTCGAGCGAACGGGAAACGGTGTCGGGGCCCAGCGACGAGGCCAGATCATGAACCGTGCCGGGGCCAGTCTTGATGGGCTTGCCGATTCCCGAAATGGTTGCTTCCTGGGCCAGCAACATCGTCAAGTAGGAAGTTTGCACGTCCAGTTGCTCGGGCGCCACATCAAGGGCCGCCTTGGCGAAGAACAAGCCATCATGCAACGCGGCTTCAGCGGGCGGCACGCGACGTTCCTGGACGGTGCCCAGTTGATCGCTCCAGACCCAGGTGCTGACCATCTTGTCAGTGTCGACGACATATTCGACTTTAGAGTTGAAGTAGTCGCGAGCTTGCTGAATCAACCGACTGGCGACGCCACTGCTTTGGGCCGCAGCGATACTGGGAGACCCCAGAATGGTCGCGATCGCTTTGGAGGCCGACGCTTTTTCTTCCGAGGGTTCAGCCTGCCCGGCAAATCGCAGCAAATGCGGGATGGCGCTCGGATATCGGATCAGTCCGAGAGCTTGAATCGCGGCCAGTCGGACCCGAGGATTCGGAGCGGTCAGTGCAGCCTCCAGGGGAGCCACGGCTCCGTCTCGGATGAGTGCCAGCATCTCCACCAGCGCGTTTTGAGATTCGGCGTAGACGGGATTTCCTAAGGCACTGATCAGGGCCGGTACGACATGCACTCCGGCCGTCTGCATCTGAAACTGGGCGGCCGTTTTCTGAGCCCCCGTGCCGCTGACCAGTTCCTTCAACAGGGCATCCAAGCGAGCCGGATCTTGAGCAAACCGCGCGAATGCGGCGTTATTGCGTTTCAACAATTCAATCGACAACGGTTGCAGTTCTTTGACATTCGAGAGCTTCAAGAAGACCCCGGGGCCATACTTTTCACGCAGGGCCAGCAGGAGATCATCCTGCGGATCGACTTCCATGAATTTCTGCAGGTAGAGCTTGGCCACATCGGGGCGCACGAGATCGACCATCAGGACGACGGCCTCGAAGAGCTCTTCCGGCGTTTTCGGCTCAATCACCAGCGGAGAATTCGCGGCGGGTTTGGGGGCGGCTCCATCCGTTGCGGCAGGTTGAGCGGCGTCTGCAGCAGCCGGGTCGGCGGCCGCTTCTTGAGCCCAGACTGACGCCGCCGCGTAGCCGATCATGCTCCACACCAGCCAACCCGCCAGCACGCGTCGCATTACGGAAGCCATTCGAAACACCTTTGCCAGTGGACTGACCGAGCTTACAACCCCTAACAAAACCGGTTGGGGAAGTTGAGAACCGCGATATTTCAAGCGGTTCTGAACTGACGCAGAGGTTTTGTTAGGATTTACTAAATTCTTGCAACCAATTTCAGACGGTACGAACCCGCCACCGCCCCGACGAACTCGCCGGGCCGTGTCTTTAAGATCGTTCCGCGAGGTCCAGAAAATCGGCCCCCAGTGGTCGCGTCGCAATTGTGCGATCTGTACCTGCGACGACTTCGGGGTAAGACGATCTAATTGTACCAAGGATTCGCGAGGAGTTTGCGGGCTGGGCAATCTTTGGTAGTGCGAGCCCGGTGGCGTGTGAGTGGTTACAATGTCGATTTGACAGCTTGAGACGGACTGCGCTTCGGATCAAGGGAGCGCAGCGACAGTTTCTCCCCTCGCCCTGGTACGCCG
>JAKFVC010000003.1 GCA_021732415.1 Planctomycetaceae bacterium
GGGTGAAATCAAAGGGGGCGGGTCTGAAGGGCGCTGCCGTTGTCGTTCAAGGCAAATAAGGGGTCAGGTCTCTTTGAAATAAGGGGTCAGGTCTCTTTGATTCAATGAGACCTAATCCCTCGCCATGCCGTGGCAGAGCATTCCCTGGTTCAAGAACCTGGCCATCCTGCGCAGGGTGGCACCGGTTCTTGAACCGGTGCGAGCGAAGCGAATTCGAGGCAACTTCAGTTATCGACTCCCGCCAACAGGAGTTATCGCGCGCAGTGTGTGATCTTGCCAACGAGAATTCTCGATGCATTGATCACACGAAACTCTTCGAGGACGCTGTGGCGTCTAATTCGCTTCGCACGCATAGGTTCGAGACCCTCTACCACCCCGCGAAGCACGCCGGGCCACCCCGCGGACTAATCTGGCGGTCGATGACTCAGCTTCTCATCCAACCATGCAAATGCTTCGTCCTGCATGGCGATCGTCCAGCGGTGCGGTTCGTCGTAGAAGCGGCCGAGGAACTGCTGCGGGCTGCCGGCGGCTTGATAGAGTTCGGCGATGCGTTGGACGGAGGACCTCATTCCGGTCAGCGGGAAGAGTCGGTCTTGTGAGCATTGTTGCACGAACAACCCGCGCGGCGCGGCGAGCGACACGAGTTCCGGCAAGTCCATCAGCCGCGCCAGGCCAGGGAGAAAATGAATCCACGAGTGCGTGTCGACGTGTGATTTCAGCATTGGCCCAAACGACGACATGAAGCCCACGACACAGGCCGCCTTGATCCGCTCGTCCATCGCCGCCAGATACGCGGACCTATAGCCACCCATTGAGATGCCCACGCAGCCGATTCGCTTCGCATCAACCTCTGGCCGAGTCGTCAGGTACTCGACGACTCGGCGGTCGTCGTAGTTGACGACTCCCGGCCACGTCGCGCCGGCCAGCACGAGACTCTTGGCGACCGTGGATTCCTTGGCTCGGCACTTCTGGTTGAGCTGCTGAACGTCGTCGAGCGAATATTTGGAACGGTCCCAACCGAACTTCAAATCCTCATCGAGCAGCACACGCCGTTCGCCGAACATGAAGGCGTCGATCGAGATCACCACATACCCGCGTCTCACGAGCGCGGTCGCGGTCGGCCGTCCGGAGTAGTTTTGCTCGTGGTATTTGGTCATGGCCGGATGATTGGTCCCCAAGTCGATGACCTTCTCCTTGCCAAACAGAAACATGCCGCCGTGCGAATGTAGATCGACAATCGCCGGCGAGGGATTCTGCAGTCCCTTTGGGATCAAAACATTCGCTGGGATGCGGAACCACGCGGTCGTCGAGATTAGCACGCGTTCCCGCCAATGATCGCCGCAGTCCACACGCTCGACGAGTTCGGGATTGAAATCCACTCGGGGTGGCTCGTAGCTCAAGACATCCCGCACCTTCGCACGAGCCGCTGCGCGAAACGCATCATTGAAATCGACCTTCTTGCCGATCGGAAACACCGACGGCTGACAGGTCGCCGCGATTTGTTCGAGGGCCGCGAAGTTCGTTCCCAGATCGGCCGCGCTCGGCAACAACTGGCGCGCAGGATCGGCAGGCAGCGACGACACGTCGTCACGGGCCGCCAGTTCGGTTGCGCTCAACAGAGGGAGCAAGCAGACACCTGCCAGAAAGGTGCGCCGATCAGGTTGCTCGTCAAACATGATCACTCGCTTTCTTAAGGACACATTCGTGGTAGATTCGCAAACAGCAGCAATTGGGTCCAGGTTAAGGTGCTATCGGGACGATTCGCTGTGCGGGCGAATTCATAGCCGCGGGGATTCGTTCCAAAATACCATCGCCGAAAACGGATCCCAGTTCCAGGTGGTCGAGGTGTACATAGCCGATGTGGCAGCCGCAGGTCGCATTGGTACACGGCCGCTCGCTGAGGGATTTCTCGAATCCAGGCTGGTACAAGTTTCCGATTTGCTGGTTGATGAAGTGGCAGCGAAACAAGTTGCCGTCGCCGTCAACGGTCACCACACTGGCGCCCGCCCGGCAGGATCGCCCCAGGCTGGCGTGGTACTGGGTGTTAATGCGGAAGAGGGGGTCAATGGACTCGAACTGGCGCACGTTCTCTTCTGTATAGTAACCAGCCCGCGACTTGTAGGCATTAATCCACAAATAAATATCGGGCGAAAGTTCCTCTCGCAGCCTGCTGATTTCGTCGAGATCCTCCTTGAGTCCCACGGCACCAACGCTATACGGTACCTGCTGCTGGTCCAACTCGCGGCACTGGATCAGGAACTTCTGCCGAGTGGTCTGCGAGGGATGAAAGGTACACCAGAGGCCGAGTTTCGAACGATCGCATTGCGCGAGCCAATCGAGGCGGCAGGAGAGATTGGTCTGAATGGCGACTTTGCGGACCTGTGGCATCTGACTCAATTGTGCCAGCGCGTCCTGATACCAGCGTCGTACCAGTGCCTCACCCCAGGGGGTAAAGAAAAGCGACAATCGGTCCTCGTGCCGTTCAGCCGTCCAGCCAATAAATCGTTCCAGAGCTCGTTGGTCGGCCGCCAATTCGTCAGCCGTCTCGTGGTGCTTGGCGAAAGGGCAATAGTGACAGTCGTAGTTACAGCTGGAGAGCGGCCCGCGGTACAGCAACGTCAGGTCTAATGCCATGTGTAGGTCTCCATCAGCCCCTGGGCACGCGAAGAATACAGCCACGGACCAATCGCATCGGACCACTCCAGCCCGGCCGTCGTGAGCCGCAGGCATTCATCTTCCGTGGCGAGGCCTGCCGAAATCAATTCCCGCAGTTGCGGAAAATCATCCAGCACGTCGCGGCCAAACCGTGCGACATAATCCGATCGCTGCAGGCCGGCAGCTTGCAACAGAGAAAGAATGAGGTGTCTCCGTTGCCGCTCCTCGTCATCCAGCTGGAATCCGTAGCGGGCAGAGCTGAACTCCGTTTCCTGGCGAGTCAGATAATCGGAAAGGATCGCGGCCACGCCACTGCGGCCGACCGCGTATTCGGTCGAGTAGTGCAGTTCCGAGCAGTACGATCTGGCGCCCGGGCCGAGCCCGATCATCCCGTCGCTCTGGCAGCAGTACACTGGCCCTTCGTCTTGCGGTGCCTGCCGTGTTCGGAACATTCGCAAGGAGACTTGCTCGTAGCCGCTCGACAACAACAGTTCTTGAGCCTTGCGGTACATGATTACCCGCTCATCGCCCCAGGCGCGATGCTTGCTGCCCAAGCCTGTTAGTGCCCGTACATACAGAGGGTAGAGGTACAACTCTTCGGGCCGATACTCGATGGCCGTCCTGACGCTGCTGAGCCAATCCTCGAGGGTTTGACCTTCGCCGCCGTAGATCAAATCCAGGTTGAGCACGGGGAAGTTGAGCGCACGGACGGTAGCGATTGTACGTTCGACGTCGCACGTTTTTTGCGGCCGTCCTAAGTTGCGTGAGACCCGCTCATCGAAAGTCTGCACGCCCAGGCTGAGCCGATCGACGCCGAATTCCCGCAGCAACGCCAGCTTCTCCTCGGTCGCCGTGGCTGGCGAGGCCTCGATCGACACCGGGATCTGCTGCGGTCCAGCGCCCATCACGCCGGTCACCACTTGCAACAGGGCGGCCAGTTGACCGACATCTAGAAAGGTGGGCGTGCCGCCGCCAATGGCCAAGCGTGTGAAGCAGGCGTCTGGAAGGGCATCTCGGACCTGTTCAGCTTCACGGCGAATCTGGTCCACATAGCGTCCCGTCCAATCGGTGGCGGCGTTGGCTAACGTGAACAAATTGCAGAATCCGCAACGAAATTCACAAAACGGCACGTGCAGATAAAGAAACAGCGACTCCCGGCACTCGTGCTGCCAAACGTCGTGAAGGGGCCGGGCCGGCTCCAGCGGGCGATAGGTTGTCTTGTGAGGATAGGAATAGACATAGGACACAAAGGGTGTCTCTCCCAATAGCTGCTCAGGTGAGTTCATGGCGCCGCCTCCTGTTCCCAAGGTAGCACAAACTCCGCATAAGGGACGGTCCAGACGACCGGGTGGCAGATGCGATGCCCCCAATAACCGTCCTCACCGTAGGCCGTTCCATGGTCGGAACAGATAATTCCCAGCAGTGGACCTCGTGATCGGAGCCTCTTCAGCAGCGACGGCAAGCAACTATCTACATAGGCGAGCGCGGCAGCTTGCGACTGCGGTGAGTCCTCCGTCGCCCCGTCCAGGTAGAAATGATTCGGTTGATGCAGTGCGGAAACATTCATAAACAGGAAGACTCGCCGATGCTCTGGCACGCCGTCAAGCGTCTTCAAGGCTTGGTCGACCTGGTTTTGGGTCGATGCCGGATCGGTCACTCCCAGCGCCGGCGACCAGTGGCTCTCTGCAAACAGCGATGGCAGCACGCTGCCGAGGGGGCTCAGTCGATTGAAAAAGCCCACGCCGCCAATGCAGATGGTGTGGTATCCCGACTGAGCCAGGCCGGTCACGATGTCTGGGGCATCGAAGATGTGCGTGGCGTCCGTGGTGGTTTCGCTGCCCGGAAAGCGAGCGGCAAACAACCGCGGATGCCGCCCTGGCCGCGCCGGCGTGGGCAAAAAACCGGCGAAGAACGCCTGGTGCGCCGCATAGGTGAAGTTGCCTGGTGTGTGTCGCTCCTCCCACTCGCCGCCGGGCAAGATCCGTGCCAGGTTGGGAGTGATGCCCGATTGCAGCGCGTGAACGGCCACATCGTACCGCAGCGTATCCAGGGTAATCAGCAACACGTCGTGCGTGCCAACAAGTTGGGCAGCAGAAATCATACGAGCCATTGCTCCAAATCCAGCACGCTGGAAAGTACTCGATCGGGCAGGGTCGCACCGCAAGGATACTGCCGACCTAGCGAAACCCAGTACGCCCTCAGGCCCGCTTGTTTCGCACCCACAATATCAGCCCATGGGTCATCCCCCACGACGAGAGCTTCGTCTGCCGAACAACCGGCGAGGGACAAGGCACGTTCGAAGATCGCCGGATGTGGCTTCTCAAAGCCGAGCTCGCCGGAGACCACCGTATCAAACAAGTATTTGGTTAATTGGGCTCGGCGCAGCTTCGCATGCTGGTTCATGCTGGAACCATTCGTGACAGCTAACAGCCGAAACCTGCCAGCCAACCGTGCCAGCATCCCTTGCACGCGGGAATCGGGCTCAACGAATGACGGCAAGTGCTGGCAGCAATCCTCCCAGATATCGCTCGCCTGGAGTTGTGCATCAGGAAACCGCTCGGACACCCACTCAGTGAACTGATCTCGCGGCCGATATCCCCAATCGTCGGCGGCCAGCAACTCATCCACTGCCTGTTCCTGCTCGGCTTGTGTCGACAATTGCAAACTGCGGCAACAAAAGTCTATTAAATACAGACGAAAGGCCGCTTGCCGATCAATCAGCGTGTTGTCCAGATCAAACAGAATTGCTCGGTACATCAGGCGCCAGCCGTTAATTGGGGGGCAATGGATTCGCGATGACAAATACGCAATAACTGCTCCCCTCGCCCTGGTACTCCGGGGAGAGGGGAGCAAGAGTGTTTCGGAGGCCTTCCCCACCATTTTAACGGCTACCCCTCAGCTGGCGTCCACCGCGCAACACTGCAGCGATGCCTTGGCCATAGGTAGAGAGTCCGGCATGCATCAAGTTGGGCAGCAAGTCGCCAAACGCATTCCCTTCCAGAATGAAAGCCTTGCGGAAGCCGGGAGTCACGAGCACGTCCCACCCCACATACAGTGAATCGGTAAACTCCCGTGCGGCTTGTTCGCACAGATCGGTGACGGTCCCCCATCTCGAACCGGCGGTCTGCTTGAGGAGAGACAGGTCGCCGCGTCGGTTTCCCAGGTGCAGATTGGTCATCGGAGACCGGCTGGTGCGAACGACGGTATGACAGGCCTTGCCGGCAAACGTCACGACGCGCAGATCAAAGCTGCGGTCCCCCTGCATGGCCTTGGGAAGCCATTGCTCCACATGCACCCCCTCGTGGCCGAGAAAGTCGAAAATCGCACGCAGATCGCGCTCGCGGTGATATCGCGAAAGCTGCAAGTTGTTATAGAAACACGCCTGCCCGCGCCGCCGGACCAACTCCAGGGAAGTGATGGCCAGCGGCTTCGTCCCGACCGTTGAGAACGCCACGACCCCCGATGCCGATGATCCCCAGGCGAGCTTCACGAACACGCGCGACCAGCCAGCGGTCCGCATCGCCTCACGCAGGGCGTCGTAACTGGTGATTGCCGGCAACGACGGGGGGACAGGCACGCCGCGATCCGCAAGAAACTTGTGGCAGCGCGGCTTGTCAAACAGCAAACGAATGGCGCTGGGATGATTCTGCACGGTGATTCCAGTACATCCCTGGATCACCTGTTCGACGTCTCCCAGCAGTGCGGAATACCCGGCGAACCATTGTCGCATATGACGAAGTCGTCCTCGTTCATTCCGCAGTCGCAAAGCCGCGGTCCGGCCGATTTCCCCTTCTGCCGCACCCCGCGCAATCAGTCGGCGCTCGACATCATGGTCCTCTCCAGGAGATTCAATGCGCAGGACACAGCGCTCACCCGCGAATTGTGCCAGGGTCTCGGCCAAGTCGATTTCGCCTCGCAGCAAATCGAGATAGGAGACGACGTGAGCGGCCGGCTGGTCAAACTCGCGGAGCGCGGATTGAAACAGCGTAGTCCGCCGGTTGTTCGGGTTTCCCAGCACGATCCAGCGGCGCCGCTTACTCACTGATCGAGATAAAGCGGCCGGCGAATTCATCGTCTTCATCCACGGTTCTGGTGTCGCTGAGGTCAACGGGAAATGGAAGTTGCTGGAGCTTCTTCTGGAGCGGCTTGCTGATGTAATGGTGGTGCAAATCGAGTCGCTTGAGGTGGGTTTTCGACTGCAGGTGGAGTAACGCGTTCGCGCCCACGTCGCTGAGATTCCCGAGCGACAGGTCTAATATCTCAAGCTGATCGACGACTGGCGCCGTCACGATCACGGCCGCGATATCGTCAGCGATTTCCGCGTTGCGCAAACCGAGGTACTTGAGCTTGGGAAAGAGGTTGCCTTTGAGCAGCGGCTGGAGATCGTTGACGCGGCAGTCTCCATTGTAATCGGGCGTGCCCAGCCACAGTTCCAGGTATTCCAACTCGGGGAACTTGCCGCGGCAGATTTGGGAGACAATAGCAGCCGGCAATCCGCCCGACTCGATCGCCAGCGCCCGTAGCCGGGCATGCTGCGGCTTGCTGATTGCCAAGCCATCGACGCCCCGAATACGGAGCATTTCCAACTGGGGAAACGCCTGCAGCATCCCGGAGACATCGGATTGATGAATCCAGGAAATCTCGCACTCCTCCTGCTCGATATCGCCGAGGAACAGGGCTTTCAGGTTGGGCAGGCGATCTTTGCCCGTGACGATTGCGTCATAGTCCTTGTCGCCGCTCGATCCACCTTCCAGATCGTAGGCGCCGAGGATCAGCCCCCGGGTAGTCAGCGCGGAGTCGCTGGCTAGAAACGCGCCGAGCCGATTGCCAAAGTCCGTGTCTCCATCCTCCTCATCCTCGTCATCATAGGAGACTCGTACTCGAAAGACGGTTTTCCCCTTCGTCGGCTTGCCTTGGCGAAAGTCGGTGACCCGCTCACCGATAAAGGTCGAGAGGTGTTCGAAGCTGCTGCTGCGAGTCGTACTGAACACCATAGGGGACAGTTCGTCGCTGGCAGCCGCTTCGGCTTTGTCCTTCTTCGTCGAGGATGGCTTGGCATCGGAGCTCTCGGGCGGGGCAGCGGCGGCTGACTTCTCAGCGTAACCTTTACGAAGCTTTTCGGCGACGAGCTTGTCGTGCTCTTTCTGAGCCTTCTCGGGCGATCCAAAGTCCTTTTTAGTTTCCTGGCCCGCGGAGCCAATGCGCCCGTACTGCGTCACCACGTCATTGCCTTGTACCTCGATCTTCCAAAATTTAAACGATTTTCCGTCGGCATACTCGAATTCTCGAAAGCTCACGGGAGGTCTCCAGGAGAATCAGGTTTGTTTGAGAATCAGGTTGAGAATCAGGTTTCTTTGACCGGCTGATACAGCTTATCGTCGTCGAAGCCCGCCATCCACGCTGCGGCCTGCCGGCAGGTCTTCATCGTCGGCGGAACTCGCAACAGATAGTGCCTGCCGGTAGACGGACAGTTTACCGACAGGCAAACAATGTCTTCGTCCCCCTGCATTGGAACTCGAAGCAACTCGCGCGGACCTCCCGGGTCGCGATCGGCATGCAACCGCTCGGTGCCGGCCTCGCGCATAAAACGATCGACTCCCATGCGTTCGATCATCACGCGTCGCCGCTCGGCATTAGGTTCCTTAAGAACAGTTGGGGCCTGCAACTGCTCAGGAAAGAACGCCGTGGTCTGATCAATCAATACGCCGCGCCAGCGAATGCCCACGTGCTGCAGGTGAGGCGGCAGGCTCTTGAGGCCGCTGCCTGCGATTTCAATCCACGAGGAAATCTGCAGCCGCGGTGAGAGCGTTGTCAGTTGCGGACAATTTCCGATATCCAGCGTCCCGAAGTCGGTCAGGTAATCCGGAAGAGCCACGAGCGACAGGCAACCATTCACGTTCAGGCTGCCGTGCGCAATGGTCGCACGCTGCGGAAACTGAGTCAGCTTGGTGCAACCGGAGACATTCAGGAACCACACGTCGAGCCGTTCCGGCAACGCTTCGAGGTTCGTGCAATTGGCGACATTCAGCGTTCCGACCTTCAGGTTGGCAGGCAGCGACTGCAACCGGCGGCAGCCCTCCAGCTCCAGCGCGCACTCGACCGACAGATCGTCGGGCAGCGAAACCAGGCTCGTCCCAGAAGCGTTCAGCTCGTAGCACGTCAGGCCTGCGGGCAACTGGTGCAGCTTCGACTTTCCCGCGAGATTCAGCTTGCCATCGACCTGGAGACCAGGGGGAGCATTCCCCGACAAGATCAAATCCGCCGCAGCCGACGGTTCGCACAACATCGTTTTGGCCATGGGTGGCTCTCTGGTTTAAAAAAGGTTGGCGCAGACTGAAGGTATGAGAGTACCAGTGTGTGAGAGTACCAGAGTCTGAGGGTACCAGAGTTACAGTTGAGAAAGGTCCAATGAAACTCGGCCGCGCTTACTCCGTTACTCTCGGACCCTCACACCCTCAAACGCATTCAAATGCGTAAACATTAAGTGAACCCGCTTTAGTCTCGGACAATCACGATCCGTTCCGGCGTGTACTCACGTTGGCGCCACACGCGATAAATGCCTCTAGGAAGCTCGATCGGCGCGTGCTCCTGATGGACCACTGTCGCGTGCGGCCCCTCGACTTCCAGGAACAATTCGCTGTCTGATTGCCACAGTGCGACATCTTTATTTTCCTGAATCTGGTGACTGTGGCCCGTGAGCTCCCCGTGAGCCAGCGTGCGATGCCGCAGGCGCCGGACATCCTTAGGCAGCATATCGACTGTTTGAATGAGTACGTCGCCGTGGCGAAACAGCATGGCAAGGTCCTTCGCTGCAAAGTGGAGAGAGCAACGGAAGTATACAACATCGGCACCTTGCCGGGCAATTTGAAATCAAGTGCTGCACTGATAAGATTCGAAGTATGTTCTGGTCGCTCAGCTGAGGCCACTTTGATTGTTGTTATCGCGAGGGAGAAATGATGTCGCTACGATTTTGGTGCGCCCTCTGGATTTCCGCGAGTGCCATGTTCCCCGTCGCAATCGCTGCCGGAGCCGATGACGGCAAATCAGTTCGGCCGCACTCACCGCAAATGTCGGCGACGGGAACGACCAGAGTGAAACCGAAGAGTTTGGCACGCGAAATGGGTGCTGGGATCACCGATATCTTCTGGACTGCGGACGATAAGCGGCTGATTATGAACGCCGGCCAGATCGGGTCGTTTGATGTGGAACTGGGGAAGCTGACCTTGCTCACCGGTCCCCAGGGACCTGTGGTCAACAGGATGGTCCGTTCTCCCGATCAGAAGAGCATGGCCTTGATGACGATTGCCAGTCCCGACAGGTCGCAACTGGCCATCGAATTCTGGAGCATCGACAAGCCTGGAGAGGCGCCGCTGTCACGGACACGTCCAATTAAAGATCTGGTGCGAGTTGCCTATTCGAGTGATGGGGCGGCCGTCTATAGCGTGGCTTATGCGGCCAAAGTGATTCAGGTCTGGAGTTCCAAAACAGGTGCCTTGACCCGTGAAATTCCGGTTGACGGTCTGAAGATCACCTCAATGGCAGCATCGCCCGTCGGTCACCTGCTGGCGATCAACGGGGAGTCGAGTGCCGGAGAAGGGCTGTACGAGACGCAGTTGTGGGATGCGAAGACGGGAAAACTGCTGCAGAAACTGGGCAAACCGCAGTCGTCCAGGGCGGAATCGATGGAGTTCAGTTCGGACGGACATCTCGTCGCTGTCGGGACAATTCATCGAAAGGGAGATTACCAGGCGACGATCCAAGTTTACGACTGCGAATCCGGAAAGCTGGTGCATGAGCTGTTGGGACACGTTGCTGATATTAGTGTGCTTAAGTTCTTTCCGGACAATCAGCGTTTGCTGTCGGCATCGAAGGATTTCACGATGAGAGTCTGGGATATTAAAAAGGGAACATTGGTCTCCGATTTGATCGGAATTTCTAATGACATCCGGGCGGTGGCGATTTCTCCCAGCGGTGAGTGGATTGTCTCGGGCGACAATCGGGGAAAGATCCAGTTCTGGGATATTTCCGACATCAGTAAGTCGCCGGACAAATTCGCCAAATCGGGTGCAGAAGCGAAAAATTGGATCGCACATCCAGGGGAATTTGCAAACGATATGGATGTCTCGACAGACGGACGATTCCTGGTCAGTCAAGGTGATGAAACGTTGAAGCTGTGGAATGTCGAGACTGGCAGTGTCATCAAGTCGTCAGCGATTGTTCGGAGCGGAAGAGGCGTGGCGATTTCCCCGGACAGTTCGCAGTTTGCCTGTGCAGGCGAGTTTGCTGAATTGGAACTCCGCTCGACGACCGACGGAGAGTTGCAGTTCAAGATCAACGACGTCAAAGTTGCCGGTCCCAAACGGATCATTTACTCCCCGGACGGACGCCGGCTGATCGTCGCGTGCGAGGAAAATATCGCGATTGTTGGGCTCAATGACCGCAAAGTGATTAAGACGATTCAAGCGGATGATCAGCCAGTCGAGCAGATCGCAATGACGAGCGACGGCAAGCGATTGGCGGTCGGTTGCAAATCAGGAAAGGTGAAATACTGGGATTTGGAAACGTTCATGCCGCTTGAGGTCTTGAATGTGGGGGAAGTCAGGCTCTGGAGCGTGAAGTTCAGCCCTGACAATTCTCTGCTGGCGACGACCCTGCCGCAAAAATCGCTTGATATCTGGGAAGTGGCGAGCGGTAAAAAGATTGCTTCTGCCAAGACATACTACGAGGCCGGTGGACTCGATACGGTGTTCATCCCTGGTTCCAATCTCTTGGCAATTCAAACCGGGACAGACTACAAGATCTTCCCGGACAACGAATTCCGGACTGCAATCTGCCTGATTGACGTCATGACAGGTAAGACCGTCAAAACATTGACCGGACATGCTCGCCCTGTCGTTGCATTAAGATACTTACCGAAGCAGAAGCAGCTGGTCACATTCAGTGCCGATGGAATGATCAAGTTCTGGGACATCGACCCGGCCAGCCTGAAGTAGGTAGGTCACAGGGGGCGCCCGCAGGGTGGCCAAGGTTGCACCTGCGTGATGGGTATTGCTTGCAAATATTGGAAGGCAACCTGAGGCACCCTGCGGTCACGGGGCCACGGGGTACATCGTGATCCTGACAACCGGCTCGTTCACCGATATCCGTTTCATTATCGGGTGCCGGGTGGAAGGTGTTCGATCAAGTAACGAGTCATCAACAGCCGCAGGTGGACCGCCGTGCCCTTGCCTTCCCTCAAGCCATGGTCGCGATGGGGATAGGCCATATAGTCGAAGCGCTTGCCCAACTCGATGAGGCGATCGACAAGGCCTTCGGTGATTTGAAGATGCGTGTTGGTCTCTCCAGTGCCATGGACAATCAGCAGATCACCTGGAGTCCTTCCGCGAAATTCATTGCGGCGGCCCGGCGATATCAGTGACTTTCGCTGTTCAATGACGTTACTCTAGCCGGTTGTGTTCGTCGTGAAGGAATCAAATCTGATCAGGCGACCTCTAATACTCGTTTGCCGAGGATCTCCATTCGCGGCGCGATCCCCAGCCCGGGATCGTGGCTCGCTTGCATGAAACCTTGTCGTCGCTGCGGAGCGCCGGTCGCCGTGCTGACAGTCACATAGCTGTTAAAATCCGTGCTCGTGAAACGGAACTCCTCCGGTGTACTGTGCGCAAGATGCGCGATTGCCGCCGTCGTGATGTCGCCTCCCCAACTGTCTTCGAGTGTCATCGCTATTCCCATCGAGACGCACAGGTCGCGGGCCTGCTTCGTTTTCGTCAGCCCTCCGAGCTTACTGATTTTCAGGTTGACGACGTCCATCGCCAGATCCGCTTTGCCACGCAGCAGCATGTCGAGCGAGTCGATATTCTCGTCGAGCACAAACGGGTGGCTGGTGTGGCGTCGTACTGCGAGACATTCCTCGTAGGTCAGGCAGGGTTGCTCGATGTAAACGTCAATATCGTGTACGGCTCGGACCACGCGCATCGCCTCGTGCTGAGTCCAACCGGTGTTGGCGTCCGCGACCAGCCGGTCAGTGGGGAGTAGCATGGCTCGCACCGCGCGAATCCGTTCAATATCGGTATCGGGATCGCCGCCCACTTTGAGCTGGAACCGTGTGTAGCCCTGTTCCCGATAGCCTTGAACATTCTTCGCCATTTCATCAGGAGCCTGTTGTGAGATGGCACGGTATAACCTCACGCTTTCGCCAAAGCGGCCTCCGAGCAGCGTGCACACCGGCAGTTGCGTGGCCTGACCGAGAAGATCCCAGCAGGCGATATCGATTCCAGATTTCACATAAGGATGTCCCTTCAGTGCGGCGTCCATGCGATAGTTGAGCTTCGCCAACTCGCGCGGATCGAAGCCGATCAGATGTGGGCCTAATTCGCGGAGTCCGGCTCGCACACCCTCGGCATAGGCCGGCAGGTAGAACGGCCCCAGCGGACAGACCTCTCCATAGCCCACGAGTCCGCAGTCTGTTTCGACACCGACGATGGTGCTGTCAAACACCGACACGGATTTCCCACCGGACCACTTGTACGAGCCTTCGACCAGCGGCAGCTCAACTCGGTGAGCAAAGATACGTGCGATCTTCATGTGAGTCATTCCGGCAGTGAGTCAGAGGAATTTGAAGCATGGAAATTGAGTGGCCGGCTGCGGCGATTATAGCGCTTTAACAAAAGTTCTATGTCGACCAAAAGTATGAGAGTACCAGTGTGTGAGGGTATGAGAGTCGAGAAAAGTCGAATCGAATTCCGGCCGTCGTACTCCTCTACTCTCGCACCCTCATACTCTCACACGCACTTCGAAAGCGTCAACATTAAGTGAATCCGTTCTAGTTCGGCTCGCCCCATAGCTTTTTCAACAGTGCGAACATCTCTGGATCGTGTTTCGCCAGTTGCTCGCGAGTGAACGGGAAGAAGTCGTTCGTGGAGAAGTAGGCTTCGGTGGACTCGGCGAAATACTCCATCGGATTTGTGATGGCGTAGGCCCGCACGTTGGCCGAACGCCCGTCGCCGAATCGCTGTTCGACTTTCTCATAGAGCCCTTTCGCTTTGGCATTCTCGAAAGCGGATTTGATTTCTTCATTCCCGAAACCTTTGGGGAGGACTCGGTCATGATAGGCATGGGCCAGTTCGTGCAGAGTGAAATTCGGCATCCGTTTGGTCTCGCGCTCGAAGTTTCGGATGTCCGTGAATTCGACGGCTTTCGCCATCGCGGGGTCGCGTTTGTTCGCACGTAGCCAGCCCGCATCGGGGTGATACTCGGCTCGCGGCTGCACGCCGGCATATTGAGGAGAAAACCAGAGCGGAACCTTGCGCAACTTCTCGACGGACGCAGCAGGAACAACACGAGTAATCTCTTCCAGCTGAACCGTCAGGAGTTCCAAAGCTCGCTCAGTGGCGGCTTTGTCCTTTTCGAACAATTCGTCACTGATGTGCAAGGTCCAGCCCTCGACCGTTTTGGTCTGTCGGCCAGGAACCTGGGATGGCTCTGCGGAATGGATGAGATTCGTGACCGCAAGAAAGAAGAGGCAGACCAAGGCGATGCGAGGCTTCATGTGATTACTCTGGTAGAATCAGTGGTGATAAGTTGTTTGATTTTACCTTCGGTGGCCGCCACTCGCTTGGACCAGAATCGCATCAAACTGTGAATCCGCGCACAAAATATCCCGAATCCGCCCTGCCGTCTCGCGTTTCGCCGGTGGACGTCACTCTTTTGGAGCGGCTCTTCGACCAGTCGCCGGACGTGGCCTTTTTCGTGAAAGACGCCGAGGGACAATACGTCGCCGTCAACGATTCGCTGGTGGCACGTCATGGATTGAAGAGCAAGTCGCAAGTCATCGGGAAATGCCCGCGTGACATTTGCCCTGGTGACTTTGGTCGGATTCCCACCGAGCAAGACGAGAAAGTTCTACGCACCGGACAACCGCTGGTTGACCATCTCGAAATGCAATGGCATCGTCCTAACAACCCGGTCTGGTGCCTGACGACGAAGCTGCCGATGCAGGATTCCAGCGGTGCCGTCGTGGGGCTGATCGGATTCTCGCGCGACGTCCAGGTGCCGGTCGAGCCTCACGAGATTCCCTCCGGCTTCGCGCGTGCCCTCGCAGAATTTGAGCAAAACCTGTCGTCTGAGGTGACCCCCGCCTGGCTCGCACGTCGCTCCAGGCTGTCGTCTCAGCGACTGGCTCGCCTGACCAAGCGACTCTTCGGTCTCACGCCCAGCCAGTTCATCACCAAGTCGCGGATCGCCGCGGCGTCGCGCATGCTTCGCGAACCCGAACAATCGGTGTCCGAGATCGCGCACGCCTGCGGCTTCTACGACCACAGCGCCTTCACCCGCGCTTTCCGATCGGCCACCGGTATGACACCTTCTGAATTTCGTACTCAATACGCCCCAAACGCGCCAGCGGAAAAAACAGGCACCACTACTCGACCCATCGCCTCCTGAATCCCGATGAAAAAAACCTTGAAAGGGATGGTTGCACAGCAACCTCGACCGCTCGGCGGAGAGAACGAAAAGGGGACATTCTACTTTACCAGAAAAGTAGAATGTCCCCTTCTTCTTCCGGATGGCAAGGGCACAAGTGCCCAACCAGGCTGGGTTCACTTCTTGCGGATAGAAATTGTTTGTTCAATCAGGTTGCTGGTCACTCCATCCGTACCAATCAACTGCACTTTCAGCAGCCGGGTCGTCAGCTTCAACCCGGGACCTTTCGTCGAGAAATTCAAACCATGCAGGTAATCCTCGACAGCCGATCCCGTTACGGTATCATTCAGCTTCGTGGAAAATACGGTCCGTCCACCGACTTCCTGCTGGCTCAGCAACTGACCAATACCGCTCACAGCATCAAAGCCGGAAAGCGTGTCGAAAAACTTTGCTTTCTTAGAGGCACGATTAATACTCACGACCAATGTTGCGCCTCGCAGCGCCTGGTCGGACAACCCGTCGGAAGAGGCCAGAGTGACGTTCGGCAAGAGTGCTGCCGGGCCGCCCTTCTTACTGAAGGCGACAGGAGCCGAAGGTGGCACGATCACCGGCGGTTCGATGCGGTTCAGCAAGTTGACGAAGACCGTGGCCGTTTCAAATTTACCGGAGTCATCCGTCGCCTTCAGGGTGAACGACAAAATCGGCTTGGTCTCGAAGTTCAACGTCGCTGTGGCACTCAGGAAAATCTGACCTGACTGGGAATCAACTGTGAACAGGCTGGCATCATCACCCGGCAGAATGCTGTAGGTGATGACATCGGATTCGTCCTGATCGACGGCCGTTCCAGCATCACCGACGAGTGTTCGAGGTGCGGTATTCTCGAAGATAAAAAACGCCAGGTCCAGCAGGTCGGGTCCTTCGTCGACATCGGTCAGGTTGATGGTGACGTTCGCCAGATCCGATTTACCGCTGGGGTCGACGACGCGAATCACCAGATCGAACGACGCCTCAATTTCGAAATTGAGTGCCTCGTCATCGGCGACCCGGATCTGACCTGTGGTGGAATTAATCACGAAGGCATCGTCGAAGTTACCCGAGACAATGCTGTAGGTGAGCCCTGTGGGAGTATCGGAGTCAGTCGCGGTGACGGTGCCGACAACGGTGTCGACAGCACTGTTCTCGGGAATGCCGAACGTCGGGTTCGAGGTAAACGTGGGGGCAAGGTTGATTTCGTAGTGGCGGATGCTGGAGGTGACGTCAGCTTTGTCCGGATAATTCGGTCCTTCCCACCACAGGAACGTCGCGTCTGCATCAGGGTCGATGTAGACCGCTGCGGCCACCTGGCTCTTCGCACCCGTCGCCACCGGGATCTCTGGTCCCACCGCGGTTCCTGACGGATCGTACAATTGCGCATAGGCACCAGTCCCTCCACTCGCTCCAGAATCCTGAGCATACGCCGACCAATAGATGACCGACCAGCCGGAATCACTGATGGAAACCAAACCATTTGATCGCCCACCAGCGAGATTTGTATTCACCAGGAACGCGGCCCCCAGGGGTGTGCCCGAGCTGTTGAACCGACGCGCCCGAACGCCGTTATCATCCCAGGAGACAATGAAGTTGCCTGAAGCATCGACGGCGACGTCGATCACCTGGTCGAACACGTTGGAGTCGGTCGCCACATCGAAAGCAGCCCCATTCGTCTGACCATAGTTCGAAACGACGCGGCCTTTGATCTTTCCAGCATCGCCGTCGTTCCACACGATGACGCCATTGCCAGCCCCATTTAACGCGACCGCAGGATTTTTCTGCTGGCTGGTAGTACTGCTATTGACCACCCAGGGAGCGCGAGTCACCAGGTTGCTGGACGAGACGGAAACGGCCATCGAATCTTCGTCAAAGTAATCGCCCTTGTTGTAGACGAGCAGCAGATTCCCCGCCGAGTCATTTGCAATTTCGAGAGTCGCATTCTGAGCCCAGGCAGCGTCGTCGACAATGGTCACAGTGCTGCCCACGGGACTACCTGCAGCATTGTATCTCTGGATTTTGATGTCCGCGATGGAGTTATTGACGCTCTCGATCCAGGCAATGACGAATGATCCGTCGGGCATCACCTCGGCATCATACACGGCGGTGGGCGCGGGAAAGTTTACGAGAAGTTGCGCGGCACCGAGTACAGAACCAGCACTGTCGTACAACCGGGTGTGCAACGCATATTGATAGTTGCCAAGGTTGGGATTATTTGGATTCACTGGAACAAACTTCCGGTCCAACCAGAACGTTCGCAAGTTACCGGACGCATCAGCCTCAATAGCGAATCCGGACTGATCCACTCCCGCAGTCGTGGGAGTAATTAGAGTGGCGCTGCCTGGGGTCGCCACAGGTGGCACCACGGGCGTCGAGGTAATCGTGATCGACTTGCTGAGGACCGCACTGTAGTGCAGATCAGATGCCGAGAACCACCCCGCACGAGTGAAGAACTTGGCACTGCCCGGTGTGACGCTGCCGATGTAACCCGACCATGATCTGCTGGCTGCACCTTGTCCATAGCCCAGGAAGCGGTCCACGTCCTCATTGAACGCGCCGTTACCGTCAGAGTCTTGCCAAAACTCAACTGGCCCAACCGATTCATTCGCGTCAACGAATGGCAACGCGACATTGTTCGCCGTCAGGGTCAAGAGATCGACGCCCCCGTCGCCAATCGAACTGACATTCGACGTCAGGCTGCCGATCGTGGGTGCACCAGTGGTGACGTTGACCTCGAACGTCAGAGACGAGCTTTCGAATTTGCTGACCTCGGCGATCACGGTGATGGCGTATTTTCCAACCATGTTGGCAGTCGGCGTCCACGAATAGACGCCATTTTGCAAATTGATGTCGCCCGGTGAGCCCATACCCAGTCCATAGAACACCCCATGCCCATCGGGATCGGTAGCGTTCAAGTCGACGTCCAGACGCTGGCCTTCATGAATTGTGAACGGCCCGACGGCATTTGGACTGAAGACCGGCGGAGCGTTCAACTTCAACGGCTGATTGATGGACGGACCGGTGACCGAACTGATAGCCGCGGCTTCAAAATAGGTCGCGAAGGCAGACCACGGCATGCGGACCAGGCCGTCATTCCAACCATCCACACCATATTCCAGGTCGACTACTTCGGACATGTTCAGGGCACCGTTCCCATCCTGATCGAAGTATTCCCAATACGTGTCGCGGCCCCAGGGATTACGCACCGTGACAAACGTGTTTGTCAAATCGCCATTCGTGGGAATCTCGATCCCCAACACGGTATAGCAATGGTTGGCGACGATTCCATATTGGCCGTCCAGCAGCACCACGCCTCCCTCTGCAGCATCCAAAGAACTGGCCGTGGTGAAGCTCCCCCCATTGAGTGCCGTTTGAATCCTCTGGGCTTCCACCAGGCCTTTGCCGAGTACCGGTAGTCGAGTGGTCGCCTTGCCCGTCAGTGTCGACATGGCGAACACGGAATTTCTAAACTCCTTTCCCAGATCTTCGGCTAACTGCAGGTACGCACGCTGAAAGATCGCCGGCCAGAACTCGTTATCGTCTGCCGGCTGCAGGTCTTCAGGCTCAACCAAGCCATCAAACGGGACGTCGACAAACGCCGGTACATAGGCGCCCGAACCATTTTCCTTATAGAGCTTGACGCGATAGCCAGGAACCGATGCCGCACGTGCCTGAGGGTTGGCCCCAGGCTGAGCAATGGTAATGGGCTCAATCGATATCGCCAGCGTACCGGGAACAAGAGCGTTGGCCGACAGTACCGCCGAAAATGCGCAGGTCCCATCAGCCCCTTGAAAAATGTCGTCAAAGCTGATCGCTGCTGCATCCGTGCCCGCGCGACCGAACAGATTCGCGTCGCTGACATCGACCGGGACCAGCTGGGTCTCCAGTTTGATCTGCCCGGGAATCGCAGTACTGGTCGGGCTGCTATAAGCGGTCGCATCGGTATCTGGAGTCCACTCCAACACTTGTTGCGGACCTGCGGCCGACAACATCTGCCGCGGTTCCAGAGTCTCGATCAACGCTCGCGCCCCCCAGTTGGTCAGCGTCAATTGAGAGTTTCGACGTGAATTACGCTGATTCTTGCCTGGCCGCTTCGCCATCGTGAACTCCGGAGGGAAATTTGAGTACAGTCAATGATTGATATAGGGAAAAACGTCGAGGGGGAGGAGCGGTCTAACTCAAGACTGATTGCGGTTTGCCTGCCGTACCGCGCCTTTTTGAGGAAATCCACAATCTTTCGGGAGGTGCGAACTAGGACAGACGTGGTACTATCAGGACCCCGTACGCTAAGGTGAAATCAAAGTATTCAACACTCGATCTCGTGATCGATATGTTTGTACCCTTGTGCTCATTTGTGATGATATTCAACATACATCACATGTATATGTTGCTCTACTGCGTTCCACTGAATGTTACTAATTGCCGGAAATCGAACGCAAGCCAAACTTTGAAAGAAATTCAAAAGTGAGCTGATAATTCGCAGGGAGACAAGAAAAGGGACAGAATTGACAGGGGCGTGACAGCACAGGGCTCACCTGGGAAGCTTTTCGCGCGGGTGCGTCGCGTGAGCCACCGGCGATCCATTTTGGCGACATCGACGCCTCGTTGTATGATTGAAGGGCGACTTGGTTCTTGAACCTGTGTCAACCACTTGATCGCTCATCAACCTGGGCCACTCCGCGAAGCGACCTGACAGCCGATGCCTGGCATCCACGTCACGCTAACCTGATGGGAACGGCCTGTCGCTCGCGAGAGAGTCAAAATAACTCACTCGGTGTCCCGCCATTGGCGGGAGCCGGAAGCTCAGCCTTCCGGGATCCACGAAGGGATGGATGGAGAGACCACTGCCTGCATGGCAAAAAAAGGTGGTCACAAACTCGCGACCAACAGACCAGTTCGCCGACGCCATCGATGACTCACGAGCATCAGAGCAACTCAGCGGTTTAAGAACGATGAAATTCAAGCTGTCACAGACAGCCCTGCTGACAGTACGTCCCGACGACCCTTCAACACTGAAAAACACCTCGGGAAAACCTGCTTGACAATTCAAACTTTTTCAGGGATGGGTCACCCGGTGCGATCAGGGGGCCAGGTTGTTCACGATGGCCGTTGTGGATTCGTAGGCGTCACAATGGAGGCGGAACTCATCGCGGTTCAGCAGTTTGCAGAATAAAGGGGGCAGCTTCATGAGATGAGAAAGCCGGGCGGATCAAAGGCTCAGCTCGGCTTCTGGCACGCTACAACAACTCCGTCACCGGTTGACGATGGTCGAGCAGGTACTGCGGGCGGCCATTGAGGTCCATGAATTGCGTGTCGAGATCGATGCCCAGCAGGTGATAGAACGTGGCGAACATTTCCTGGAAGTGGACCGGACGGGCCACCGGGTATTCCGCCCGCGGATTGGTCGCTCCGACAACCTGGCCCCCCTGAATTCCGCCGCCGAAGACCAGCGCGTGCGACGTGTCCACCCAATGGTCGCGTCCGGCGTTGTTATTGTTGATGCGCGGCGTGCGGCCGAATTCGCCCCACACCACCACGATCACATCATCGAACATCCCGCGCGCCGTCAAGTCTTCGATCAGGGCCGATAGCCCGATGTCCATTTTGGGCAACTGCGGCTTCAAGTCGACGAAGTTGTTGGTGTGCGTGTCCCAGCCGCCCCAATGAGTCGTCACGCAACGGACGCCGGCCTCAATCAACCGACGGGCCATCAGTAAGCGGTCATTATGAGTCGTCATGATCTGGGCGCGTGCATTGTCGCCGGCTCGCTCGCCGCGATAACGCGCCACAGTGCGAGGATCCTCCTGCGTCAAATCCAGCGCACGACCGATCTTCCCGCTCGTCAGGACATTGACCGCCTGCTGCCGGAAGACATCCATCGCGCCCATGACGGCCGTCTCTTGAGACCGGCGTTTGAATTGATCCAGCCCTTGCAGGAGACCCAGCCGTTCATCGATCCGGACGTCGGTCAAGTTATTCCTGCGGCGAAGATTGTCTTGCTCGACGCCGTACGGGTCCGGCGAATAGGCCGCATACTTGGGGCCCAGAAAGCCCGGTTTGCCGATCATCGATTCGAAATTGGGCACGAAATCGAGGTAGGGAGGCGCCTTGCCGTCGAGCGAACCGATCAGCTTGCTCGCCACGGAACCCAAACTGGGCCGTCCACCGGCCGATTGCAGATCTTTGATGCCCCAACCGGTCGACGTTTGATAATTTTCATGCAGCCCCACTGTGCCGACCACCGTTCGGACGATGGAAAACCGGTCGGCCATGCGTGCCAGCAGGGGAAAGAGTTCGCAAATATCCAAGCCGGGCACGTTCGTCGGAATCGGCTTGAATTCCCCGCGGAACTCACGTGGAGCTTCCGGCTTCATATCCCACATGTCGATCTGAGGAGGACCTCCCCCCAGATGAATGTTGATGATCGCCTTGTTCTGGGAACTCAATCCGCTCGGCAAAGCGGCTTCGGCTCGCAGGAGATTGGTCAACGTCAGGCCGCCGAAACCGGCAGCGCCGATGCGGAGAAAATCACGACGGGAGACGCCGTCGCAATATTTATGTCCATCGCCGAAAATCGTAAGCATGACCTCTCCCGCGAATAGGTGAACCAATACTCTATCACTATTTTTCGGCCAGCGGAATCAGATTACGCGAGGTTTGCTGGAATCGGCTCTGGCATCCGTCTGGAACATGAAGAGTGACTCCGGGATGGGATGGTCGAGACATGTTCACTGAATTCTACCGCAGTGGACTGAACAATCTCTACGGGACGGGGCTCATTTCCTCAGTTTATTCTGGCGACTTACTCTGTTTGGTTCTAACTCAAGCAAAATGGCCCTCGCCCAAAAATTGAGATTTTTGTTCTTGAATACCAGACGGGCATCTGGTATAAATGCCGATGTCACATGACGTAGACATCACGGCAGCTCAGGCCGTGACAAGACTGGCGGTGAGCATCTTTTAAGCTCGCCATAACAACGGTTGGAAGTGCGTTGTAGGTCGTTGGCGGGCATCTCTATTGCCGCCACTTTTCCCTTCAATGGGCGAACCCGCGTGGATCGTGGCGCGTCCTGAGCTTGAAAGGTCTTGGCATGTATTATCGATATGACTTGTCGCAGGTGACTCAACTTTGCAGCGACGATATCTGGGAAGTCCTGATGGCGCTGCGCGAGCGCGGTCTGGAAAAAAGCACCTGGCCGGGGACGGTCCATGATGCGTACGAAACGCTCGAATTGGCTTTCGCTCGCACCCTCGCGCATGGCTTTGGGCCCAACTCTGCCATCGCCTCGAAGCTCGACGACAACGTCTGGCAACATGCCGTGCTGGTCGGTCAAGACTTTCTGTCGCAAGTTGCCGCGCGAGAGCCCTCGTGGGCGGCCTGATCACTCGGGATTGAGATTTCCGAATCTCAAAACAGTGGACCCGGCGCCAGTTCCGAGTCCACTGTCTGGTTGCCCTGCGCGCTTCTGGAACACCCCCCCAGGGACAAGACACTTAGGCGTCCGGCGAATGAAAAACGTCTCCGTGCGGCGTCCCAACTCGATGGAATGCTTTTTGTAGAAACAGGTTGCGAAGCAAGTCGGGCCTCTCGACGCAAAGCAGCCAAGATTGATTGTTTCGCTCCGTTCTCTCGGATTTGGGAATCTCGGCAGAACGGCCGATTTCGCTAATCCCCCCAGTCCCGAATTTCGTTAGCTCCCTATGGAATCAATTGCTCGCTCTTGAAAACAATCATGAGCGCGCTATTGTTTGTGCTTCCGAGTGGTCGCTAGACTGCTGCGGGATTTAAGACATCGAAGCTTTTGTTTAGAAGTACATGTGTGATGATTGATGTGAGTTGGTTGGTCGGAAGTGGTCGCGGTCGATGGGGGGCGTCGTTGCTCCGGGGGACAGTGATGAAGAGGAAAGCTCTCGCTCGGGTCGACCGATTTGCGAGTCTGGAGTCGTTGGAAGAACGCCTGCTGCTCACCGCGAGTTCGGACGGCTCGATCGCTAGTTCGGTCGAGATTGCGACTAATGGAGCCGGCCAGCCTGTGGCCGCACTGGGTGACCTGTTTGGCGGGTCGGTGTCGTCGATCGGCGATTTCGATCACGATGGGGTGCCGGACTTGGTGGTCGGGTCGCCGCTGAATGATACCGGTGGCAATGATCGTGGCGCTGTGCAGTTGGTGTTCCTCAATGCCGATGGCTCGGTGAAGTCGTCGACGCTCATTGCCAGCTCGGTCCATGGCGGTCCCATGTTGCGGGATGGGGCGAAGTTCGGCTCGTCGGTCGCGGCGGTCGGGGATCTCAATGGTGACGGGGTGACTGATCTCGCCGTCGGGGCCGAGGGAGATGATGTCGATAGTCTGCAGAAGGGGGCCGTTTATATCCTGTTGATGAACGCGAATGGGACCGTGCAGGCTTCGACCCGCATCGCGAGCAATACCAATGGCGGCCCCAAGCTGGCCACGCTGAATCACTTTGGCCACGCGGTCGCGGCGATCGGGGATCTCGACCAGGATGGCATCGAGGATCTGGCGGTCGGTGCTCCGGATGGAAAAGATGGCGCTCAGGAAGCGGGGGAAGTTTATATCCTCTTCCTGAATGCGAATGGTTCGGTGCGAAAGTCCACTAAGATTGCTGGCGCTACCTATCAGAATATGTCGGACAACCAGAATAGTTTTGGCTCGTCGCTGGCTGCGGCCGGGGATATCAATGGTGATGGCATCGTCGATCTGGCGATCGGCAGTCCGCGTGCCGCTAGTGGACAGGGCTTGATGACGCTGTTGACCCTCTCCCGGCAGGGCAAGACGGCATTCGCGGGGAATTTTGGCAAGAACGACTTTTTTGCATCGGATCGGAACTTCGGCCTGTCGATGGCGGCCATCGGCGATCTGGACGGCAATGGCCTGACGGAATTTGCAGTCGGGGCCAAGGGAGGACAGTTTGAAACGGACGGGGCGATCTATATCGTCTCGTTCGGGCTGAGTGCTCGCGGCAATCACAAAACCTTCAGGATCTCCGACAACTTACACGGCGGCCCCACCTTGCACGAGGGTGACTATTTCGGCCTGTCGGTTGCGGCGGTCGGCGATCTGAATGGCGACGGGATTTCTGAGCTGGCCGTGGGGTCGATGGACGACAACAGCAACCACGCCCTGAACGGAGCGATGCGGATTCTGTTTCCGGCCGTCACGGACCAGTTGCCCAGCCTCGCGCTGAACAACGGCCCGATTACTTATGCCGGGGTGAATGAGCCGGTGTCGATTGCTCCGAATCTGACATTCAGTGATCCCGACACCGACCCGGCACTGATGATTCCCGGCGGTCGCCTGTTCATTAAATTCGATATGGCGTCGAATAAGAAGCGTACTCAACTATATGACTCCGTCCATATCGAAGGCCTCACCGGTCATGCCACTCCGGAGTATCAATTTTTCGAAGACGACAAGTACGTCGTGATCATTAAGTTCTCTCAAACGGCCACGGTCGCGCAAATTGAAGAGTCGCTACGGACGCTCACTTTCAGCACGACGAAAGCGGGCCTCAAGCAACCGACCCGCACGTTTACGTTCCGCATTCAAGACCAGTTCGGCGGATCGAGCCCCACGGTGACCCAAACGGTGAATGTGCGGGCATCGTAGTGTGATTTCGGGGAGCCTCGCCCTCCCGTTTCAAACAGGTTTTTAAGCTAAGTGGCCGGGCCCGTAGTGCAGAGGCCCGATGACCACCGAGACAAGTTCGGTGGGGTTTGTTTCTTTGTCTTATTTAGAAGTCGTTTCGTGATGATGAATCTGAACCTCTGGGGGGCGTCGATGCTCCGAAGTACCACGACTAAGCGGAAGGCTCTCTCTCGCGCGGCTCGCTGTGCGGCGATCGAAGGCCTGGAAGAACGCCTGCTCCTCACTGCGAGTTCGGACGGCTCGATCGCCAGTTTGGTCGAGATTGCCACCAATGGAGCCGGCCAGCCTGTGGCGGCGCTGGGGGATCTGTTTGGCGGGTCGGTGTCGTCGATTGGCGATTTTGATCACGATGGAGTCCCGGACCTGGCGATCGGGTCGCCGCTGAATGATACCGCCGGCCATGATCGCGGGGCTGTGCAGTTGGTGTTCCTCAACGCCGATGGCTCGGTGAAGTCGTCGACGGTGATTGCGAGCTCGGTCCATGGCGGGCCGGTGTTGGCGGATGGGGCGAAGTTTGGTTCGTCGATCGCCGCCGTGGGAGATCTCAATGGCGATGGCGTCACGGATCTCGCCGTGGGTGCTGAGGGGGATGATGTCGATAGTCTGCAGAAGGGTGCCGTTTATATCCTGTTGATGAACGCGGATGGGACCGTGCAGGCCTCCTCGCGCATCGCGAGCAAGACCAATGGCGGACCCAAGCTCGATGTGCTGAATCACTTTGGCCACGCGGTCGCGGCGATCGGGGATCTCGACCAGGATGGAATCGCTGATCTGGTGGTCGGGGCTCCGGACGGGAAAGATGGCAATCTGGAGTCGGGGGAAGTTTATATCCTCTTGCTGAATACGGACGGATCGGTGCGGAAGTCCATTAAATTGCCGGGTAGCACTTTTCCGAGTTCGTATGACCACTTTGAGCGGGGATTTGGCTCGTCCCTGGCCGCGATCGGTGACATCAATGGCGACGGCATTGTCGACCTGGCGGTGGGCAGTCCGCGAGCGAGTAGTGGGCGCGGAGTGGTGCTGCTCTTCACGCTTTCCCGGCAGGGTAAGGTCGGGTTAGGCGGCGAATTTCGCGGTGACAGAAATGGCAGCAATGGGGCGGGCCCCGAGCTGAACTTCGGGCAGTCGCTGGCGTCCCTCGGAGACATCGACGGCGACGGCATCTCGGAAGTGGTGATCGGATCCGACGGAGGTCAGTTCTCGACCCCCGGGGCGCTCTATATCGCGTCGTACAGGCCCCCGTTCGTCGGCAATTACGAATTGTCCAGAATCTCCGGCGGCCCCAGTCTGCACGAGGGTGACAATTTCGGTCTGTCGTTGGCGGCGATCGGCGATCTGAATGGCGACGGGATCACCGAGCTGGTTGTGGGGGCTCAAGATAACAACAGCAATCATGCGCTCAATGGAGCCGTGCGGATCATGTTCCCGGCCGTGACGGATCAGCGTCCGACTCTCGCCCTCAACAATGGTCCCATTACGTTTACCGGGGTGAATCAACCGGTCCCGCTCGTGCCCAATCTGACGTTCAGTGATCCCGATACTGACCCGGCGCGGATGATTCCCGGCGGCCAGTTGTATATCACCTTTGATACCGCGGTAAATAATAAGAAGCACACGAAAGTGTACGACACTTTAGGCTTCGGTGGCCTCGCTAACATCGGCGGTCCAGTCTATGACTATATTAATAGCGAAGGTCAGCGCTATGTGATCCTCGGACTATCGTCCCAAGCCACGACCGCTCAACTCGAAGCAGCCCTGCGGACGCTGACCTTCAGCACCACAGGTCCGGGCCTCAAGCAAGCGACTCGGACATTTTCGTTCCACCTCATAGACCAGGCCGGCGGATCGAGCCCCACGGTGACCCAGACGGTCAACGTCCGGAAGTCGTAGAGGCCTTCGCCCGCCCGAGGCAAACTGGGGGGGAGAAACGAAGAATAATCTCACGCAAAGGCGCTAAGACGCAAAGTTCCAGTGATTAAAAGTGTCACAACATCCTCAACGTCGTTTTGTTCATTGCGCCTTGGCGTCTTCGCGTGAGATTATTCTGAATTCGTGGAGACTCACGTCGCAGGGCGCTGGTCGTGCTGATTGAAAAAGCCCGATAACCACCGAGGCCAGCTCGGCGGGGGCTACTGTCTTGTTGTTTTATTTAGAAGTCGATCTGTGATGATGAATCTGAACTGGTGGGGAACGTCGCTGCTCCGAAGTACCGCGGCGAAGCGGAAAGCTCTGTCTCGCGCGGCTCGCTGTACGGCGATCGAATCGCTCGAAGAACGACTGCTGCTCACCGCCGGCTCGGATGGTACGATTGCCAGCTCGATCGACATCGGCACCAATGGGACCGGCCAGCCTGTGGCGGCGTTCGGGGATCTGTTTGGTGGGTCGATGTCGTCGATTGGCGATTTTGATCACGATGGTGTGCCGGACCTGGCGATCGGGTCGCCGCTGAATGATACCGGTGGCAATAGTCGCGGGGCCGTGCAGTTGGTGTTCCTCAATGCAGATGGCTCGGTGAAGTCGTCGACGATGATTGCCAGTTCGGTCCATGGCGGGCCGGCGTTGGCGGATGGGGCGAAGTTTGGTTCGTCGATTGCCGCGGTGGGGGATCTGAATGGCGACGGCGTCACGGATCTCGCTGTGGGGGCTGAGGGCGACGACGTCGACAGTCTGCAGAAGGGTGCCGTTTACATCCTGATGATGAACGCGGATGGGACCGTGCAGGCCTCGACCCGTATCGCGAGCAAAACCAACGGCGGCCCCAAGCTGGCCACGCTGAATCATTTTGGCCACGCAGTCGCGGCAATCGGCGATCTCGACCAGGATGGAGTCGCGGATCTGGTGGTCGGGGCTCCGGACGGGAAAGATGGCGTCGCGGAATCAGGGGAGATTTATATTCTCTTCCTGAACGCGAATGGGTCTGTGCGGAAATCGACTGAAATATCCGGCACCCCTTATCAGGGTACCTCTGATCACTTTGACTGGGGATTCGGATCGGCACTGACTGCGATCGGCGATATCAATGGCGACGGCATCGTCGACCTGGCGGTGGGTAGTCCCCGAGGCGCTAACGGGCGCGGAGCGGTGGTGCTGTTGACGCTCTCCAGAAACGGGAAGGCTGGATTCGGCAACGTTATTGGCGGTAACAATTTGACGGCCGAGAAGAACTTCGGGCAGTCGCTGGCGGCCCTCGGAGACATCGACGGCGACGGCGTGACAGACTACGCGATCGGAGCCAACGGAGATCAGTTTGGGACGCAAGGGGCCATCTATATCGCGTCGTTCCAGCCTGCGTTCTTCGGCAATTACAATTTATTCAAAATTTCCAGTGACTTAAACGGCGGTCCCACCTTGCACGACGGTGACTATTTCGGCCTGTCGTTGGCGGGAATCGGCGATCTGAATGGCGACGGGATCTCCGAGCTGGCTGTAGGAGCTGCGGATAACAACAGCAACCATACGCTCAACGGAGCCGTGCGAATCCTGTTCCCGGCCGTCACGGATCAGCTTCCGACACTCGCGCTCAACAACGGTCCGATTACTTTTACCGCGGTGAATCAACCGGTCCCGCTCCTGCCCAATCTGACGCTCAGCGATCCCGACACCGACCCGGCGCTGATGATTCCCGGCGGCAAGTTGTATCTCTCGTTCGACTCGGCCGTAAATAATAAGAAGCACACGAAAAAATACGACACCTTAAACTTCGACGGACTCGGCGCCATTGCCAGCAACGGCGAGTTTGATTTTACCAATGACGCCGGTCAGCGCGGCGTGACTCTCAGACTGTCGTACCAGGCGACGACCGCTCAAATTGAAGAAGCCCTGCGGACGATCACTTTCAGCACCACGGGCCCAGGCCTCAAGCAGGCGACGCGCACATTTACCTTCCGCATTGAAGACCAGGCGAGCGGAGCGAGTACCACGGTGACCCAGACCGTGAACGTGCGGAAGTCGTAGGCGCAGGATAGGCATCCGGCCTGTCACTCGCGAAGCGTGAATGCTATGCACCAAGAGTCCGCGGTAATCGACGTGGCTCGTAGGAGAAATGGACTTCGGTTTCTCGCTGGAGATGACAAATAACAGGCAGGACGCCTATCCTAAGGGATGCTGGGGAGCCCAGATTCTCGAAGGACAGCCATCCCCGCCTTGCATCCTCGATGGATCACGCAGGTGACAGTAATGTCTGACCATGGCCGAGTGACTATGTCCCAGCCTTGAGCCGCTTTAGAACCCCTGACAAGACCGATTGCGATCAGTTCAGAACCGCTTGAAAGATTGCGGTTCTGAACTGACGCCGAGGTTTTGTTAGAGTTTATTAGACAATCGGATCGTGCAAGAGCACGCTGACGTCATCCGTTCCAGCGTTCGCAATCATCAGGTCGAGCGCACCGTCGTTATTGAAGTCGCCGATGGCGATCGCGACCGGTTCACGGAACAACGTGTTGCCGGTCTTGAAGTCGACTCGATCATTGAACGTCCCATTTCCGGCACCGAGCATGTAGCTCAGCGTGTTATCGTTGCGGTTGGCGATCAACAGATCGAGATTGCCGTCCCCATCGATATCCGCGGCATTGATGGAGATATCCAGCTTCGTGACGGGATACCGAATTTCACGCACTGGACCGAACGCGGGTCCCACAGCCGCGCCCGTTCCCAGCAGCAAACTAATCTGTGGTGTGATCAGCGACGTCACGGCAACGTCCAGGATGCCGTCCCCGTTAAAGTCGCCTTCGATAATCGAGTTGGGCGTTGCCGCCACATCGTAGGCTACCGCGGCACCCAAGCCACCCGCACCATTTCCATTCATCACGACGATATTTCGGCTGAACAGGTCCGTCGCCACGACATCCAGATCGCCATCGTTGTTTACGTCGATCAGCACCAGATCACGCGGCCGTCGTCCAAATGTCCTGGTGACATCCGGCCCGCCGAACGATCCGCCACCATTACCCAACAGGATGGTGACGCTGCCGAATTTACGCACGTTGGCGTTCGCCGTCACGATATCGAGGTTACCATCGCCATTCATATCACCCAGCTTGACCGCCGTCGGGAACTTGCCGGATTGCTTGATGCCGGTATCAAACAGCGTCGCGGCACCAAACGTTCCTGCTCCATTGTTCAACAACACACTCACGTTGTTGGTCTTGCGGTTGGTGACCACGATATCCAGCGACCCGTCACCGTTGACATCACCGACGGCCACTGTGGTCGTCTGCTTCGCTTTCTTGCCACCCGCCGAGTATGTGGCCGGAGCACCAAACGTTCCAAAGCCATCTCCGAACCGGACTGTGACATCATTGCTGATGCTGTTCGCGACGATCATATCCAGAATTCCATCGCCATTCACATCGGCAGTCACCACACCCCGCGCTCCATTGCCTGCGGTGTACTGGGTCGCCGCACCGAAATCGACTGGAGCACCGTTGCCGGAACCATTCGAATTCAGAATGGCGAGCGTTTCGATGTCCTTGTAAGTGATCGTCCCCAGGAAAGCGGCACCCTTGACCGTCCCATCGAAACTGCCCGGCTTACCGTTCGGAGTTTTTACCGTCGTCGGGTTGGAACCTCGCATATCAACATACAACCGGTCACCAGGCGGAATCAGTGTTTCCAAACCACCATCAATGAATCGATCGAATGCCGCGATATCGACCGAGATCGTATCGTTGAACTGCGTCGCGATCAGGTTTTCCATCACGTCGGCGAACACGATCACTCGTCCCGCGAGATTGATCACCTGGTTGACATTGGTCTCGATGGCGTCCAGATCGACGTTGATCGCGGCCGTCGCGGCCGAGAAGTCGACCGTATCCGAACCTCTGCCGCCAACCAATGTCGTCTTCCCGCTGAAGGCACCAATATTGAACTTATTGGCGCTGGCTCCGCCTGTCAGATCGGCCTCTTCAATGCTGATCAGCGTATCCGTGCCTTCGATACCGATGACGAGCGTGGCATCCGTGATGGTGAAGTCGGCATCGCGGGCTTCGACCACGACGTCGGTTCCGTCACCACCGTCGATCGTGTCCGCCCCACCGTTTCCGGTCAGCGCATCGTTTCCGTTACCACCGTGCAGGATATCGGGTCCCACACCGCCAATCAGAGTATCGTCACCGTTACCACCGTTCAGTGTGGCATCGGCCGACAAGTAGTCATTCCCATCGTTGCCGTTGAGCACAATTCCGATGGTGTTCTCAACTCCTACATTGACCTTGATCGTATCGTTCCCCTCATTACCGTTCACCGTCAGTGAATCCTGGGTTTCCGCATTGGAAATCGCCATCGAGTAGGACAGTCCCTGGAAGGCCACGGAGCCTGGTGCCGGAGACCCGACGCCGATGTTGTCATCGGTGACGCGACCGTTCAACGTCACGGCATCCACGTTTCCGGCACCCAGATCGATGTTCACAGACGTGACTTCCGTGGTGGTCAAATCTCCCACCGTGATGGTGTCGTCTCCGGCCTGAGCACTCAGGATCACTTGTTCCAGACCCGTCGTATCGACAGTAGCCGCACCCAGATTCAAATTGAAATGACTGGGATTCGTTGGGTTCGCACTGAGCGTGAAGGCGTTCGCCGCCGCAGTGCCGAAAAACAGCAGTGCGTCACCCGCGTCGTCGCCACCCTGAATGGCATCGCTGCCATCACCCAGTTCCCAGACAAAGTTGTCGGCACCGTCACCCCCGAAGAAGAAGTCATTCCCGGTGTCATCGGCGACACCATTGCCCGCCAGCGACGCATCGCCGAACTGGTCGTTGCCGTCTTCACCATATTCCTGGTCGATTCCAGCCCCGCCAATCAGCAGGTCATTGCCAGATCCACCGTAGATCAAATCCGCTCCCAATGTTCCCGTCAGCGTGTCGTCGCCGGAACCACCATAAATCGTCGCACCAGTCGACATGGCAGACAGGTTGACCACATCGTTGTCATCGCCCCCATCTGCAACCGTGCGCACGCCAGCCACATTCAGGCTGAGGGCGATGTTGTCCGTGCCTCCCAGCGTCGAAACATTGACCGTCGCCAAGTTCACACCCACGTTAATGGCGACTCCATTGACAGTCACAGCAGACGCGGTGGATGCCACCACATCAGCCCCGGCTGTACCGAGTAACTGCAGGGTATCGTCGATCGGCAAGGCGGCATCACCATTGACGGTGAAGCTCGTCGAGAAGCCGGTCAAGTTGGAGGGTGCCACGCGGAACAGGTCAGTGCCCGCACCATTGGTCAACGTGACGGTCGAGAACTTGTTGTAATCCATCGATTCACGGCCAGCGATCTGGACGCGATCTCCGGCGGTGGCAGCCGAAATATCCCAGGTGTTGTCCCGCCCATCATCCTTCACCAGCAGCGTATCCGCGTCACCGGTATTGCCATTCACGAACAAGTGTTCGACTCCCGTGTACGAGCTATCCAGCGCGTTCACTGCGACATTCCCGTTGCCTGGTGTGGCGGCAGGCGTGATCGTGAAGGCCTCCACCGTGCCGGCCGTTCCATTGATCGTCAGCGTATCGTTGCCACCAGGACCACCCGCATTCACGGCAACGGAAGCAACTCCAGTCGCCAGCGGAGTGTTGATCGTGATGGCGTCATCGCCCTCGAGACTATCGACCACATAGTGTTCAATAGTATTCGAACCCGCCGGAACACTGCCGGTGAGAATCGGCAACTGGCCGTTCACGGAGATGCGGCCCAGCGTGGCAAACACGCGGTCGACCGTGATGTTGTCGCTGCCGCCAGTCCCTTGGGCCACGAGTGTATCGCCCGCGACACCATTCCCTCTGCCGTCCACCGTGATCGTCCCCGCTCCCAGATTCTGGTAGCTGATGCCGAGCATGCTGTTGACCCGGAACGATCCTTCATCGGGAGCATCACCCGGAGTATGCACGATGGTGTCATCACCTGCTGTTCCGAGAATCGCGAACTTGTCCACGGCCCCTCTGCCGTCGTAAGTCACAGATTCCACACCACCATTCGAGGACTGATATTCATTCACTCCATCGTTATCGCAATCCATCAGGAACGGCCCGATCGTAATCACCGTGTCGGTCCCGTCAGCAATTCCATTCGCGCCGGTCTGTTCCACCAGCAACGTCCCCGTATCGGCACCAGTCGGGGTGTAGACCAGCGATTGCGTGAACGGCGTTTCGAGAATCAAGCGGTCCCCGTTACCCGGTTCTCCGGCCGCTGGTGTTCCGCCGGCAACATGGGTCTCGACATTCCAATCGGCATTGTTCGGAGCAGGCGTCTGAATGGCGATCAGGTCATCACCACCCAGGGCATCGATATACAATTCCGGCACATCCAGCCACAAGATTTCAACCGAGCTATTCACCGAGCTGGTGAAGTCTTGAACTCCATTAGCACCCGCGAATTGCACGGGATTCGTCAGGGCGCTGCGAGCCGAAATCGTAATGGCGTCGTCGGCATTGGTGCCGAGGATCAAGGCACACATCGCGCCCGTGACCGTCGCTGCCTCGATATGGTCGTAGCTGAGATGGGCATTTGCGGAGACCTGGAACCCACCCTCGTCACTTTCCGGACCATTCTCGGCGATCACGCCGTTCCCGCTGGCATTCAGATTGATCTGATCACCAGGCAACTGGCCGATCGGGTCACCACCGTCGATGAACAGCGGAATCCGTTGATCAGCGGGGCTCACCGCGACCGGGAACATCAACACGTTAAACGTGTCACTTCCCTGCAAACCGTACACGGCCAGCGATTCGTTATTGATGTAGGTGACCAGTCCGTCGTTCCCCACGCCGTTCGGAGCATCGTCAATGCCCACCGAGGCACCCGGGAGGTTGACTGTGAAGGTCTGCGGCACGGAATTTCCGACCACGGTCAGGTTATCCTGGCCTGCCCCCAGGTCGACATTCACCGCGTTGCCGGCGGTGTTGAAGTAATTGACGATCGGAGCCGCGACCGGCGTCAGCACGGTACCGGCCTGAATCGCGATGTTGCCCAGGAAGACCTTTCCAGACGATGCGTCGTTGGGCATCACGGTGAGATTATCATCACCAATGCTCCCCACCACGGTCGGCGACAGTGCGTTGGCATTCAGATTGATGGTTTCGATACCGGTATAAGTCAGATCAACACCGCCGGCGATGCCCGTATCGTCAATCGTCGAGTCACCCAGGTTGATGGTGACAGGACCGACCGCAGTGTTGAAGTTCAGCACGTCGCTGCCGCTATCGGGATTGCCACCATTAACGAATGTCTTGAGATTGATGGCGGGGGTGACGGTCGTCGTATCGTCACCATTGAGTCCGTTGACCGTGATCGTGTTGGCTTGACCGTCTGCCGAGAAGTTCACCAAGTTGAAGAGCTGGCCATTGGCGGTCAGCGAGGTGCCGGTCACCACCACCACGTCATTCCCCTTCGCACCCTGGAACGTCAAGCCGTCCGCGGCCGTCGCAGAACCCGTCACGGTGACCGTGCCAGTCACATTGGTGAACGACACTGCCAGCAGATTCTGACTGAGCGTCGATTCCGTATCCGCGGAGATATCCGACACGATGAAGGATGTTCCGGCCGCGGGGCTGATGATGCTGGCATTGTTCGCCGACAGCAGTTTAGTACCCTTGAGCGGCGTAGTAATGCCCACCGTCTGCAGGGTGATGTTGCCGGTCCCCGCATCCAGGCTCAGCTTTTGAACGCCCGTCACCAGGCCGTTGACATCCACATTGACACCGAATGTGATATTGCCAGGACCCGTACCCGTTGTGATCAATGTATCGCCAGTGAGCGTGACATCGGCCACGACTGCGGCCGCGGTGAATGTCACATTGGCATTCGTCGTCTGGAACTTGCCTTCAATGGAGAACCCGGCATCGGAGGTGTATGCCTGGGTGCCCGTGGTGATCGCCCCCACGGATCGAATTGTGTTCGACCCGACAACCGTCAGACTCGTCAACGGTGTGAGACCGCCAACCACGCCCAGCAAGGACACATCGCCGCCCGTACCGGCGTCAATCGTCAATGCCTGAGCCCCGTCAACAGTCCCGTTAAATGTCACATTTCCATCGTTGGCGGCACCGTTCGTAGTTACGGTGACTCCGACAACCAGTACAGTCGCACCCTTGATCGCCACGTTATTACCGGGAGCATTCGACGTCGTGATGTTCCCACTCAGTCGAACCTGATCGGCCGTGATCGTCACCGTGTTGATTCCATCGGCGGTGGTCGTACCAATCTGACCAACCGACACTTGATTCACAGTCCCGCCGGTCGAATTGATCGTGACATCTTCACTGGAGGTCCCGTCAATTCCGCCCAGGATACTGACGGCACCACCGTTCGCATTGATGGACAGGTCACTGCCGTTGGCCAGGTTGACAGTTCCGATGGCGAAGGTCAAAGCATCATCCGAAGTGATGAAGCTCGTCAGAGCTCCAGCGGTCAAGTTAATGTTCAGCCCTGCAGGTCCCGCATAGGTCGCCGTATTCGTATTGTAAACCACACCAGTCAGGTTGAGCGTGGTCGTCGCATTGACGTCTGTCGCGCCCGTCACGCCTGCAGTGGTCAGCGTGCCGACACTAGCGAGATTGATCACCGCGGCATCCAGATCAAGGCTGGTCAGTGGCGTGGAAACTCCAGCACCCACTGTTCCGGCGATGGTAATGGTCGCAGTCCCCGCGTCGATCCGGAACGTATGAGCTCCATCGACTGTTCCCGGACCGGTAATCGTCACGTTGCCATCCACGCCGGCAGTGTTCGTGTTAATGAACACTGGGGCGCCCAGTTCCACAGCACCCGTCAAGGTGACTGTGTTACCAGCCGCATTGGAGGTCGTGATGTTTCCGTTGAGCACGATATTCGCCGCCGTAATGGCGACTGTGTTAATCCCGTTGACATTGCCGATCTCGCCCACGCTGGCAGTGCCGGCACCGGCATTGACAGTCACATCTTCGGATGACGTTCCGCGGATGTCCTGTGTCACGACATCACCACCATTGGAGTTGATGATCAGATCCGACCCATTGGCCAGGAAGATCGTGCCTGTGGTGAAGCTGATGAGATCATCCGATGAGGTGAACGTCGTCGCCGCACCGGCAATCAGATTAAATGCCTGTCCCGCGGAATAACGTTGTTCGTTGGCGTCGTAGATCGTTCCGTCGAAGGTGATCTGGTTCGACGCGCTCAGTTGAGTCACGCCGGCCACGCCTTCCACTCCCGCGGCACCAATCTGAATGAGTTCAATGTTCCTTGCGGAGACCTGCAGAGCGGCCAGGCTGTTCGCCGCCAGATCCCCGATGGCCGCTTGGAAGACCACATTGCCATTGCCGGCAGTGATCGCTAGTGTCGTCAGACCGTCGCTGTTGGAGCGGATCCGGCCGTTGATCGTGACATTGGTCCCGGCTGCAGCCGTGTCAACCGTCACTGGGGCCTCGTCCACGGTCAAGACGTCGGAAATATCGTCCGTCAGCGTCACATCACCCTGTGCGCTGAAGATCAAACCATTCAGTCGCAGGGCATTGGCGCGAATCACCGTGGCCGTGTCACCAGCCAGGATGTCGACGTTCTCGTTGAATGTCACAGGTGTCGCATCATCCAGAGAGCTCAGGCCAGAAGCCAGTGAGACCGTCCCGAGGAACGTCACACCCGCGTTGGCACTGGATACGGTCAAGGCGGCTCCGGTTCCGTCACCGATCCGCTGCGTTTCACCCAACGAGGCATTGAACGCGATCGAGCCCGCCCCGGCATTGACCGTCAGATCTTGCGAACCATTCACCTTGCCATTGAAGGTCTGGGCCGCGCCGGTGGCCGCGGTCGTGACCGTCACGGGCCCGCCCGACAACGTGATGGCGTCCGTCTCGTCGCTGCCGAAGAAGATCGGATCAGCCGATGTGACCGTCAGGCCATCCAACACCACATTCCCATTAAAGGTCGTACTGGTATCGCCGTTGCCGAATGTCGCATCGCCGCGCAACGTAATCGGTCCGGCGTTCTCGGCCTGCGTAATCCCCGAATTCGTCGTCAGCGTGCTTTCGAAGATCGAGGGTCCGGTCGAATTGATAACCATCGCAGCGCCGGTCCCATCACCTAGTGGTGTTCCCGAACCAACCGCTCCGACGAACCGTGTCGTCCCGCCTACCGCAGTCCGTCATCAATATTGAGAATGAGATCAAGTCACCGGGCTCGATCTTTCCGACGTCCTTGGGAGCGAAATGGACAGTTCAAATCAGCCGTGACAGAGCCCGCAAGCAATAGACTCCGGTTGTTTCTGGCCTGACATAGCGGTCAAAAAAAGCGACCACGACTCGCCCAATCGACAGGAATCGAACTCCTGGCGTCCGGCGTTCGTCGTAATTAACATAATGGTGTACTAATGCGGACTGTGCGTGATCGCAGATTAGTGGACTGATCACTTTGAAAAAGGCGAGGACATGCGAAAACAAGGGTATCAGGAACCAAATGCAAGGATTTGGTTCCTGATACCCTTGTTTTGTTTTCCTTTGTTTTGTTCTTTTCCTTCCCTGCTTCCTCAATCCGTACTCCCTAGAGTGGAGGCTCAAGGGATTTGGACCGTAAAATTGCCCGTTCAATTTCATACGGTTTACGGCTAGGTAAAACAAAACGTTCTAAATAGCTGAGGCCATTATTTCTCGTCATTTGCATGACTTCCACGATTGACACTTGCTTTCCGCGATAGGCTTCAATATCCCGTAACGCTGGTGAACCGTTGAGTCCACCGATCACAACGAAGTCACGACCATCGGCACATTTCCACGACATCGCATGGCCATCAAGTTTCCCACCAGCGGGCAAACCCAGCAGATAAACAATCTCTCTCACTCTCATCGGACTTCGAACCGCGTCGAAGTATTCGACGCGACAATACCCCGGGACTTGATCGACCAGCGATCTGACCGCTCGACGCCGATCGTTCGCTATGCCGACTCTTGGAACCCGAGAGACTCTCAATCGAAAGCCTGCACGAGCTTGCGCATCGCTAAGCTGGGGATGTGCCCCGGCGGTGATGGCGATCAATGACCACAGGAACAAAGTTGCAATGACGATAGCTAACCGAACCTCCGACGTGGCCCCGTGGAGCCTTCATTGTTTCTTCTGAAGTCGTTTTCGACGAAGGAAAAAAGGGGACAATCTACTTGACGTCGAAAAGTAGATTGTCCCCTGTGTTGAGTCGGCCACGAGCGTTTAGTCGTCGCTGTCCGAGTATTGCTTGTAGATGGCGATTCCGCCGAAGATGACGACGGCGCCAATCGTGATCGACCAGGCTACCGGGTCACCGTTGCCCAAGCCTTCGATCAAGCTCGCAATACCGCGGCCTCGCGCTGCAAAGATGGGACTGGTCTCCGCACTGGCCAATAGTTGACTCCACATGATCCGCCTCGCTGTTAAGATCATTGACGTAATGGTGTATAGATTTCACCGCAGATGTGAACAGGAGATAAAATCTAAACGACGAGGTGTACACTGTCAATTGCCGGGTGGCACAAATTGAAAATCTTGTTGTCCCTTTCGCACACCGCAGGTCGGGGTCGGGCGTTCCAATTTCAAAATTGGCCGCACTCCGATGCACACTTCCACCTGCGACCGACCTGCCAATTTTGAAATTTGAAGGCTCGACCCCAAATTGACGGACTTCAGAGCGCATTCCACGTAACAAAATCGGCACTAAGACATCGGAATCGGTTGAACGCGTCAGGCACTGCCTGACCTACCAGGCTGACTCTTCCGGAAGAATTCGGGGGCTGACGCCGCCCGGCTCGCCTGCGCAGGTTCTTTCGCACATTCGACATCGCTCAGATGACGTCACGAGGGACTGCCATTTTGGTGAGCGTGATGCCTCGTTGTATGATCGAAGGGTGATCTGTGGTGCATAGTCTTCCCACCACCCTCTAGGCAATTGAGTGAAACAATTGATGGGAGGGCGAGGGACCCAGAGGGTACCCCGCCGAGTCTAACACGAGCTCTAGCTCGGCGTCCGCCGGAGGCATCGAACGGAGGCCTCCGGCGGACGCCGACCTGCGGTCGCCTTAGGCTCGGCGGGGTACCCTCTGGGTCCCTCGCCCTCCCATCTCGTCGTTCCGATGAGACCGCAACTCCGCGAGACGCCCCACCGGGCTGCGCGCCGAGTTCGAGGGCGCACATGGTGCGCCTGCGGCGAGAGAGTTGCGCGGAGTGAGTCGAGAGTAGACTCAAGACAGATTGAAGAAATCAAAGAGTTCAAAGAAGTCGAAGAGATCAAAGAATTCGAACCGGGCAAAGAGTTCAAAGATCGCGCGAGATTGTTGCGTGGGAGAAATCGAGACCGCGAGATGATATCCCATCGCAGAGGTCGACCAACCAGGGGCAAACGGCAAGAAGAAGGATTTGGAACACTAATCTTCGCTAATCAACGCTAATCAATTCAACCTGAGTCGAGGCCTGCGGGCGTGATTGGGGCTCTGCTTCGTGTCTTCGTGTTAATCAGTGAAGATTAGCGGAGATCAGTGTTCCAAATCCCTGAAGATTTCAAAGATGGCGCCGAAGTATGCGTGTCTGCTGGAATCGGTCGGATTGTCGGAGGTTGTGCCTATGTGATTGGTGGGAAAAGGGTTCGGTGTTGAGGGGTAGACGGCTCAGGTGTCTGCGTGTTCAAAGAGTTCAAATAGTTCAAAGAAGTCGCGCCGTAAGACCCCATATCCGAGTCCCGTGGCCGACGCTGCCAGCGTCTGTGGTCGCCGACGCTAGCAGCGTCGGGCACGGGAGCACTTGGGCATTCGAAGCGGTCAAAGAAGTCGAAGAGTTCAAAGAAGTCGCGCGAGAAATACGTCGACTACGTGAGCCGGGTGCCGTAAGGCCCCGGACCGATTTCGACGCCGATACCGGTCCGGGGCCTTTCGGCACCCGGCTCGCCTGATCTCTGGCGGGTGAAGAATTCAAAGAAGTCGAAGGGATCAAAGAAGTCGCGGCGGAACAATCCGTATCCGACTCCCGTGGCAGACGCTGCCAGCGTCTGTGGCCGCCGACGCTAGCAGCGTCGGCCACGGGGGTACTGGGGCATTCGAAGCGGTCAAAGAAGTCGAAGAATTCAAAGAAGTCAAAGGGAGCAAAGAATTCGAACCGGGCAAAGGCTCGAAGATTTCAAAGATGGCGCGAGGCATCCGGGCGAGGCTTGGCCTCGTAGCAAGTGCCGCTTCAACTGGCCAGGACAGCCGGGTGAAAGGCAGAAATCCTGCCAATCACGCGGGACTGGGTGAGTCCAGGCGAGACCGGGCAGGATTTTGGGTTTGATGGTGACGTTTGCCTAGTGGGCGGCACAGGACTCGAACCAATTGATGCAAGTAGTTGTGATTCGAATGGGTTGCGTCAATTGTCGAATTCTGGCGCTGCGAAACGCGCTGCACTCTCGGCGAACACTGGCAAACTGGTCGAGATCTGTGGCGGTGACGCTGAACTCGCTGAATTGATCGCCTCCTGGCCTGGATTGCCAGACGCCTTGAAAATAGCCGTGCTGCAGTTAGTGCGAACTGGGATTTCTGGGCTTCGATAGTCTGCAAGCCGCCCGGTGGCCGAGTGATCGCGAGCCGCAGGAGCTTCAAATGGATGCAAGGTAGTGGGGCAGTTTGAACTATTTCCCGAAACCGTCAAGTAAACCGACGATTTCTTCGATGGACCACACGTGATCGGTGACGCCGGCCTTTATCGCGGGAGTACAACGCAAGGTCTGGTGAATGCGAGCGAAATTGTAGTTCATGAAGTGCAGGGCAATCGCTGCCGTGTGGTTCTCGACCTTCTTTGAGAATGCGTTCGTCAATCGCGTGAACCGTCGCATTGACATTCTCATCGTCAGATTCTGGCGTCGACATAGCTTGTCGACACGTGCTTGATGTCTGGGTTGCCGGTAACGTTGTTCTTGGCGCGTCCGGTGCATTCTACGGGGCTGTATCGCACGGCCCCGTCCCTTGGATCTGCACCATAGTTCTTAATCAGCATCGCGTAATCGACGTTCATTCCGAACGCTCCCTCAATCGCTTCCAGGTAGCTCTTGAGTCCGTCTGTGGTGAGTTGCACGCGGTGACTCAATCAAGAGGCCAGATCGTCGCAGAACTCACGGGCACTCTCGCCATCGCGAGTGGCCACCAGCGAGCTCGGCACCAATTTGGTATCAGCGTCAATCGCCGTCCAAGTCCAAACGTCACCGCGACCAAACTGAGAGGCGGTATTCTCGGGCAAATTCTTCTGCTTTCAGCCAACAAAACTCCAGATTTCATCCAACTGCAATCGCTTGCAGGTTAGTCCGCGGAGCGCCTTATCTTGGTACTCCGCGCACGCAGCCCCAAGTTCGCACAATAGTTTTGATATTGTGTGTTTTGCAACTCCTGTCATTCGCACGGTAGAGCGGATGCTGCAGCCCTCGACCAAGGCCCGAACCACTGCACAGCGTTTTTCCGTCGTTAGTTTATTCATGATTGACCCATTATGCTTGAGCGGTCATGCAGTGTCACGTTAAAATGCAAGCAGAGATGCACTTTATGCTTGCATTAGTCTTGTGAATGGCAATAATGCAAGCAACTAGCACACACAGAAAGGGTGCAAACATGACTGACGAACGGACGGACGGTGACGCTACTGGCAAGGCGAAAGGCGGAGTGGCCCGAGCAAAGAGCCTGACTGACGACAGGCGGAAAGAAATCGCAAAGATGGGGGCGGCGGCCAGGCATCGCGCCGTCGCAGAGGCGATCTGTGGTTCGCAAGAACGGCCGCTGCGCATCGGCGACGCAGAAATACCATGCTATGTGCTGGAAGACGGCCGCCGTGTTCTTTCGCAAACCGGAATGCTTACCGCGTTTGGAATGAGTCGCGGCGGCGCAATGAAAGGCAGAGGGGATCGGCTGGCCAATTTTGCGTCAGGAAAGAACATAAGCCCTTTTATTTCCAGTGAGTTGCGCAGTGGGATCGACACGCCAATTCAGTTCAGAACAAATGGCACTTCAGCGTATGGTTACGAGGCAACGATTCTGCCGGATCTTTGTGACGCAATACTAAAGGCCCGGAGAGAAGGCGCTTTACAGGCACAGCAACTACACCTTGCAGCTCAGTCCGAGATCATATTAGCTGGCCTGTCTCGCGTCGGAATCATCGCTCTGGTAGACGAAGCTACTGGCTATCAGGAATTCCGAGAACGGGATGCCTTGGCCAAGATCTTGGAAGCATTCGTTGCCAAGGAACTCCAAGCCTATGTGCAAACGTTCGATCCGTCGTATTACAAAGAGCTGTTTCGCTTGCGTGGTCTCAGCTTCCCCAATGGCACAGTTAAGCGACCTCAGTATTTTGGAATACTGACAAACGACATCGTTTACAAGCGATTGGCCCCCGGCGTACTTAGCGAACTTAAAAAGGTCACTGAGAAGAACGACTCCGGCCGTTACAAGCACAAGTTCTTCCAAAAACTGACTTCGAATATTGGCTATCCGAAGCTGAAGGAACACCTTGGCGCAGTGGTGGCAATTATGCAGTTGAGCGACAATTGGGATCAGTTCATGTCCCATCTGGATCGCTTGCGTCCACGACTAGACCGACCAATGCAGAGATCACTGCCATTTCCTGATTACGACCAGCATACGGACGATGGAAAAGGACTCTAGCCCTTCTTTGCCCATCGCGCCTGCGCGGCCTTCTTGGCGATCTCCGACCGCTTCTTGGCGGTTAGAGATTCCGCCCTCGCTTTGCCGCCTTTAATCCCGCCCAACCGTCCAAGAGCGACGGCGGCGGGATTCTTTGCGCCCGTGCTGGGCGGTTCTGGCGGCGTGGGCGTATCGCCCCCAGTGATCTGGTCAACAATGGACTTGGCCAATTGATTGACGTCGGCATTCTTGCGTATGCTTGAGCGTTTAGGCATGGTATCCTAAGCATGGCAATTCACGCTAACGTCGTCAAGTGACGATTCGTTTCACTGGCAGGCAAAAGGGAACGTGGCTATGGATGTTAGTCGACGTGGATCGATACGCAATCGAGGAGTAAATCATCTGATTTCGTATCTGCAATTACGGTCGAACGAACCGAATTGGCGAGATAACAATTTACGGTGGGATGCAAAGTCAAAGCATATTGCAATAACCGCTAAGGGGGTGCATTCTCGTGACGGGGCTGTCTATCACGATTATACGATTCAATTTTCGCTCGACGATGTCTCTGCGTTAATTGAGATTGTTGGCCACCTTGCTACCAAGACTGACGCTGTGGCACTTCGCGATCATTTGGTGACGCAGATTCCGGCACTTGTGAAGCTGCTCGCGTGTGCCACCAGCATAACACCGGCCCCAATGCCGCCACCTGTGCCTAAGAAGTCAACCTCACGATGGCCAAAGTCCGATGCCTGAAAATTCAAACTGACCCACTACCGAATGCAACTCGCCCCAGATTTGAATGCTCCTTGTGGTCACTGCATCCTGACAATCCGTCATTACCGTCGCTCGATCACATCTGGTGGGCGGTTTGCGTCTCGCTGACTTGCGGTCTGGTGCCGGGCATGTTCAACTATGTTCAGTCTGTCGCACACCCGCCCACTCGGACTGCCGACAGTGCTGACCGCTGATATCAAATGTCGGCGTTCAGCCATTTACTATGGCAATAACTCCTGCCTTGATGCACACCGAATTCTGCAACTCCTGAGATCCGCATGGCTCGCGCGAAATCCACATCCAAGGGCAAAGATGCCACCGCTAATCTAGGTTTTGAGGCGAAACTCTGGCTGGCTGCTGACAAACTCCGCAACAATATGGATGCGGCGGAGTACAAGCACGTCGTCCTGGGGCTGATCTTCCTCAAGTACATTTCTGACACGTTTGACGAACACCACGCCAAGCTGGTCGCCGGCAAAGGGGACTACGCTGGGGCGAATCCCGAGGATCAGGACGAGTACAAGGCCGAGAACGTCTTCTGGGTTCCCAAAGAGGCTCGGTGGTCGCACATCCAATCCCGTGCCAAGCTGCCGAGCATCGGCAAGGATGTCGATGATGCCATGGTCGCCATCGAGCGGGATAACGTTCGTCTGAAAGGCTCGCTCAATAAGAACTACGGCCGGGCCGATCTCGACAAACACCGCCTGGGCGAACTCATCGACCTGATCGGTTCACTCCAGCTCGCCGAGGCTGGCAGCCGTTCCAAGGACCTCCTGGGCCGCGTGTTCGAGTATTTTCTCACTCAGTTCGCCAGTGCCGAAGGCAAGAACGGCGGGCAGTTCTACACCCCCAGCTGCGTCGTGCGGTGCCTAGTCGAGATGCTCGCCCCCTACAAAGGCCGCATCTATGATCCCTGCTGCGGTTCGGGCGGCATGTTCGTCCAGTCTGAGAAATTTGTGGAAGCCCATGGCGGCAAGCTGGGGGACATCGCCATTTACGGCCAGGAGAGCAACCCGACCACTCGCCGCCTCGCCGTGATGAACCTGGCCCTGCGTGGGATCGAGGCCGACTTCGGACCAGAAAATGCCGACACCTTCCGCCGCGACCTCCATCCCGACCTCCGCGCCGACTACGTCCTCGCCAACCCGCCGTTCAACGACTCCGACTGGTTCCGCAAGGACGACGACGTGCGCTGGGTCTATGGAGTTCCCCCCAAGGGCAACGCCAACTTCGCCTGGGTGCAGCACTTCATCCACCACCTCGGCCCGCACGGCATGGCCGGCTTCGTGCTCGCCAACGGCAGCATGTCCTCCAACCAGTCGGGCGAAGGCGACATTCGCCGCGCCCTCATCGAAGCCGACCTTGTCGACTGCATGGTCGCCATGCCCGGCCAGCTCTTCTACAGCACGCAGATTCCCGTCTGCCTCTGGTTCCTCACCAAGAATAGAGGTGCCGATACCAAGCGACATTTCCGCGACCGCCGCAAACAAACCCTTTTCATTGACGCCCGCAAACTCGGGACCCTCGTCGACCGAGTCCACCGTGAGTTGACTGACGACGACCTCGAAAAAATCGTTTCCACCTATCACGACTGGCGAACGGATCAGGATGCCCGTTTTCAAGCTGGAAGAAAGGACGGAATGATCCTCGAAAAGAGGGAGTATTACGACGTTGCCGGATTTTGCAAATCCGCGGCGACCACAGAAATTGCTGGACATGGATACGTCCTCACGCCCGGACGCTACGTCGGGGCCGAAGATGTCGAAGACGACGGCGTGCCGTTCGAGGAAAAGATGGCACGCCTCGTCGCGGAGCTCACTGGCCAGTTCGCCGAGTCCGCGAAACTGGAGCGAGCGATCAGCGCAGACTTGAGGGGGCTGGGTTATGGCGGCTAGTACTTTCGCGGAGGTCTCACTTGGAGACATCGCCGACTTCCGAAACGGGAAAGCTATCTCGCCGGAAAAATACACGCCGATCGGCAAGCATCCGGTCTTTGGCTCGAATGGACAGATAGCTCGCTCCGACGAAGTGTTGTATCCTCATCCGGCCATTGTAATTGGACGGGTTGGAGCCTATTGCGGCTGCGTTCACTATGTTCCCAAAGCGTCGTGGATAACTGATAACGCAATCGTCGCCTTGCCAAAGGATGGCAATGACATCCGCTATCTATTCTATCTCCTCGGTTCACTCGAGCTTCAGAGAACAGCAATTGGCAGTGCTCAACCTTTGATGACGCAGGGAGGGCTTAAAGTGGTGCGGGCTAAAGCGCCACCCCTCGCCGAGCAAAAAGCGATCGCGGCAATTCTTGGTGCACTGGACGACAAAATCGAATTGAACCGGCGAATAAACGCGACGCTGGAGCTAATGGCGCGGGCGCTGTTCCAGAGCTGGTTCGTTGATTTTGACCCTGTCCGAGCCAAACTCGACGGCTGCCAGCCCGCCGGACTCGACAAGGCCACCGCTGCCCTTTTTCCATCTCATTTTGACCATGAAACCGACGGCGTACTACCCAAAGGCTGGAATCGGAAACGCTGGGGAGACATCGCCACGCTGGAATATGGCAAGAGCCTTCGCGACTACAGAGAGAGCGGAGGCAAGTATCGCGTCTTCGGGACGAACGGCCCGATTGGTTCCCACGATGAAGCGCTTTGCAACAGCGCTGGAATCATAATCGGACGTAAAGGAGCCTATCGCGGAGTCCACTACTCACCCGATCCTTTCTTCGTCATCGACACCGCATTTTTCCTCAAGCCGAGAGCAATGCTTGATCTGAAATGGGCCTACTACGAACTTCTTCGTTTCGACATTAACAATATGGACTCAGGCTCGGCCATTCCCTCAACTAGTCGCGATGATTTCTATGGCATCCCCGTAATTGTTCCTCCCCAAGATATTCAGGGTGCGTTTGGAGAAATCGTCGGTGTGTGGTTTGCAAAGGCCTTTTCGAACGATCAAGAATCCCGCGTGCTCGGCGCTCTGCGCGACACGCTTCTTCCAAAGTTGTTGAATGGCGAGTGCAGTGTGGCAGATGCGTCGAACATTTCAAGAACTCTGCGTGATCGCGAACGCCCAATAGTCCAATAAGCGTTGTGCGACTCGCCATAGGATCAATCGCTTTTCTACGGAATTCGATTACTTAAACAGGCATTGAAATCACCATGGCTAAAGTTCCGGCCCCAGTCATCCGGCCAAAACAGCAAAAACTGTTGGCTATTGATATCATACGACTTAAGAATCTTCGCGAAGTTACACTAGACTTCACACACTCCCCGCTGACGGCAATTATGGGCAGCAACGGTAGCGGAAAGACAACCGTTCTCCACGCTTTAGCCTGTGCATATATGCCATTGAATCACGGCGACAGGGACTACCATTTTTCAGAGTTTTTCAGACCGAATACTGACGCACTTTGGAAAGAGAGTGACTTCTTAATCCGTTATTCGCAAAGACTTCCACCAAACGAACCGCAAGAATTATCTCAGCGATATACCAAGGCGACTGACCGTTGGACTCCGAGATACCAACGTCGGCCTGAAAGGTATACGCGATTTATTGGCATTGCTGAATCAGTTCCGGATTTGGAAACCGTAAGTCGTCACTCGATTGTGCACTACACAAAGGTTGGCAACGATGATGAGGTTGGTATTTTAGTGCGAGAAACTGCCGGCCAGATTCTTAATAAGGTGTATGAAAGTTTTTACAGAATCACTTACACCCACTCGGGGAAGGTTTCAATAGGTGTGAGAACGCCCGCGGTAGTTAGCGGCGGCGTAATTGTTGCGCCAGAAGTTACGTATTCTGGGCTCTCTATGAGTTCTGGTGAGCAACGAGTATTTCGAATACTCGATGCAGTGTTTCGGTCTCCGTCATATAGTTTGATTCTCGTCGATGAGATTGACCTGTTCTTGCACCAAGATGCCCTTCAGAAAATGATTGCTAAATTGCACGAGCACTGCACTGCGAAAAATAAGCAACTGATTTTCACAACGCATTTTCCACCAGTCGCCCTGATGTACGACAAGGTGTGTATTTATACTTTGAACCGCGTGCCAGGGAGAACGGTGATTTGGCGCGGATACTCTTATGAGGCTATGCGACACATTACCGGTAGGCAAGACAGGCCTGTTTCTTGCTACGTAGAGGATGATGTTGCCGAACAGATTGTATTTCGTGTGGCGGCAGAGTTGCGAATTCGGAAGTTCGTCGAGATCGGGCGTTATGGGCCAGCAATTAACGCGTTCAGTTTGTGTGTCGGCTTGTACCTGTCAGGCCAGCCAACTGACAATACTCTCGCGATTTTGGATGGGGACGTCTACGGAAGCATCGCAGAACGCGTAAAACAGATCGCGGCAGTGATGACGGGGAATCAGCCAGTTCATGATGAGCAGCGAGCGGGAGTCATTCCGATGCTCAGAGCGTTAACACCTCCGGCAGATGTTTTTGACGCCCGGGGGGATTTACTTGCTCCCGAGCAAATGCTGCATCGAATGCTGGTTGGCTTGTCTGATGAAAACATTCCACCTGAAAGAGCCGAAATGCATGAAATCGCGAAGGGAATTGTCAATGTTCCTGAAAAGCATGCGTTTGTCGACACGATCATTAACCATTCAGGTGAACCACGTGGAATCGCATTGTCGAACATTGTTGAGTTGGCGTCGCGATCTACTGATTGGGCAGCATATACGCAAGAAATTCGAGAATGGCTCGAAATTAAAAAAAGGCAAATGGAGCTCTAGAATTAAGAGATGAATTGAGCCTTAGATTGGTGCAGCAATGCGAGTGGGATATTCAATGCGAGCGGAGCGTTCATGAGCAATATGAGCCTAAAACGAACGAGAGATAGCAAATGGCAATTATCGCAGAGTCCTTTGGCAAGCTAGGACGCCTTGAACGTGTGGAGTTGCGTGAGGCCTGGAAAACAGAGGCCGGTGACTTCACCCCGTGGCTCGCCCGGGAAGAAAACATCCAGCTCCTCGGTGAGGCCATCAGCATCGAACTGGAAGTCGAGGCGCAAGAGAAGAATGTTGGGCCGTTCCGCGCTGACATTCTCTGCAAGGACACGGCCAATGGCTCATGGGTGCTCATCGAGAATCAACTCGAACGAACCGACCATACGCACCTCGGACAACTGATTACTTATGCGGCTGGCCTGCAGGCAGTGACGATCGTTTGGGTTGCCGCAAAGTTCACGGATGAGCATCGCGCCGCGTTGGACTGGTTGAACGAAGTGACTGCCGAAAACATCTTGTTCTTCGCCTTGGAGGTTGAGCTGTGGAAGATTGGTAATTCTCCCATGGCGCCGAAATTCAATATCGTCTGCTCACCCAATGATTGGAGTCGATCCGTTTCGGGTGCGGCCAAGGCAATTGAAGGAGGGCAGTCTGACTCACAACTGCGGTACGTGGAATTCTGGACGTTTTTCGGCCAGCAGGTGGTGGCGAAGAAAAGCGCGTTACGCGTCCCCAAGCCGAGTGGCGACTATTGGAAGAATTTCTCGATCGGACGCTCGCAATTTTCAGTGGCTGCTATGGTTCTCGCGCGGGATGAATGGATCGGCGTCCAATTGACGACTTACGGCGAACAAGCCAAGCAGTTGTTCAAATTGCTGGAGGCTCGAAAGACTGAGATCGAGGCCGCAATTGGTGAAACACTCGAATGGCGTGAACTTCCGACGTACAAAGAGAGCCAGATTCGGCTGGTTCGCAAAGGCATTAATCCGAAGGATCGCGATACTTGGCCCACAATCACCGACTGGTTGATCAGTCGCACTGAGAAATTCCTGACTGTGTTTCGGCCGATTGTCAAAGACCTGAATGTCAGCGACAGCATCGAACCGGCGGATGCATTATGAGCCCACAACTCAACGAAGCCCATGTCGAAGTCGCGGCCCTCGATTGGCTTGAAGAGTTGGGCTATGCCATTGAGCACGGTCCGGACCTGGCGCCCGGCCAACCCGCAGCCGAGCGCCAGTCGTTTGGTGACGTCGTGCTCGCTGACCGGCTGCGCGAGGCAATCAAGCGACTGAACCCAGCGATTCCCGGTGAACCACTTGAAGACGCGTTGCTCAAGGTGTTGCGGGTGGGGACATTGTCGCTCATTCAAACCAACCGGGCATTTCACCGGATGCTGCGCGATGGCGTGGATGTCGAGTACAAGCGGCCGGACGGCAGCGTCGCGGGCGACAAAGTGCGTCTGGTCAATTTCGATGATGCTTCGCGCAACGACTGGTTGGCAGTGAACCAGTTCACGGTCACCGAAGGCCAACACAACCGCCGGCCAGATATCATCCTCTTCGTCAATGGCCTGCCGTTGGCCGTGATCGAACTTAAGAATGCCGTCGATGAAGGGGCGACGATCTGGTCTGCCTATGCGCAACTTCAGACCTATAAGGCGCAGATTCCAGCCTTGATGCAGTACAACGCCGCGCTGGTCGTCAGTGATGGGCTGCAGGCGCGAATCGGTTCGCTCACGGAGAATCAGGAATGGTTCAAGATCTGGCGCACCATTGACGGCGAAGGGGATGCCCCCAAGTCCGTTCTCGAGCTCGAAGTGCTGGTGCGCGGCGTCTTCGAGCGGCGGCGATTCCTGGACCTGGTCGAGCATTTCACGGTCTTCGAAGAGGACCCGGATAGCGGCATGCTGAAGAAGATCATCGCCGGCTACCATCAATTCCACGGGGTCAATGCGGCTGTCGAAGAAACATTGCGTGCCAGCGGCATGTCTCTGCCAAACAACTCTCGGGCCCAGTCGACAGACCGAACGCACGGAGGGCTGCCCGGAGACCGTCGGGCCGGTGTGGTCTGGCACACCCAGGGCAGCGGTAAAAGTTTCTCGATGCTCTTCTATGCCGGCCGTATGGTGCGACATCCGGGCATGCAGAATCCGACGCTCGTCGTGCTGACCGATCGCAACGATCTCGACGACCAATTGTTCGGTCAGTTCCAGCGTTGTCACGACATCCTCGGTCAGACCCCGGTCCAGGCGGGAGGCCGTGAGCATTTGCGGGAGTTATTGAACCGCGCCAGTGGCGGGGTGATTTTTACCACCATCCACAAATTCATGCCGGAAAAGGGCGAGCCAATGCCCGAGCTGTGTGCTCGGCATAACATCGTGGTCATCGCAGACGAAGCGCACCGGAGCCAGTACGGATTCGGCGGCAAGGTGAATCCGAAAACAGGCGAAATGTCGTATGGGTTCGCCAGCAACCTCCGCGATGCCCTGCCCCAGGCCTCATTTATCGGATTCACCGGCACACCGATCGAGAAGACCGATGCGAACACGCGCGCCGTCTTTGGCGACTACATCAGCATCTATGACATTCAGCGAGCGGTTGCGGATAAAGCAACGGTTCCCATCTATTACGAGAGTCGCATCGCCAAACTGGGCCTGAATGCCGCCGCATTGCCTAAGATTGATGAAGAGTTCGAAGAGATCACCGAAGGCGAAGAGCTGACCGCTCGCGAGAAGCTGAAAACCAAGTGGGCCGCGCTGGAGGCCCTGGTCGGCGATCCGAAACGGATCAAGGTCATTGCGGCCGACCTGGTACAGCATTTCGAAAAACGCATTGAGGCGATTGACGGCAAGGCGATGATCGTCTGCATGAGTCGCCGCATTTGCGTGGACCTCTACGATGCCCTCATCAAGCTGCGTCCCGAATGGGCCAGTGTGAAAGACGACGACTCCGAAGCCGAAAAGGCACAGAGCTGCGTGGTGAAGGTCATCATGACCGGCAGCGCGGAAGACGGCCCTGACTGGCAGCCGCACATCCGCAACAAAGAGAAACGCCGCAAGCTGGCCAATCGTTTCAAAGACAGTAAAGACCCGTTCCGTATCGTGATCGTCCGCGACATGTGGCTGACCGGCTTCGATGCCCCGTGCCTGCATACGATGTACGCCGACAAGCCGATGCAGGGCCACGGGCTAATGCAGGCCATCGCCCGCGTGAACCGCGTCTTCCGCGACAAACCGGGTGGACTGATCGTTGATTATCTCGGCTTGGCCGATCAACTCAAACAGGCCTTGGCGACCTACACCGAAAGCGGCGGCAAAGGCGATCCCACGTTCGATACGAGCCAGGCCATCGCCGTCCTGCAGGAAAAGCACGGTATCGCCTGCGACATCATGCACGGCTTCGACTGGTCCAAGTGGACGACCGGCACGCCGACAGAGCGGCTATCCCTCATTCCCGCCGGGCAGGAACATATCCTCGAGCAGGACGACGGCAAGAAACGGTTCGTACAACTGGTGATGGAGCTCTCGCGAGCCTTTGCCCTCTGCTCCGCCAGCGATGAAGCCACCGAAATTCGCGACGATGTTTCCTTTTTCCAAGCCCTGCAAGCCGCCCTGAGCAAGCAAAACACCGGCAGCCGGAAGACCCCGGAACAACTCGACGCCGCCATCCGCCAACTCGTTTCGAAGGCCCTCACTACCGACGGCCAAGTGATCGACGTCTTCACGGCCGCCGGCCTGCCCAGGCCCGACATCTCGATTCTCTCCGACGAGTTCCTCGCCGAAGTCCGCGGCTTGAAGCACAAGAACGTCGCCGCGGAACTGCTGGCAAAGTTGCTCAAAGACGAGCTCAAGATCCGCTCAAAACGCAACCTCGTACAGTCGCAGCTCTTCAGCGAAAAACTCCAGAAGACCCTCAATGGTTACCATAGCCGCGCCATTGCCACGCAGGTCATTATCGAGGAACTGATCAAGCTGGCCAAGGAGATGGACGCGGCCACCAAGCGGGGAATCGACTTGGGGCTTACTGACGACGAAATTGCATTTTACGACGCGCTGGCCGCAAACGAGTCCGCGGTGAAAGCCATGGGCAACGCCGAACTGAAAGTGATTGCCGCGGAACTCGTGACCAAAGTCCGGCAAAGCGTGACCATCGACTGGACCGTCCGCGAAAGCGCCCGCGCGAGAATCAAGGTTATCGTCAAGCGAATCCTCAACTTCCACGGCTACCCTCCAGATCTCCAAGAAGAGGCCACGAAGACGGTGCTCGCCCAAGCGGAACTGCTCTGCGTCGGGTGGGTTGATGGCGAACTCCCGCAAAATTGACATTGCCGCCCAAAAATCGGCGCTGGACTCTCGGCAGGTAGGCCAGAGAATCCGTAAAATGGGGCCAGCGGGTTTCTGTTGGTGCGTGTCGCGACCTCCAACAGATGAAACGACGAGCGGCGGTTGAATTGGATCCTATCCCCAATTCCCGCCGCTTGCCGGCCCGCATCTGTCGAGGATTGGAGTCTTAAATCATGGCGAAGAAGCCCCAAACTAATCGCGCGCCTGCTAAATCGAAGTCGCTGGCATTGGGTGGCGTGGTGTCCAATCCCGTGACTAGCCGGTCGATTGACAATCCTCGTCGAATGCAGGCCTACATTGGTGCGCTGAACTCCGCGCGAGAACGAATAACTTGGCAGCTGGGTAATTCGTCTACTCCGGAGGATCTATTTGACGGATCTCTGAAAGCCGTTCTTCAGGCCTGCCGGGCGTTCGCGGCCGTCGCCCTCTACGATGACCGAATCCTTGAAATCGAGTCGCTTAAATCAACGAGCATCGAACGGGATGACGACGGTGCTGATTTACCGGACAAAGGAGCGTTAATCGTTTGGACAAAGATAATCTGTCCGCGTGTTCGTACTCAAGTCGGCCCTTGGGCGTGGCAACATACCAGCGATGCCGGGCGATATGACTATCCGGACGAAAAGAGAGATTCAGACGGCAGGATTCTCACCAAGGATGGTGTGCCACTGAGGATTGAGTTAAAGCGCGACGCTCAAGGGGAACTCGCTGTCGAATTCAGCGGACTAGTTGCAACAACGCGTGATGATTTGTCGCTGGAACAAGACCTCAGTTTTGAGGCGAAAAAAGTTTTTGATTGGCGCGATGTCATTGACGCGTTGATCGTTGGGGCAGAGCATCTGGACGTCAAACAGCCAAAACCCGAACTCCTTCCGAATTACACCGCAGTGATTCACGCCTACGGTACGCCAATTCCTGAAGAATTCGGGACGCTGGTGGCAAGTGAGCAGCGATGGTACGGGCCGGTCATTGGAACACAAAAGCTGATTGGGGCAACGTTGCGGCGGGACTGGAACAAGGTGTCGGACGTTACACTTAACGCATGGTTTATTGCTGGAACATCCAAATCTAAGCCTAACATCTTTGCACGCCGTGACGACCAAGGGACAATTGAAGCCTACTATCGAAGCGAAAAGGCATTTGACATTGCTAAACAGCGGGCCGGAGCCTTCGAGTCCCGGAAAATCGATAAAGTGAAATAAAGCCAAATTAAGTAAAATAAAGCGAGGTCGTCACCCAAAGGCAAAAACTAGCCCAATTGATTTCGACAAGATTGTCACGGCAGCACTAAAAGGGGAATCGGCTCACACGTTGTGAGTTGGTTCCCTTTCGTCGTTGCATAGCCTTTTTTTGTTGGAGGCTGTTGTGGTTCTGTCAGAGTTTCTTGAGCTTGTTCGGCAGCGTGACGTAAAGGTCACTGAGGCCCAAATTCGCTTCGCAATCAAGAATGGTCGCATCCCGCGCCCCCGGCTCGATGGAGCGCACCGATTCGATTTCAGCTCGGTCGATGTTGACCGAGCGGTTGAATTTTTCGCTGCCAAGTCGGTGATCGGGGAGGCTGTCTCATGCGGCTAGACCTGTCCCCCGAAGATCTGCGGCCGCTGGTCGAGTCAGTCGTCCAGGAAGCGTTGCGGCAGCTGTCAGCCATTCGACCGCCGACCGCGACGGATGAGACCGCTCAACTATTGTTGGATGTTCCCACCGCTGCCCGTGCGCTCGGATTATGCGAAAAATCTCTGTGGACACTGTCAAATTGTGGCGACTTGCCAGTCGTCCGAGTCGGGCGGCGAGTGCTATACGACCCTGCGGATCTCAAGGCGTGGATCGCCGCGACCAAGTCAATATCTCGACCAGCGACTGAGGCCAGTGCGTCGGACTGCGACCAGTAAACGAAAACAGCCCCCAGTGTTAGGAAGGGCTGCCCTCGATCTTGTTGTTCTGCCACGTTGCCACGCGTGGCCCTGACGGAGTTAGCGATATTATGGCGATGGATACAACGCCAATCAAGATTGATTCTGCCCCAGATGTCCCACTTCCTACCGGTTGTGGGAGTGACGCGGTGACGACCGCGACTTGCCGGCCAGTCAAGATTACTATTGTGAAGATGGCTGCCAGTGAGCGGTGGTTTTCCGACATATTGCCGTCTTGCGGTTTCCCCCGCGAGATTCTTGACGGCAAGCACCATCCCTGTCCGAAGTGTGGCGGAAAAGATCGATTTCGTGCCATAGATTCAAACACTGGGACCGTACTCTGCAATCAGTGCTTCCACGGGAAGAATGGTGACGGTTTCACTGCGATCACATGGTTCAAGGGTTTAGTGTTTCGCCAATCGTTCGAAGTTGTGGCTACTTATCTCGGAATGCGTGTTTGTGATGAGGATCAGAGCAAGCTAACTAACATTGTCGAGAGGGTTGCGGAGCTAAAGCGAATCCCGCTTGCATCATTCATCGCATTCGGAGCACATGAGGCGCTGCGTGGAAGAATTAACGTGGCGCGATTGCCGATGTATGACGAAAAAGGCCAACAGTGTAGCCATTGCGATTTTGCCGAACTCAATGACAACTTTCGAAAAGGCTTGAGCGCGAAGGGGAAACCTACGGGGCTGTACTATGCAAATCGGCCGGCGCCGGGCGAAACAATTCTGATCACCGAGGGGCCAAAGGATGCCGGAGCCCTCCATTCACTTGGTTACAACGTTGTCGGATTGCCAACATGCAAGCTGGCGAAAAAATTCAGTGGCGTCTTTAAAGGCTGTCATGTGATTATCGTGCCCGACCTGGACGAGGCCGGTAAAGCATCGGCACCAATCACTGCCAGTCGACTCAACTCAACTGCCGCATCGATTCGAATTGCGTGGCTGCCAGGTGATGTGAAAGCCAGCGACGGCGACGGTGTAAGGGAGATTCTTGCCAAGAATAACGGCGAGACCCAGGTGAGGCTGGCCATCGACAATTCCGTACCATGGCAGCCGGGAGACTTAGATTCGAATAGTTCACCGGGCTCGACCGCGCAAGCAACAATGAAAGTTGTGAGGACATCGCAGCTTGGAGCTCAAGCAGCCCCGAACGGAACTGGCGACACATTACAGACGAGTCGTGATTCGCCGTCCGTTGCCGGCTCTCCGTACAGTGAAGTATTTGAATTTAATGACCCCCGCCGTTTGGCCTTGCTATTCTTGGAACGCCGCTGCACAGCAGGTGACTACAAGACCGTCGTTAAATGGAATTCAGAGTGGTACTGGTGGAACTCGGTCTGCTACGAAACAATAGAAACCGAGGGACTTAGGGCTAGGCTGGTGAATTTCGTCCAGAAGGAGTTTGAAGCAACGGCCATTGAACAACTACAGAGATACAAAGCGCAACCTAAAAAGGATGGTGATGAAGGTGGACCCAAAGCTGAAAAAGTAACTCAAGCTTTATTGAATAACGTATTACAACATTTCTCTGCGATCACGCATATTGGATCGGCCATTAAACAGCCTTCGTGGCTATGGCACGAGCCCAACGATTTTGACTCGCGTGAAAATATTGTCGCAAAAAACGGGATCATCAATCTGCGAAAGCTTGTTTCTGGCGATCCGGAATATCGAGTGCCACCTACACCAGCCTATTTTTCTACAAATTGTCTACCGTTTGACTTCGACGAAACCGCAGCCGATCCAATCGAGTGGCTGCGGTTCTTAAATGAACTGTGGCCCAATGATTCTGATTCAATACTTTGTCTTCAGGAGTGGTTTGGACTGTTGCTGGTCCCTGACACGCGATTCCAAAAGGTCCTGCTGGTGGTGGGGCCTAAACGTTCCGGCAAGGGAACCATCGCCCGAGTCATCCGGGCGCTCATCGGCGAATCCAACGTAGCGGGACCGACCCTTGCAGGGCTAGCCACCAATTTCGGATTGTGGCCACTGATCGGCAAACAGGTTGCCATAATTGCTGATGCCCGTCTTTCCAGCCAGACCGACAGCGCCGTCGTTACCGAGCGACTGTTGTCAATCAGTGGTGAGGATGGCATAACCATCGACCGGAAAAATCTGGCACCACTCACGACCACCCTATCCACTCGGTTCGTGTTAATGACCAACGAACTGCCACGCCTGACCGACGCCTCGAACGCTCTTGCCGCAAGGTTTGTGATTCTGCGAATGGAAAACTCGTTCATTGGAAAAGAAGATCACGGGCTGACCGAACGACTGATTAAGGAGCTGCCGTTGATCTTGACTTGGGCCATATCGGGCTGGCAACGGCTGAATCAGAACGGCCGGTTCACGATTCCCGAGTCAAGTCAGGACTTGGTGAACCAGTTGGAAGATTCTTCATCGCCGGTCGGAGCCTTCGTTCGCGAATGTTGTGATGTTGGAGCCGAGTTTGAAATCGAAAAGAAGGACCTCTTCACCGCCTGGAAAAGCTGGTGCGAAACGGAGAACCGAGCTCACCCCGGTATTTTGTCGACATTCGCGACCCAGCTGAGGGCAGCTGTTTCGTCAGTGTCTGCCAAGCGGGCTCAAGTGTTTGGCGCAAGAATTCAGCAATATACCGGCATCAAATTGAAGTGATACTTAATTCTTGTCAGGGTGAGTGTCAGGGTGAGTGTCAGGGTGAGTGTCAGGGTGAGTGTCAGGGTGAGTGTCAGGGTGAGTGTCAGGGTGACAGCGTTGGATTTCATTAGGGCGTCAGGGACGTCAGGGCGTTTACAAGTTCATGAGCCTAACCAAGAAATAGTATTGCATTTCATATACTGCACCGCGCGCATTAATCCGTAGAGCGGACAATTGGCCGTCACACTGACGCCCCTGACGGCAGTCGCTCCAACAGGCATGCGAAGTGATTTTACGTGATCCGAAGCAAGAGGATCTGCATCAAATCGCTAAAAGAGTATGTCACCCGAAGGTTCGACAATGTAGCAGAATTTCAATTGCGCTACGATTTGCACGTGAAATGTGTGTCGCGCGTAGGGGGATTTTACACAGGACTTGGCTTCCTTGTAAAGGAAATAATTTATGGGCACGCCGATTGAGCGAGTCGGGCTTCCTAACAATTTAGAGTCGGAAAGGCTGGGGGATGACCCCGTCGAGAGCTCGCCCAAGGGGAATTCGAAAGGGTTCACTCGGGGCCTACTTGCTCGCGCTGGCGGCCGTGGTAATCACGGTCGATGGATTGGCGAAAGGTTTGTTGCCGCGGATGAGATTGTTGAAAGCATTCGCATGCTGTTGGCCGACTCATGGACCGTGGGCGATCTCAAGCGGGAAATGGCGAAAAAATTTGGCGGTACAGGCCGGTCATTTGAACGCTATTTGCGAGTAGCGCGTGCCAGGAACATTCAGCAGGCAGGCAAAACCGCGAGTGAATCGAAAGCTGATGCCATGCATCAATGGCATCGACTATTGGTAGAAGCGAAATCGGAGCAACGTCGGACATACGCAAATTTACTTGCGGTGCAAAATGAGTTGGATCAATTGCGTGAGCGGGCTGCTGGCGCCGGTGGGGCTACGCTCCTGGATCTGATGGGGCAAATCGATTCAAAGATAAATCTTATGGCGGCGTGCGAGAAGTCATACGCGAGGTCTCGCTATTGGGTTGCCAGCCACCAGCACACTATCGACCGAATCTTGGGTAATCGGGCTCCGATTCATTTCCAAGCTCAGACGGTCAAAGTGCCTCAACTGGTACCCCCAAATGAACCGCAAACGAAGGATGAATCGGTCGCTGCCCTGAAAGATTTAGTCAATCAGCTTCGAAATCAAATTATAGGGGGGAGCGCACAGCAAAAATCCGCCCCAGCCGGAGATTAAGTCGGTATTCGGTCGGTTCTCCCCAAATTTGAGTTGGGAGAACTGGCAGCCAACCCGCCCCTCTTGTCTCTTACCTCCCTGAATAGTCAAGTTTCCTCGAGCAGGGGTTGCGGTCAGTCGTCGGCATTCTCCTAATCAATCAAGTCCATGACGATTGACACTCGCACAGGTTTGAGCTGAAATACGCGGATTGCTGGCCAGCCCTACCGATTCTTGAAGTCGAGGTGGATCATGAGTTGTATCAACGTGCGAGTCTTGCTTGTGTTGCTTTACTCCGGATTACTTCAACCTCAGCAAATAGTTCCCTTTGATGACTTAGAAGAGTACCAGTCATCGTCGAGTGTTTACGAGTGGTCTGGTGTTTTGTTTGAGGTTCCGCACTCGTTTGGACGCAAAAAAGTAGCGGTTGATTCGGATCCCAAACAATCGCAATCAACAAAGACTCCAGAGGAGTATTGTTCGGAGTATCACGAACTTCGCAAGCAGTATATCTCCGAGATCGAGCAGAAAATCAAAAAGCTGCCCGCGAAATTTGATTGGGACAACATGAGCTTCGCGGCGAAACGAAATGTACTCGGGCCGTATCAAAAGAGAGTTCAGCTGGCCAAGTCGGAACGCAAATTGCGGTTTCCGATGATGAGGTTTCATTCCGTTGGAGAGATCGGGGAAGTGTTTATACCCATGGCGACAATAAGCAACTCTGAGCGACCGGCTACTGTGCGCACCATTGGCAATCGGACGATTGTTGCATTTATAGCAGGTCAGGAGGTTCTGTTGAAAGGAATTCCAATCGGCCCATTTGAGAAACAGGGCACAGAGATTTTACTGACGGGAACATGGCACAGAGTCAAGGACACAGAAATAGAGGTAAAGCAGGACCGAGTTAACGCTAAGGCAATGCCGACTTTCGAGCCTTGGCCCTTCGAGCAAGAGGCGGGGAAAATCTGGGAGAAATACTTGCCTGAGCAAGAGTCCAAAGCCGCTAAAGCAGCGAAAGAAGCCGCTAAGGCCATAAAGGAAAAGAAGGTCGAGACGTTCCTGACTCCGACTACCAAGAACAAGAAAGTCAAGTGAGTCTGATCGCTCAGCTCCCGATACGGAGCGTCGAATTCAGAAAGATGCAACGTACAGACTCTGTCGAAGAAGGCGACAATTAATCCAAGTTTGCTCGCTTCTGTCCATCACCGTCAGGTGACGTACAACGCCGGTAGTGTACAAGATCGCGAAGCCAGATTGAGCAATCACGAGTTGGCCGCATCGTGGAAACATTTCTCTATTGTACTTAACCTGGGTGTTGTCAAATGACAATACCGCTCGCGATTGGGAAGCATGTACCATTGCCAAAGCATTTGTTTACTGCAGAGTATCTACGGATCGACAAGCTGCCGACGGGGTTTCGCTTGACGCGCAACCCGCCAAGGCGGGGGCGTGGTGTGAATTGAACGGTTACGAAATGGCGGAGGTATTTGTCGACTCCGGCATTTCTTGCAAGCTTCAGGACAATCGCCCCGAATTGCATCGGGCGTTGGACGCGGTTTTGGGGCTGACGTTGCGAGCCATCGCGGCCGAATTCCTGAATGAGTTCCGTGTCAACGGGCCGCGTCGCACGGCGTTTATCAGCGGCGAGAGCGGCCAGCTACCTTGCTTTCCCGCCGTGTTCCGTGTGGAATACAGATACATCGGATCATGCCTGTTCTATGGGATGGCCCGCATCGAGCTGAATTGGCGAAGGAACCCAAACGCTAAGGGCGTAACATGGTGCTCAGGATTGTGGTGACGTTGGTTGTGTGTCTCGCGCCGATTCTGTTGCTTGGAGACGACTTGCCGCGAGAGATGAATCACCCAATTGCTGGCAATCTTATCTTGATACCAGCGGGGGAATTCTTGATGGGTGCTCCCGAGTCAGATAAGGAAGCAAATCTCTACGAACGACCGCAGCATAAGGTGCAGATCACTCGTCCATTTTATATGGGAATGCACGAAGTCACGGTTGTTCAGTTTCGGCAATTTGTCGAGGCGACAGCATATAAGACCGACCCGGAACGTCAGGCCTATAAAGTTCCCGGTTACGATGAGGATGAGCGTGCTTTCGTGACCTCATCCGTGCGGTATTCGTGGAACGAGCCCGGTTTCAAGCAATTCGATACACATCCCGTCGTAAATATCTCATGGAATGACGCAGTCGAGTTTTGCGAATGGCTATCTGAAAAAGATGGCAAGCATGTATTTCGGTTGCCCACTGAAGCCGAGTGGGAATATGCCTGTCGTGCGGGCACGACGACTTGCTATCTCTTAGCCGACAAACCGACATCCTACAAAACTCGCGAGAATGTGGGCGACGAGTCACTGGAAGAACTACTGAGGTATAAAGACCAGATTTTTTCGTTATTGAATCCCGCCGCACCGTGGAACGACGGTATCCCGTTTACGGCAAAGGTCGGCTCATTCAAACCCAATTCGTTTGGGCTCTATGACATGTACGGGAACGTTTGTGAATGGGTCGACGATCTTGGGCAGGGCTATCGTCAAGAGAATCGGAACATGTCATCTTCCGCTTGGAAAGTGCAAAAGATTCTCCGGGGAGGCTGCTGGGCATGGGGACCATTCACATGTCGGTCGTCCATACGTTTTTACTCAATGCCATCTCGGGCGAATGCCGAATGGGGCTTTCGCGTCGTTGCCGAGACGAGTGAAATCGCTCCGACCACACGAGTGCGTCGAAAGCGGGCGGTTGAAGAGTTTCCTGCTATGACGCCCGATGAATACTGCGAGCAGTATTACAAACAGCGTCAGGAAAAAATCGACTCTGCGAAGCGGAAGATGAAAGAGGAACAGGCCAAATGGGAATGGGAAAAACTGTCTCCGTCCGCAAGGGCGAAGATTACTGCCCCATTTCAAGCACGAATCAAACAGGCTATGGCAGGACGGAAGCTCGAATTTGAAATCAAGTCATTTCATGACGTCGGACTTGGCCAAGTATTTCTTCCGCCGCCACCCCCGGACATCAAGGCAATTTTGCGTCGCGAGGGAACTTACAGCACGAGTACTCATCCGACATGGGTCTCTTCGTATGCTATTGGAAACCGAACGATTATCGCTGGAATAATGAGTCATAAAAGCGGTAATGTGGCATTGACCAATTTGGCTGTTGGTCCGTTTCCACCAGGAACCACAATCGACCTTAAAGGCACTTGGCATAGAGTCGCCGATACTGTGGTGGAAGACCAATGGATTCCAACCTTTGCACCGTGGCCATTCGAGGCAGACGCGAAGAAAGTTTGGACCAAATACCTTGCGCAGCAGGAAGCGGACGCCGCCAAGGAAGATGCCCGAACGACGCCCAAGAAAAAGGTCGAAACATTTCTAACGCCGACCACACAGGACAAGAAGGCCAAATGAGTCAGAGCGTCCGCCGTTGAAACTTGCAGTTTGAACTTAACAAAGCGTCGATCCGACTGTCGGACGCCTAGTTTTTGTCGATCACAGGGTGACGTACAAGACCGGCAGTGTACAACGAGTGAAACGCGATCAGAACGACCACGAAGCGGCCTAGTCACAAAACATTTCTCGGCGTTTCTATTTTCTGCTTATTGTCAATTGACAACACCCGGGTGCGAATTACACTTGTGTTGTCAGTTGACAATAACACTCGCGACCGGGGAAATAGATCATGGCCAAGGCATTCGTTTACTGCCGGGTTTCAACCGATCAGCAAGCCGCAGACGGCGTTTCACTTGACGCCCAGCGAGCGAAGGCGGCGGCATGGTGCGAATTGAACGGCTACGAACTGGCGGAAGTGTTTGTTGATTCGGGGATTTCGGGGAAGCGTCAAGACAATCGGCCGGAACTGCAACGGGCGTTGGACGCGGTTTGCGTTACTTCCGGTTCGGCAATCGTCGTTTACAGCTTGTCCCGGCTTAGTCGGTCGGTTCAAGATACTTTGCAAATCGCGACACGCTTGGAAAAAGCCGGAGCGGATTTGGTTTCACTTAGCGAACGGATTGACACGACATCGGCGGCGGGTCGGATGGTTTTCAAAATGCTGGCCGTACTGGCTGAATTCGAGCGGGAGCAAGTTTCCGAGCGCACAACGATGGCGATGGCACACAAGAGAAGCCGGGGCGAACGGCTGGGGCAAATCCCCTACGGTTTCGGTCTTGCAGCCGATGGGATTACTTTGATCGTTAATCCAGCGGAGCAGGAAGCGCTGAGGCTGATTCGCGAACTCAAGAGTCTGGGGTTAACCTTGCGGGCTATAGCGGCTGAGTTAAATCTCCGCGGCATCGTCACGAAGTCCGGAAGCGCGGAATGGAAACATACGAGCATCGCTTCAATTCTCGCTCGGGCATCATGAAGTCCGCAGCGTGTGACGGAGGGCAAGGGATTGAGCCAACATGTCGTCAGTTTTTCAGGGGGCGGATCGATCTGTCATAAGCTTGATCAACTGGCTGCGCTGTTGAATGACCAGCCTGCTGGACGGGTTTCGATGTGCACTGCGATCCTAGCCGAACAACCGCCAGACTTCGCAGGGGCGGCCGATTCGGCAGATCCCGATGATGGTGAACCTTTTAGGCCTGGCTAACCAGTTCTTTATAGTTTGCAATTCGGCGACGAAATATCTGCACGCTGGTAATTTGAGAAACAAGACAGGAACAATTCAATTGCCACCGCGAACTCCCGCCGAAACACTCACAGACGTTTTACGGTCGGCGATCACTCGCAGTGCGAAGTCACTCAACACTTTGGCTGCGGAAGCCGGAACTAATCCCGGACAGTTGTCGCGATTCATGACAGGTGAACGTGATTTGAGGCTGGCCACGGTTGACCGTCTAGCGGCTGCGCTCGGGTTGGTTCTTGTTGACGTTACCAAAACCGGCTGAATCTGGCCGCGAATGTCGGACAGGTCATAATCGAATTGTGTTCGACAGTTGCAGGCGAGTTTTAATATGAAGTCTAAACTCAACTCTGACGGGCGTTTGCTCAAGGATTCTCTACATGGCCAGCCTATCCCGCGCTGCCACCAACGGTACCAGATCACTCCAATTTGTGGATCCCGTGTCAAAAAAACGCCGAACTCTGCGGCTAGGCGGCATGACTTCACGCGAAGCTGAATCGTTCCGCATGAAGATTGAACGGCTCGTGTATTGCAGGCAGGCCGGAACGACTCCCGAAGCCGACGTGGCGAATTGGGTGGCGCAGTTAGCGCCGCGATTTGCCGACAAGCTGGCCGAATGGGGGCTGATTCAACCCCGAGTAGACCATAGCAGTCCGGCGCTGGCATCCTTTTTGGATGGTTACTTCGCAAAGCGGACTGACGTCAAGCCAGCGACGCAGATCGTTTACAAGCGCGTGCGGAGGTATCTGGTTACGTACTTTGGGGCCGATCGTGCGCTCCATACCATTACACCGGGTGACGCGGATGATTGGGCACTGTTCCTCCAACATGAGGGGCTCGCGGAAAACACCATCCGTCGCGCAAGCGGTATTGCCCGTCAATTCTTCAAGGTCGCCATCCGGCACAAGCTCATTACCGACAATCCGTTCCAGGATCTGAAGGCCAGCATTGTCGCTAACGCTGGCCGATACTACTTCCTTACTCCGGAGGACACTTTGCTGTTGTTGGATGCCTGCCCTAGTGCCGAATGGCGTTTGATCATTGCCCTGGCCCGATTCGCAGGGCTGCGGACCCCGTCTGAGACATTCGCCTTGAAATGGCAGGACGTTGATTGGGCGCGGTCTCGTATCACGGTGCATTCCCCAAAGACCGAACACCATGCCGGCCATGAGTCGCGTGAGATTCCAATCTTCCCGGAGCTGCGCCCCTATCTTGAGGCCGCAAGAGACCAAGCAGAACCGGGGGCGGTTCATCCTGTCGTGAGCTACCGCGATGCCACGCAGAACCTACGGACGCAGTTTGAACGGATCATCAAGCGAGCAGGACTGAAACCGTGGCCCAAGCTTTTTCAGAATCTGCGATCATCCCGCGAAACTGAGTTGGCGGAAAAGTTTCCGATCCAAGTCGTCACGAGCTGGATCGGCAACAGCGAAGCTGTGGCCAAGAAACATTACCTGCAGGTAACCGACGCCCACTTCAATCGGGGTGTCGCCGAGCCATGCAGCGCGCTGCAAAATGCGCTGCAGTACATGTCAATGAGCACTGAAGCAGGATCGCAACCGGGATCCCAAAGAGTCGAAGTTACCAGTGTAATCGACTCGGTGCGACATTGTACCATCTGTTCAGTGGGCGGCACAGGACTCGAACCTGTAACCCCCTCGGTGTAAGCGAGGTGCGCTAACCAATTGCGCCAGCCGCCCGGTGAAACTCGCGGTGTGGCGAGTTCTGTTCGGTCAATGTAGGCGGGGGATCGTCGTCTGTCAAACGGGAGTTGGTCGATTATGCTCCGGACTGCGAGCCTAACGTACACGCTGGCTGCATCTTCGGTGTGGCGGGCCGGATCGTTGTGTCTGGAATGACGTCCGGCTCCCGTTGATTTGGGGGGCGATTGCGGGGTGAATTGCGGCGGAATTGTGGTGTGGGAGGCTCAAATCGTTGCTGTTTCTGCGGTTATTGGAAAAAGGAACGAAAGCTGCATAAAGCGGGTTGAGATAGGGAGATCGCTCGACGGCAGGTCGCAAAGTCACCGTAACCGGATAACTCGGGGCGGGGCCGCAACTTGCAGTGGTCGGTCGAGTTCCTATACTGCGTTACAAAGCACTATCTGGGGGCGAGTTAGGGCCACGATTGATGGACTCTCCGTGAGCCTTGGACCGATACCTAATACCGTGTGCGGCCCGGAGCAAAACTTCGCGGCCGGCGTGGGATATTTCCCACTGTGAATCGTTGAACCTCTATTGCTTGGAAATCGGCGGGCCCGGACGGTCATCGCCACTACTTCCGTTTGAAGGAGTGATCCGTGTCACGAACCTCTGGTTTTCTCATGTGCTGCGCTACGACCCTCGTGTTGGCTGGTGGCGTTGGTCCTGTGCAGGCTCAAGAAAAGGCCGCCCCGAAGCAAGATAAGGCCGCGCCGGCCAATAAGGCGGTCCCGATCAATGTGGTGCATGCGGGGATCGATCGCCTGCATGCCGACTTGGACTATGTTTTTGGGTTGGCCAATGAGCCTAAAGAACTGGATAATCTCAAAGCGACATTGGATGTCTTTTTTCAGGGGGTGGACCCGAAGCTTCCGGCCGTCATCCAGATCTATGTGCGGAAGGGAAAGTTTAACAATGTCTTGTTTGCTCCTACGAAGCCCCCTGCCAAGAATTTTCGCGCTAATATCCGTGCCTTGGGTGTCAAACAAAGGCAGCTGACTGCGGACACGTGGGCTCTGTCGGGGCTGTTCATCGGATTTCTCAAGGAAGCCGCTGGTAATATTTCAATTATCGCTGAGGATCGTGCAGATTTGGTGCCTTTGAAGGGGGGCAATGCCGCCTTCAAAAAGGCCCTCGATCCGATGGATCATGACTTCATGGCCAGCATCGAGAACGGTGCCGATCAGATCAAAGATCGAGCTGACGCGATTGAAGAGGTGCGGAAGCAGGTGATGCCTGGTTTGAAGCAGCGCAAGAAGGAGACTCCGGAGCGCTTCAGCCTGCGAAAGCTGACGATCGACCAGCAGTTGACGGAACTCAAGCAAGCCTACAGCGAAGCCTCCAAGATTACTCTGATCTCCAATCTTGATTCCAAGGCCAAGACGCTGGTTTCAACAAGCGAAATCACCGCTCTGCCCGGCACGGAGTTGGCCAAGAGCCTGGAGGAACTGGCCAAGACACCGAGCTATTTTGCGAACATTCCTCGCAGTACGACCGAACCACTGAGTGCGGCCATCAACCTGAAGCTGGATGCCTTGCGGCAGAAGCATGTGATGGCCTTCTTGAAGGAATCGCGGCCGATCCTGCAGAGTGAATTGAAAGAGGTCGGAACGTATTCGGAGAAGAGCAAGGACTACATTTCGATCAGCTCGGACATTGTGTTTGATGTCCTGGACAAGGCGACCGAAGATGGTGTGTTCGATTCGTTTGTGAACGTCCACGAGAATGCAGGGGGCAAGCATACGATGATCGGCGGCACCAAGGTGGATGGATCGGTCATCAAGGCCGGGTTGGCGAAGTTGAAGGAAAAAGCCAAGGTCGAAATGGATGCCGGCAAGATCGGTGACGTCGAACTTCACAAGGTCACCCTGCCCGACGATATGACCGAATTGCATGAGATCTATGGCAAAGAGTTGGTCCTGATTCTGGGGACCAGTCCGAAGGCTGTCTGGTACGCCTTGGGAGAGAAGGCCGAGGACAAGTTGAAGGAAGCGATCGAGAAGGTGGAGCAACCGGCTCCCGAGACCGACCACATTGTGTTCTTCATGCATGCCAAAGCCCTGCTGTGGTTCGAACTGTGGGATGCGATTCGCACCAAGCACAAGGCCGGTAACGCCGATGATCGCAAGATCGCTCTGGATATCTTCAAGAAGGGTTCGGACACGTTTGATGTGAAAGTCGAAAAGGTAGACGGCACCTTGAAGGGGAGCTTCACGATGCATGAAGGGTTGCTCCACTATGCCGGCAAGGTGGCCGCGAAGTTTGTTAAAGAGAATCTGCAGAACTAGGCGCCAAGCGCGACCGCATCCAGGTTCTTCTAAGCAACTTATTGGCCTCACTTTTTCCGAAGTTTGAGGGAGAAGAGATTAGCCACAGAAGGACACAGAAGAAACACAGAAAAAGGGAGTGAATTCGACTCTTCTAATTCTGTGTTTCTTCTGTGTTTTTCTGTGGCTAAATGTATTTCCTGGCAATACATCACCGCGATGGAAACGCTCGTCGGTTGTTCACGAGGAGGAGACGGCCGGGGCGGCCATCCTACAGGCAAGACCGCCGAGATCACATTTCGGAAGCGGGATTGACCTGTTTTTGAACTCCCAGTACAACCCCGGCTCACTTCCCCTCACATCTCGCGTTTGCTTCTCGGCCGTCCGCGCCGAAAATACCCTCACCATCACGATCGTTATCAGGGCCTCCCCTTTCCGGGTTGTTCGTTTTCAGGGATGAATTCCATGCGCAAGGCATTGTGGCTGTTGGCCGTACTCAGTGTCGTCGGTTGCTCTTCAGGCAAAAAAACGGAGCAGGCTGGTGCTACCCCGGCAGCGACTCCCGCGGCGACGCCCGCTGCCAAAGCACCCATGCCAGGTGTGACGGCAGAGACGAAACCGCTGATCGAGCAGGCCACGGCGCTCATCATGAAGCGGGATTTCGGCAAGGCGTTTGAGCAACTGAATGCGGCCATCAAGGCCGATGCGAAGTGTGCTTCCGCTTACTTTATGCGAGCCGGGATCTTTGCCGATGCCGGTCAGCATACGCGGTCGATTGCGGACTTTACTACGGCGATTGAGCTCGATCCGAAGAACGCTGACTTCCTGAACTCGCGTGGTTTCTTCTACCTGACTCGGCAGCAGTATCCGCTGGCGGTGAAGGATTTTTCCATGGCGATCGAGTTGAATCCGATGCATGCTCAGGCCTGTAATAATCGCGGTCTGGCGAATGTGGCCCAGGGGAAGTTTAAGGATGCCATCGCCGACTTTAGTGAAGCGTTGAAGCTCGGCCCGAAGAACTTTGACGCCTATAATAATCGCGGGTTCGCCTATTTCCAGGCTGGTGATTCTGAGAAGGCCCTGGTCGACTTTGATTCCGCCATTCGGCTGAATCCTGAGTACTTGAATGCTTATAACAATCGTGGCCTGCTCTTCTTCAAGGCGGAAAAGTACGCCGAAGCGGCGGCTGAATTTACTGAGGCCATTCAACGCGACAAGATGAATGCCAAGTACTACCGGCACCGTCGCGAGGCCTATGTGAAGGCTGGCCAGGAAGACGAGGCTCGTCTGGATCTGGCGAAGATCAACTGGCTGCAGGAACTGGCTCGCTTCAATCAACTCGCGACCCGGTCTCCCAAGGATGCCAGTATCTGGGTGCAACGTGCCAATCATCTGGTTACGGGTGACGAGTTCGAAACGGCCGCGAAGGATTTTAAGACGGCCCTCAAGCTGGATCCGAAGTCGGCCGCCGCGCACGTGGGATTGGCCCAGATGCACCTCAAGCAGGGGCATGCTGATCAGGCTCTCGCAGAATGTGAACTGGCTGCCAAGATTGGTGGCGTGCCGGAAGTCACCTCGATTCGTGGCGATATCTATTTGAAGATGAATAAGCTCGATGAAGCCATCGGTGCCTATGAGAATGCCCAGCGGTTCGATGCCAAGGTCGCCGAGGCTTACTTGCTCCGGTCCAAGCAACGCCAGTCCAAGGGACAGGCGCAGGCTGCCGACGAAGACTTCCGGCAAGCCGTGTCGCTCGATCCCAGTTTAGAAGGTGCCCGCCAGTAGTTTCAGCCTAGTCTTGTTGCTGTGATATCCAGTAGGCCGGACAATCCTGTCTGGTCTACCGCCCGCCCTCATCGACGTGTGCCGTTCCCATCCCGGGCAACGCGCACGGCGTCACCTTGCCAGTCCTCGTTCCCTTCCACTCCAGCTTGATGTGTTCCGGTTTATCTGGCATCGTCATTAGTGTACGTTGTAGTCGTCGATCGGCGAACTACGTCGGCCGCTAATGGTTTGCCGTTGACCGCCATAAGGATTCGGCCATGACATTCCTGATTGTGATTGGCTGCCTGAGGAGTCGTCGTGGTCCCCTGTTAGCAGTCTGCCTGCCGGTGTTTGTGGCGCTGGTGATGAGCATCGTAGGGACTCGTCCCCAGACTATGGCGAGTGTCCCTGAACTGCCCGGGCTGGCGTTCGATCAATACCTGGTCGATCTACGTGAAGTCGCACCGACTGAGGAGATTTTTGGTTACTTTGGTTTCAAGAATACCAGCCCTCATACGGTGACGATCACTTCCCTGGAACCAAGCTGTGGATGCATGTCGCCGCAGTTAAAGAAGAAAGTTTATAGCCCGGGTGAGCGTGGCGAGTTTCTCCTGCGAATCAAGACGGCCTTGCAACAGCCGGGGCCCAAGGAGTTCTTCGTCAAGGTTCACTATACCGACTCGCAGCCGCGGACGCGTGACGTGTATCTGAGGGCCGTTTTCCCCGTTGAACAAATCTATGTTCGGCCGATGTCGTTGACGTTTCATCAACTGGGAAGCTCGCCGGTCGATCAGGAAATCATCGTGACCGATCTCCGGAAGACCCCCTCTGAGGTGATTGGTGTGCAGTCATCGTCAGACCTGTTGAAGCTGGAGATTCTCAAGCCGACGACGACAAAGACGGGGGCGATGCAGCAACGCGTGCGGGTGACCTTACCGGGATCTGTTCCCTCCGGACGTCAAACGGCGAGCATCAAAATCTTCACCGCCGACGAGCGCTTCTACGAGCTTAAGGTCCCGGTGCAGATCTTCGGCCAGGAGCGTCATTCGACTCCGCTACGAGTGGTCGGTCCACAACCGATTGGGACAGTTCGCCGGTAGTGTGCATGTGGGATCGACTGGGAACAGAAAATACCTCAACGAACATGGCCCGACGGCTCGTTGAGGTATCGTAGATCCGGGATCGCTCCGGCTTTGTCATGCACTAAATATTAGTTGCGCGGCTTGTCGCCTTCCGGTCGAGCCCGGCCTTCCGGCTTGGCGGGTCGGTCACCCTCGGCACCGCGACGTTCTTTGCCTTCAGCGGGAGGGAGATCTCCGCGCTCGGGAAGTTCGCTCGCTTCGATCTGTCCGTCGCCGTTGGCGTCCAGACGACCGAAGTTCTCCTTCAAGCGGTCGGGAGCCTCGTCGAGACTGATCTTGCCGTCGCCATTCTTGTCGAATTGCTTGATCAATCGCTCGCCGCCGCCAGCTCGAGCACCACGTTCGCCGTCTGCGTTGCGTTCTTCACGACGTTCCTCTCGGGGCTTTGCGTCGCCCCCGCGCCCATCGCCGCCACGGCCCTCCGGGCGATCTCCTTCAGGCTTCCGGTTAGCGCCGGGACGATCTCCGCCCTCGCGATTCATTCCTTCACGGCCGCCACCCGGAGGCGGTCCCATGAGTTCTCGCGGGTCGAGTTGTCCGTCGCCATTTTCGTCCAGCTCCTTGAAGAAGTCGTTGGCCTTGGCGAACTCTTCGGCGGAAATCCGACCGTCGTGATTGGCATCAATCTTCTCGAAAAAGCGAGGCACCGGACGACGTCCTGGCCCCTCTGGTCCACGTCCACCGTCCCGCGGAGCACCTTCCGGTCCCCGTCCGCCGCCATCTCGCGGGGCACCTTCTGGTTTACGCTCACCACCGCGGTCGCCGCCTTCACGAGGCCCACGGTCGCCACCTTCCGGCTTACGTTCGCCGCGGGGGGCTCCTTCTGGTCCACGTCCACCGTCGCGGCCGGCTCCTTCGGTTTTACGGTCGCCGCCTTCGCGAGGAGCGCCGCCTTCCGGCTTGCGATCACCGCCACGAGCCGCACCCTCTGGTTTGCGATCACCGCCGTCTCGAGCCGCACCTTCCGGTTTACGTTCGCCTTCACCACGAGCACCTTGGAGCTTGGCCGCTGCCGCGAGGAATTCTTCCTTCGTGACCGAGCCGTCGTTGCCCTTGCCCGAGGCCTGTAGCAGGCGTTCGACAAATTGACGTCCGCGTTCGGGGGCTTCGTCGAGCGTCAACTTGCCGTCGTTATTGGTGTCGAGCCGTTTGAAGAATTCCTCGGGATTGCCACCACCGGGGAGACCGTTTGCGGCACCGGGGCCCCTGCCCTGACCGCGAGCTGCCAGGAATTCCTCTTTCGTGAGTTCGTTCTTTCCCAGGCGATCAAACAAAGGGTTCAGAAACTGCTTGGCTGCTTCAGGAATTTCTTCCCGAGTAATCTTGTCGTCGCCGTTCGTGTCCATGCGTTTGAACCGCTCTTCGAAATTCGCCGCGTCGCCGCCTTCACGTCCACCGCCACCTCGGGGGGCATCGACCGGTCGATCATCGGCCTTGGAGGCCTTTTGGAATTCCTCGGCGCTCAGCTTTCCGTCACTGTTCGCGTCGCCGACTCGCACCAGGCGTTCGAAGAAACGTTTGCGTTCTTCAGTGACTTCGTCAGCACTGAGTTGCCCGTCGGCGTTCTTGTCCAATTCCTTGAAAATCTGCTCGGGATTGGGGCCCGCTGCGGGCTTGTCGTCTGCGGCCCAAACGGGTTGGCCCATGCATAATGCGGCCCCGATGAACATGGCCCAACTGAATCGATACCGCTTCATAGTGCTCAACCCCCAATTTGCTGGAATTCTTCGAACGCAGGGCCTAATGGCCGATTTCCGAGTGACTGTAACCGATCGTCGATCATGCTGGCTCGATGGCCAACGCTGCGGACCAGGATCCGCCCGACACGAGATTTAACCAGAACAGAGGCCTAAAGTTTCGCAGACTGGGGGCGAATTGCAAATCTTTTTGGAAACGGAGCCACTCTCCAATTGTCGTGGCACGCCGATTTCGAGGGGCAAAGTGCTGGATTCACGACTGGAATTAGCCGCTATAGGGTGCATGTGTGAACTCGATCAGCGCCGGCAGGGCGGCGAGGAATCTCAAAAATAGTTCAGTAGTTTTTGGATTTTTTGCAGGCCGTAATCGCGCCTCGGAAGTCGGGCTCAAAAACGGCGCCGCGATCTCGCCCCCACTGCTCATCTAAGTCCAGTGAAGGACGCAAATTGTGGATCGGAGATGGCCGCTCGGACGCCCCTTTTATCGCCTCCAGTGGGGAATTCCAGGCGGCTCAAATGTGGGTCTGTTTTGTATTCAAATGTATCATTCGCATTCGCCATGGTGGTGTGTGTGTAAGTTGTAAGTGATTTGTGTGTAGTGGGTTATAGATATGTCGTGGCGATTTATTATTTTACATTGATTCAAGCTTGACCCTTTGAAATCGGATGGTAAATTGGTGACTCGTGGGGAACAATGGGGAGAAGTGGTGAAGAATGCCCCTGACAGGCACATACGAGCGAAGTCTGGATGAAAAGCTTCGCCTCGCCGTGCCCAAACGTTTGCGTGATGAGTTCCAGGAGGGGGAGATCACCAACCTGTACGCGGCACCCGGTCTTGACCGCTGTCTCGTGCTGTACTCCACCGCAGGATTCGAAAAGTTCGCTCAGAAGATTGAACAGCAGTCGGCCTACCGCACGGACGTTCGCAGTTACTCGCGAATGTTCTACGCTCAGGCCGAAAAACTCGATCTCGATAGTCAAGGAAGAATTCGTCTCCCCGAGCGGCTGACCAAACATGCCGGCCTGTCGCGGGAAGTCGTGCTGATCGGAGTCCATGATCGCGCCGAAATCTGGGATCAAACAGTTTGGAATGAGTATCTCGCCAAAGTGTCCCCTGATTTTGATGCGATCGCCGGACAGGTATTCGGAACCAAGGAATCTCTGTAGCGGAACTCACCCGAGTTCCGGTCTGAAGTCTGACTTCAACTACAAATCCAGATCCATTAGTCGAACATAAGCCAATCGAAAATCGCAACCGGACGACTTCTTCGTCGCTGCGTTCGAATGGCGTTTTGATACCGCTGGCTGCCGGGCTGTGCGGAAGGAGCAGGGCGCACGGATGCAATGCCCTTATTGTGAGTGACGTCTCGACAGCGGAACTCACAGTTGTGTCTGTCCATCGTGGGGGCAAGGATTGCCCCCCGAGGCACAGCTCCAGTTATTTTGGGGTCTCGTTCGCGTTGAGTCAAGTAGATTTTTCGTTAGTGCGAGCCAGTCGAGACCCTCGACGGGCCAGGTGATCCTTTTGATCGCCTGGCTTTTTTCGTTTTCGCGGACTCCGTCCGAACTTGGCATTGTGCGTGCCGGGTCGCTCTGCGACGGTCAGGAGATTCGGGCCGCAATAAAATCCGTCAGAATCGTTCAAGATTCTTAGCGCTCCCGCGAATCACTCTGTAACAGGCAGTCGCCGCGCCCCCAATCGGGCCGCCAACTGCAACGGTATCAACAACGGAAACCGCGATGCTCACAGAGGTTGTGGCACTCGTTTCCGCTTGCAGCAGGTGATTCAAGCGTTCGCCACAAGTGCGAGGGGGAGATGGTAACATGTTGAAAAAGGCTATAATCGGTACGTCGGTGGTTGCGTTGATCGGTGGCCTGGTGTTCGGCCGCGATTCCTGGAGCTATGTCGCCACATCGGTTTCCTCGATGCGGCAGGCCATCAAGCGGGAAGTTCCGATCGAATTCGAGATCGAGCGGGCTCGGGACCTGGTTTCCCAAGTGGACAATGAGATTCGTAAGTGTCTGCACGTGATCGCAGAAGAAGAGGTCAACGTCGACGATCTGCGGAAAGAAGTGGATCTGCAGGCTTCCGCTCATCAGCGAAGCAAGGACCAAATCCTGGTCCAACGTCGGGACCTCAAAGAGAAGAAGGACACCTACAGCTACGGTGGCCGGATCTATACGGTCTCGGAAGTTGAGCACGACCTGGCCGATCGGTTTTCTCGCTACCGTACTGTCGAAGAGACTCTGCGAAGCCGTCAGCAAGTGCTGACCGCTCGTGAGAGCTCGCTGGCCGCGGCCCGGCGGAAACTCGACAATATGCTCGATTCCAAGGAGCAATTGCAGGTCCAGATTGAGAACCTCGACGCCCGGATGCGGACCCTGCAGGCTTCTCAGGTGGCCAGCACGGTCAATGTGGACGATTCTCAGATTGCCCGGACTCGGCAGTTGATCGCCCATCTGAATAAGCAGATCGAAGTGCGGCAGAAGCTGGTCGACGGGGCCGGAAATGTGACGGGATTGATTCCGATCGAGATCTCTCCGGAACCCAAAGCGGACATCACCGCTCAGATTGATCAGTTCTTCGGATCCGATGCAGAAGCCAAGCCCGCAACCACGACCCCTGCCGCGACGACGGCGGCACGGTAAGATGGTAGGCATGAGCAACTGCGGTGTCGTGGGACGGGTCTCCAGGCCCGTCCGTCCGCCGTTTCCCCAAGATTTGCGTAATACAAATCGAGGGGTGCGCAGGTAACGGGGTTTCAATTTTGAGGGCGTCCATCATTTCCACTCCAGCGTTACGGAACTCGGACGGGCCTGGAGACCCGTCCTACGGAACTCACCGGTTATGGGTGGATTCGGTAGGGGCGTTCCTGGTTTGCCTGGGATCACAAGTGCGGATTGGTGGGCCATCACGAACTGCTGCGGAGAGTGCGGAGATTTCACTGATGTCGAGCTTGTCTCGATATCACGCCCGAATCTTGCGAAGTGGTGAGGTGTGGTTGCTGGAACCGTTGGGGCCGACAAGCATCAATGGTCAGCCAGTTGCGAAGCATCGGTTATTGCAAGATGGTGATTCGATACGGTTAGGTGAGAGCGTCGAGTTGCGATTTCGGCTACCGTCAACATTAAGTGGAACTGCCCGGCTGGATTTCGAAAGTGACCATAAAACTCAACCGGCCGTCGATGGAGTGATCCTGTTTGCCGAAACCTGCGTTATGGGATCAGAAGCCGATGCCCATATTGCGGGTCCAGCGGGCAGTGACCGAGTCATCCTGATTCGCCGGCCGACCGGCCTGTGGTGCAAAGCGGTAGCGGGGATTCAGGTTGCGGGAGTCGATCGCGGGACGGAAGTGGCGTGCGAAGCGGGCCAGGTTTATGCGGGAGAAGGTTGGTGTTTTCGGTTGGAATGAATTTCTGGTATTGCGGTCGATGGGAGGGCGAGGCTCCTGCCGAGCCTAATACGAGCTTTAGCTCGGCGACCGCCAGAGGCATTGAACACGGCCTCCGGCGGACGCCGACCTGCGGTCGCTTCAGGCTCGGCGGGGTACCCTCTGGGTCCCTCGCCCTCCCAGCAGATGGGCGACATTGACGACGACGAACGTTGAATGAAATTCGGCGGAACTCTGACGAGATTCCGCTACTTCCAGAGCGGTTAACAACAAACATGAAATTCACCTTCCAGCCCGAGTCCCGGCCGCTAGCAGGCTACACGCTGAAGCGTGGGATCGCGCGTGGTGGCTTTGGTGAAGTTTACTACGCCCTCAGCGACGCCGGCAAAGAGGTCGCCGTCAAGCTGCTGCAGCACAATCTCGATATCGAGCTGCGCGGGGTCCAGCAATGTCTCAATCTAAGGCATCCAAATCTCGTCGCGATTCATGACGTGAGGACCGACGCGGACAGCGACCACTGGGTCGTGATGGAGTACATCGCCGGGCAGACTCTCGAGCAGGCGTTGCAAACGCAAAAAGGTCCGATGCCCGTCGATCACATCGAGCGTTGGCTGGTCGGCCTGGCGGGAGGGCTGGGTTACCTGCATGATCGCGGGATCGTCCATCGCGACGTGAAGCCAGGCAACATCTTCTGGGACCAGGGATCGATCAAACTGGGCGATGTCGGACTCTCGAAGTTCATGACCCCCAGTCGCCGGAGCGCCCATACCGAAAGCGTCGGCACGGTCTACTACATGGCCCCCGAAGTCACCTATGGCAAGTATGGCTATGAGGTCGACATCTACAGCGTCGGAGTGATGCTTTATGAGATGCTGAGCGGACAGTTGCCGTTCGATGGTCAGAGCACGGGCGAGATCCTGATGAAGCATCTCTCCGAGCCACCCAATCTCAATATTATTTCGGCCCAGTATCGGCCCATGCTGGCCGCTGCACTGGAAAAGGATCCGAAGAAACGCACCAGCTCGATGGCGAAATTACTGAGCGACTTTCGCCAGGCTAAGAGTGGCTCGCCAGTTCCGGTGGCCGCATCTCGTCAGTCAGGATTTGCTGCCTATCCGACTTTGCCAGGGCCCGGTTCCTATAGCGCAGTCAACAATCCTGCGCCTCAACCTGGACGAACCGCTGCGGCCGTCCGTGTGAGTGGTCTAGCCGCGAACCTCGCGGAGGTTCTCGGCAGGGATCCTGTGTTCGTTCAAACCTGGTTGTCCACACTGTCGCATCGCTGTCTGGTTGCCATCGCGATCCTCATTGGCGTTGCAATTATCGGCAAGATGACCGGCGGGATCGCCATTATCGTACTCTTGTTCGGGGCGATGTTGGCAGTCGCGGTATTGTTGCCGATAGGCTGCGTTGCCTATCTGGTCTCACCAGAGTTTCGCCGCCGGATATGGGGTAGCCTGGAGCGACGAACTCAGGGCTTCGTCGCGTCCCCGGCGCCAAGACCCATGCCTAGAGAAGTGGTGCCGCCAGTGCCCGTCGCCGTGCGTCAGGTCGTGCCACCCCGCCCTGCTCCGGCGGCGCCGATCCCCCCGATTCGCCTCGACCGCATCAGCCAACGATTGGCCGAACTGAGCAGTTCATTAAGCTGGGCGGTCATTCTGTCGATGGTGTTCGCCGCAGGAACAGGCTTCTTATCGCCCCTGTTTGGCGCGGCCGGCAGTCTGCACCCTGATATCGGGAAGCTCGGTTTGTTCACCATGACGACCATGTTGGCCGTGTGGGCCATCTTGATTGTTTCGAAATTTACGTCGGGTAGAGTTTCGGTCTTGCGCCGCAGACTGTTGAACTTCATCGCGGGAGCTGCTGTCGGTAGTGGGGCCTGGTGGCTCAGTCGTCTGTTGATGGTCGACATGGCCGCGGAGACCATGAATCACAATGCCATCTTCGTCAGCCTGGGGCGGCAGTCGCTAGTGGTCGACCGTGAGCCCACCTGGCTCGCGTTCTCGCTGTTTTTCGGATTGCTGTTTCTCATCCGCCGCTGGTGGGTGCATGTGGATGCGGATCGCCCCGCTCTGTTCAGCGTCTGGTCCGTGATATTGACCACCGCGGTGGCTGGGATCCTGCCGATCGTGTTCTTTTTCCCCTGGGACTGGGCGGTCACGTGGACCGCAGTGATTTCTTGTGTGGCCCAGTTGTCCGCAGTCTGGATTCCTCCCGAGTTAAGAGACCGACACGCCCGATAGCCCGTACGGGACCGTCGCAAGTTCGCCTGACATACGTCTGCAGAGTGCAGCCGTTAGAGTCTGCTGGAAACGATCATGGAAATGCAACAAGGACCGCTCCAAAGCCCCACGTGGTTCATGCTGTTTGCCCTCTTGGTGGGTTTGGGCTTTGGGATATCCTCCATCTTTCGAATGACAAAATGGAACTCGGGACGGCTGTTGAATTGGACGGTTCTGGTTGCAGTTGTGTGCGGTGGCGTGTTGGCGATTGGAATATTGGGGACAGTGTGGTTGAGCCACTCCACCGGGCGAATGGTCGACTACAGGACTATCCGCCCCCCCCGTATTGTGCTTGTTCAGCCTGACGGTATCGAGCCGTTCCGCTCGCAGCCGGACTCTACCGCACGTTCTGCGAACGGTGACATCCAATTGCTGCCCGAGTACCGGCCTCGCAGCGACGATGAAGTTCGCATCAATCTCACTCAACGCGTGGCGCCGCGAGCGAGCCTGTCCATGTCCCTGTCGCAGTTTCCGAGATTGATGATCCTCGGGCTGATTGTGAGTGGATTGGGAGTTCTCTTGGGAACCGTGTATCGCTCGACGGCGCGGCGCTCGCTGTTTCCGTGGGTTGCGATCGCCATGGGCTGCAGCGCCGTGGCCCTGGCGATGCTCGTCCTGTTTGGCTATCGATCCGTCGCATCGCATTCTGCACAAGTTGCGCACGCGACGATCGTCGATGCGCCTCAGGTCAGTGTGACCGAGGAAGCGAGTCCCTATAATCGGTCGACGGACAGTTCGGCGCCCAGTGTCGGTCGATCTGCCTATTCCCTGTCAGCATTCGATGTGACACACGATAGCGAGGTGTCCCGGCAAAGTGTCGGACTCGTCACCGTCGTGGGGATTGGCGGCATCCTGTTGTTAATTTTCTTCTTCGGCGCAGGTCTGCTAACCAGTTTGGTTTACCGCCGTCCGGTGACTGCCGCTGCTCCTGCCGGCTCCGTTCCCAATACCGATCGCAACTATGGCTGGCTGGTTGTTCCGGCGATTTGCCTCGCGGTGTTAGGGGCTCTCGTACAACCGGCGCTGTTGCCGTCCCCAGATACCGATTTCGCCCGCAAATCCGCCGCATTTGTCGCACAACAAGAGCACACGAACAAGGTCTGGCGGGAATTACTGGCTCGCTCGACAGAGCCCGATTCCGACCAGAAGGACATTCCTGATTGGCTGCAGCCGGAAGCACTGACCGATCAGCCGAAGTTACTGACAACTAGCCAGTACTACTTGTTGTCGAGCGGTCAATACAGTTCCACACAGGAAGCCGAGAACGAGCTGCTGCCACATGCCGCATTTGTCCTGCAGCGCGCGTTTCAGCAAACTCATCCGTGGCAGGGACCGTGGACCGTTCCCGTGGCTCTGCTGCGCGAGCGAGTGATCACGAAACAGTTTATCGAGAAACGACCTAAAACGATTGGCAAGTTTTCCGGCGATCTCTATCGCTTGCATATGCTGGTCGATGTCTCGCCCGATGCTTGTGAAACTTTCACGTTGGACTGGAAGTCGCAGATCGTGCAGCATCGCCTCGCAGTGCTGGGAGTTCTGTTTGGCTGGATCGCCTGCGTGTTCTTCGCCGCGACCTACTATTTCCGCCGGGCCGCTCATCCTGAGAACGTTGTCGGCTGGTGGGGACAATTCAAAATCAGTGCGGTGACCGTCGGCATGACGGTCGCAGCGGCGTGGGTCCTGGTGGATGTCATTCGGTGATCAAAGCGGCCCGCAGGGCGATAGTAGCCTTCATCGCTCCGCGTGAAGAAAGCCGATCGCGCTATGAACGATGCGGGAACATCCGATTGCTTTGTGGAAGTGAGATCATAGAGTTGCGTCCCAGTGTCGATAGTCGTTCGATGCCCCATCCGGCGAAGCACTGGCACAGCCAGTGGCACACGAAGTCCTCGCGCTGCTGGTGAAATAGGCCTTATTGAAGCGCTCGCCCCGGAGTCTCCGGTTCACTTGCGCCACATCTCACTGCGGCACCGAAGATCAATACGGCACCGAAAATCAATACGGCAAGAGTCCTCAATACACCTCTCCTCGGGTGCCACTGGCTGTGCCAGTGCCGGGCGTCTATCGACTCGCAGTCGGGCAAACGTCCGGCTCTCTTCACGCAGAGCGATGAAGGCTACTCTAAGACACGCGCCTAAAGCCGCGTTAGTAGACACGACCATCCTAACGGCCCTGTCGGGCCATCGGGATCGTCAAAGCGAAACGGTCGGAGATCGTCGATTTGAAACAACGGTTCGAAGTCCGCACGCAGTTCGCGTTCGTGCAAACGTGGCGGTCCCCCTTCGCGGGTTTCATTCGCATTTCCCGTGAGCACCAGATACTGCGACCCCGCGTGAGTGACTCGGCCCAGCGAATCGAGATAGCCGGCCAGATTCACTAGTCGCACGCAGTGATAACAGCCGCGGTCGAATACGAAATCGAAAGTGCGCCGGAGATCGGGCACCTGGCAGACGTCTCCGATCATCCATTCAACTGAGACGTTCTTTCGCGTGGCCAATTGTTGAGCTTGCTCAATGGCCAGCGGCGCACCATCCACAGCGGTGACCGCGAATCCGCGCTCGGCAAGAAACACCGCGTTCGTTCCCGTGCCACATCCCATTTCAAACGCAGTGCGGCCGCGGATGAGTCCCTCTTTGAGAACCCGGGTCAGCTCGCGAGACGGAATTCGCATGTCCCACGGAGTATCCCCGGCCTCGTACCGGCGATTCCATTTCGGATCAATTCCAGTCGAGGACGGTAGCTCTGACTGCGACATAGCGGACTACATAATCTCGTGAATCGGCTGAATGCCCTGATCGACCAGATACTGGGGCACGCCCGACTGATCGAAGACGCGGATGTTCTCGGAGTCGATGCCCGCTTTCTTATAGAGCGTAGCAAAAATTTCCTGGAACTTGACCGGGCGATCATGGGGATGCTCACCCAGGCGGTTGGTACTGCCGACGACCTGTCCGGTCCGCATTCCACCGCCTGCCAGCATCGCGGCATTGGCTTGGGGCCAGTGGTCGCGGCTGTTGTTCTCGTTGATCTTCGGAGTCCGGCCGAATTCGCCCCAGACCACCACCGACACGTCGCGGTCGAGACCCCGTTCGTGTAGATCGGTCACCAGGGCAGAGAGTGCTTGATCGAGCAGCGGGAACTCTTCGCGTGATTTTGGGTAGTTCATGCCGTCGCTGCCGTGCCAGTCCCAGCGGCTGTAGTTCATCGAGACAAACCGGGCCCCCGCTTCCACGAGACGACGGGCGATGCAGAAATTCTCCACCATCTGCGGAGCACCGTCACGTTGGAATTCTTCCCCGCTCTTGCCATAACGCGCGACGATCCGCGGATCTTCCTTCGACAGATCAAGAGCTTCAGCCAGCTTGGAATCGGTGAGGATGCTCATCGCCTGCTGCGAATAAACATCCATGCTGTCCATCGCACCCTTCGTATCGGCGTCACGTCGGAAGGTATCGAAGGACGTTCGCAGCTTGGACCGGTCCTGCAAACGCTCGAGCGAAATCCCTTGCAGGATCATATTGTCAGCGGTGCTGCGGGCCTTGCGACCGAGCAAATTAAACGGCGAATGAGCCACTCCGACGAATCCACCGTCGCCAGGTTCACCCCAAGTACGATTGCCCGTCGCGTACATCAGAGCCAAGTTCGGGGGTACAGCGGGATTGGCGGCGCCCTGCATCTTGGACACCCAGGCACCAGCAGACGGCCAGCCACCGGGAGGTTGCCGTGCACCCTTCTTGCGTCCGGTCATGCACTGATAACCGTCATGGGCACCATCGGAATCGCTGAGTGAACGGACCGGAATAAACTTATCCATCATCTGCGCCATGCGCGGGAAGAGCTCGCAGATCTCGATACCCGGAACATTGGTCGCGATGGGAGAAAAGTCGCCGCGCACTTCTTTCGGGGCGTTTGGCTTGAGGTCCCACATATCCATGTGTGACGGACCGCCGGGAAGATAAACGTTGATAATCGCCTTGTGCGAATATCCCGTCTTCTTCGGTGCGTCCGCTCGCAGCACCTCGGGCAAAGCAATGCCACCCAGTGCCATACCACCAATTGTGAGGAAGCTGCGGCGCGAGATTCCATCACAGAACCCGTGTGCCGGGGAATGTGCTTTGCCCAGAATTGTCAGCATATCCAGACTCTCCTCGGAGGACCAAAGCGGCGAACGCTGCCTAGTTCATGTTCTACAGATTATCGGCCTGCTGGACCCACTTCGCCAAGCTACAGCCGCATTTGTAATCAACGATCCTACATACGTTACAGGAAGCCCTGCATTCGCGTCAAGCGAAATGATCTCAAACCGCTTCCAGATATTCAGTTACGTGAGGATTTGGTAGAACGATCGTTGAACGTCCGTAGGACGGGTCTCCAGGCCCGTCCGAGCCCGTAACATTCGACGTCGAAAACCACAAACCCCTCGCGAACTTCGCGCAGCGCACGACGCACAAGCGATTACTCGCGAGGAATCACAGTAGCGCTCGATAAATTGCCTTTGTGTCCTTCTGTTCAAAACTTCTTTTTTAAACAGAAGCTCACGAAGGACACAAAGAAATGCAGAAGTTATGGATCGGAAACCTGACTTGGAAACCCACCGAGCCTGTGAAAAGAGGCAACTCGTGCGCTGCACGAAGCTCGCGAGGCTTTAAAGGTTTACCACATCGATTGTTACGGGCTCGGACGGGCCAGGAGACCCGTCCTACGGAACGCCTAGGGAGCCTTTTTCGCTTCCTGTCTCACACCGCTGATCCCGAATTTTCGACCGGCCAGAGAAAACGATCCTGCCAGCTTCGCCTTATCCTTGGTCCAGAGGTACGCCTCAACCACTTGAATCGCATTGTTGAATTGGATTTGCAGCTTGATCTGATGCGGCAGGCCGCCGATCTGGCCCACGATCGGGTAACTGGACTTGGTTTCTGCCGACAGGAATTTCCCGCTGGCGGCACCCTCTTCATTCACCGTCAGGTCCCATTCGCCGATGAACCGTCCGTCACCATCGACGTTCCAGATGCCCGAAAAATCCTCGGGGCTGATGATTTCCCCCTTCTTGGTAACTGGTACAGCCTCTTCGGTGACCGGCAATTGCGATCCATTCACGGTATGCAGTTTGACGATATCCAGGCACTTGATGGCCCCCTTGTCGGTGAACTCGATGTCGGCATCAAATCCTTCGGGCACGATCTGGCCGAGATCGAAATCGAACTTATACCCCGGAAAAATCATCACATTGACGCCATTGGCCAGTGACGTGTCTGCCCGCCCCTGTTCGTAGGTAACGTACCGGTCCAGCATCAGCACGGGGGTCGGCTTGGCGGCGTCGCGTTGCTTGCGAAAGCCCCAGCTCACGAGCACTTTGGCGAGATTCCCCCCATTGGTCTCCACAACCAGGCAGGTACTTTCGATGTCCTTCGCCAGGGGTTTCAGCTTGGCCACCTGGGCTTGAGTCAACTCGGTCTGGGCCGTTCCCGCCTCGACGATTTGCTTGAGAATTGCCGCATCATGACGGTCAAATACGTCAATCGCCGGCACGGATTGGGCCACGCAGATGACTCCGATCACGATCGCCGCAACGCTGCAATTTCGCAGTCGGATCATCCATTTCGAACGCAGATGTTTCATGAGCGCGCCTTATATGACTATCAGGGTTATCCAGGCGAGCCGCCGGGCTCACTTAACACAATTAGGAAACGGACTCTATCGAACAAGTATCGAACCGTAACGCAGATGGTATCGATTTGACTCGGTCCTGGCACTCATTCACCCGTTCCGCACGCAAATCAAATGACTTTTAAGTCGTATCGCTTCACAGAACATGCTTTTGGACGAACTTCCCGACACGGATTCCGGTTAATTGGGTGACCGACTTAATCCTACCACAGCTCCGCTTTCGTCTCGCTCTTCCGTTGTGATATGCTACTTGTCCGTAATAATTTGGAGAGACCGCTCTCGAAATGACAATTCAGGTGAAGCTCATGCCGATTTTTGATTCCCTCCGGATCCGTAACTTAGTTCTGGCCTCAGTCCTCGTCTTACCGCTGTGCGCGTTGGGATGTGGTGGCGGCAGCCAACCGGCGAAAGCCAAGCCGGTCGCGTCGTCAACCAGCGAAGGGACCGCACCCGAATCCGCGGACGGTGAATCCGAAGCCGCCAAACCGAAGCCGAAGTTCGAGGCCGTCACTCTCGGTTCGGAATCGGGAACTTCGGCCGCTGCAGCGAAACCCCTGGGGACCGAATCCGAGCAAATGGAATCGGTCGTCCACGCCTTGCAGCCCATGCAGGTGATGCTCGGCAAATGGCGCGGCACGACCAATCAGAAGTTCAAGGGATTCAGTGCCGTGGAAGAGCTCGAATGGATCTGGGACTTCCGCTCAAATCACGCTCAGCCTGCTCTCACCGTGAAGTCCGATAAGAGTCCCTACATCCGCGAAGGCCGCCTGACTTACCTGCCGCAGGATCAGGTCTTTCAATTCACCGTCAAGAACCCCGAAGGCGTGCAGCATGTGATGCGCGGGAAATTCGAACGCGAGCCGGATGAATTCACCGGCGACGATAACAAGCCTCAACGCACCTACAAGCTGGTGCTCACCGAAGCGGAACCCGAGGGCGACGAAGCCTGGAAGGTGTCGTTGGATCAACAGGAAAACAACCGCTATCTGGTGCAGCTCTCACGCAAGCGTGGCACCGGCAATTTCCAATTGGCCGATACCGTGGGAACGCAACGTCTGGGGACCAGTTTCGCCGCCAGCGATGAAGACTACGGCGAGAAGAAGTGCATCATTTCGGGAGGCCTGGGGACGTCGACAGTCAGCTACAACGGCAAGACCTATTGGGTCTGTTGTTCCGGTTGCCAGGCGGCCTTCAACGATGATCCGAAGCGCTGGCTGGCCAAGATGGAAGAGGCCGACAAGATGAAGAAGAACTAAGAGCGGCTAACATAACGTCCGGTTGATCGTGAGGATTTTGAACCACGAATCACACAAATGACACGAATTGAAATTCTGAATAGTTGCCTGTAAACGAACGGCGATCCGTCTTTCAAATTCGTGTCATTCGAGTTATTCGTGGTGAAAATCTCCCTCCCTCAATAGATGACAAGCGATGGGTCCCAGGTTTTGAGAGGCGTTCTAACTCGGACCGGGTTTTGAGGGAGTCCAAAACCAATGTCCCGAGTGGTCTTCATTTCGTCGACGTCAAATCTCAACGGCCCGTTCGCCCAAGTGGCAAAGGCGGTCGCTGGCTGTGCGTACTTCGGGTCCATCGCCCTCGCCGCGAACTGGGGGTGGCACAGCGGAGGCTTGTTGTGGGCGATCCTCTATGCCCTGGCGGCGACGGTCTTGTCTCCGTTCCTGCTGGTCTTCGCCGCCTTGGCAAGTTGGTTTCTGTGTGCCCTGCTGGCGATTCCAGGAACACTGATTGCCACGCAACTCGGGTGGACCAATTTCAGCCCCTATGTGGGGCGACGGCGTGGCCTGCAAGCCATCAGCGTCCTGGCGATTCTCGTGCCGTTACTCATCTACCAGCCGAGGCAGGTCTGGGATCTTCTCGTCTTTTCGGGGAGTCTGCTGACGCTGATTGTGTTGATTGTTGCCGTCGTGGTGATTGTGCTGTCGTTGTTGCTGATGCGAGTCTTCTTAAAAGCGGTGTCGCAAGCGAATTCGAACTCAGACCGGTCCTCGACCTTCCGCTGGATCCAACCCGATCTGCCACGCCTGCCGCCTCCCGAAGACGTTGACCCGTCGGACCCCGTGTAGCGGAATCTCGCAAGAGTTCCGCCGCAGTCTGTCGCTCTCCGCCTGCAGGCAAAAACGGGAAAAGCTCCAAATGAGGGACAGGATTGTCCGCCTTGCGTTTCCATCCACTCCAAATGAAAACATCCGATTTATTGGAACACCGTTACTGCTTTTTTGTGCGCACATTCAAGACGTTTAGGTGTAGGCAACGGATCCCACATGATGCAGTTTCGCATCACTGCGCGAGTCGCCCTCTCAACTCTTGAATAAAATCAGTAGTTGCCGATGTAAGTCACCATCGAACTCTGACGATTCTGCCGATTGTCACGACCGCAAGATCGTCAGGAAGCGCGAGACCGCCAGTAACCGCAATGTCCACAGGCTCGGGAAAACTCGCTAATCAGGAATGTTCGCCAGATCCTAAGATTCTCTGAGGATTGCTCATCCTTTCTCAACTGCGTTTTCCGCCGACTCTGCAAACTCGGGCTAGAGTTGGGTGCGTAAGACCCCGCGGAGCATGCGGGGCGGAGTGTTCCCCAACATGGTCAGTGGCAGTCGGGCATAGAGGAGCCAAACTTGATGAAAGCGATTGAGGGCATGGAATCAACCGCAACAGTTGAACAACGCGGCAAGGATCGGCGAGCGGTCGTCGAACGTCGCAAGCCGGAAGCGAAAGTGGATTTCGCGGGCGAAGAACGACGGGTAATAGGTGAACGGCGTGTCAAGGTGGAACGCCGTCGACAGATTGATCCGACGACTTGCGAACGAGATTACACCGGCGACGAAGTGGAATTCATGAAGGCCATGGACGACTACAAACGTCGCAGCGGCCGGATGTTCCCGACGTGGAGCGAAGTGCTCGAAGTCATTCGCGATCTCGGCTATCACCGCTAAGATCCGCCGCGGAAAAGCGTTATGGAGAGCGCTATCCAACCAAAATTCAAACGAGTTGAATAGTCCCCTATCCCAACACCCGGTTTCTCCATATGAGAAACCGGGTGTTGGCGTTCTTTGCCCCCCGTAGGATAGGCATCCTGCCTGTCCAACCCCCATGCCTCGGCAACCAGCTTCAGTATCGGAAAAGAAGTAACGCAGATGAGCGAGGTGCCATAAGGCTCCAAACCAAGTGTTTAGCAGGAATGCAATTCTCAGGTTGGCCTATTGTGCCGGAGTATTACGAAATACAATTTTGGAACACTGATCTCCGCTAATCTGCACTAATCAAGGAATACGGTAGGAGACCGACACAGAAGTCGAGATGGCAATCGCTTTTTGTCTTTATTAGCGAAGATTAGCGTAGATCAGTGTTCCAAAAAAAACGAATTCGTCGAGTTCGAAGAAACCACTCTCCCACTTTGACATTCCTCGCAAATCTCACCAAGCTACATGTGCCCTGCCGATAGGCACTCAGAGTTCCCCATCCGATTAGGCGAAAACTTTCAGCGGTAATCCTTCATAGCATGATGTCACGTGGCGAGATCCTGCTCCCTCTGGCTTGTCTGATTCTCCTCGGCGGAGTCGTCCTCGTTTTTTCGCGCCGAGATCTCCGACCGGAGACTAAACTGGCCGCGGTTGTCGAGCCAATGATTGATCACCCTGGTCGAAGCGTCGCTGAATTCGGCGCGCGCACTGTGCCACCTGCGGTAAAATCAAAGCCCCTTGCCCAGCCTCGTTTCAACGCGACGCCGAAGTCAGTGGAAGTGCCCGAGATTGCCAGTGACGCCGCCCAGACCTCCCCTTCCAGTTGGGAGAACCCATTCTCACCCGAACTGTGGCATTCCACCGGCTGGAACTTTACCTCGCAGTCCATGCGGGCCACCGGGACCGAACAGTCATCTGCGACCTTCCATCGTCCTTATCACAAGCTGATGTTCGAGTGCGACATCATCGCCGCCGAGGCCCCCGGCAGTATGTGGGAATTGCGACTGTCGACCCGCAACGCACAGGTTGTGATGAGCCTGATCCTCAGCGATGGCCAGCTTTCGGTCGTGACGATCGAAAACGGACTGGCCCAGGTCGCCGTAGAAAAACGACTCACCGCACCTCTGACGAGCAAAGCCGCACGTCAGTTGCGAGTCGTCGCGACCGGCAACCGCATCGTCGTGAGCTGGGACGGCAAACGCTTTCTCGCGACCGAACAACTTGCCGCACAGTCAGGCCGCGAAATCGTCTGGTCGATCCATACGTCCGGCGCCGCCTACGAGATTCCGCGACTGCGAGTCGAAGGCGACTAGCAGTTCGCGCCAGCGAAAGGCGAGCGTCCGGCGTAAGCCGGATGGTTGTTGACGACTCACAAACTATTGGGAATCGACCGTTTTCAGAATCAACCCGGGCGCGTTGGCGGGAATGGGCGCTCTGTTGTTGTTTGCCAGTCGCTAACAACCATCCGGCTCACGCCGGACGCTCGCCTTCACTTCGCAGAAATCGCCAACTGCAGCGGCTTCAAAATCTGCTCGACAACATGCTGCTCCATCAACTCAGCCGTCTTCTCGGCAATGACTTCCATGGCCTCCTTAAATGACGACTGCACCGGCAGGCTGCCGTATTGTCGCACTGTAAAAAAGACGCTGATCGGCTCTTCCGGAAATTCGCGGCGGCGCACGTGATACGCGTTCGTCCGAGTCTCCACCATCAGCCGAGCCTGCAGGCGACACGCTTCATCCAGAGTCATCGTAATCGAAGGCTCAAAATTCAACGGCTGAGCACCCGGAATGTTGAGCAGACTCTCCAGGGCAGGAGTGAATCCCAGTGCCTCCGCAATCAGCGCATCATGATTGCCTCGATAGACGAAGTCGAACCCCAGCATCAAATCCAGGGCCTCGCAATCGAGCGGACTGACCGACAACATGTACGGAATCAGGTCGAGCACCAAATTATGTTGCTCGAGCGCGGCTTCCGGAGTCGGCGGATTGACATAGCCGCTGCAGATTCGGCGCGATTCAATCGTCACCCAGCGGTAGTGTCCTTGTTCTTTGTCTTCCTCAAGGACAAAATCGCCACTCTCGCGGGTATAGAAATTCCGCATGGTCGGATACGACTTCTGAATCCGCTCGAAAAATCCAAGGACCGTTTCCCGCGAAGCCGGCAGTTGCATCTCGGTATTGAGATGCATATTGATGTAATAGTCGTCCGCAATGGACTCGTAGGATTGCATGAAGGATACCTCAATGAGGTCCCAGCGACCGGATGCGTTGGCCCCTGTTGGTTGGCCCTGTTGGTTGGCCCTGTTGGTTGGCACGTATTCGTTAGCTGGAAATCGGGAAGACCACGATTGTGGCCGTGGGGTGTCGCATTCGACTCAATGACCGTCGGAGGTCTGTGGGGATTATATGAAGGGCGTTATCGCGGGTCAAAGCGGCACCGAGAAGAAGGTCCCAAGTACTGACGCACTCAATGTTTCGGTCTTCGCGACACCACTCGGGTACTGGGCTTTGCTGGGACGAGATAAAGTCCTGTATGCACTGACAGTCGGCCATTCAGAGGCCAGAAAAGCTCAATCCGCATTTGCGAACCCGTTCGACGGTCTCGCCATCGACGAGGTTTCCAGCGACTGGTACCCGGAACTCCGCCAGCGTCTGGAACGCTACGCGGCAGGAGACCGGGTGAAGTTCGACGATGTCAAACTCCATCTTCCCAAGCTGACCGAGTTTCAACAACAAATCGTCGAGACGACGCGAAAACTGAAGCACGGCGAGACGATCACCTATGGAGAACTGGCCGCCCGAGCCGACCGTCCGCGAGCAGCCCGTGCAGTCGGCACCGTGATGGCCTCCAACCGGTTCCCAATCATCATTCCCTGTCACCGAGTCGTCGGAGCGGGCGGAGGCCTGGGAGGTTACTCGGCGCCCCAGGGGCTCAGTTTGAAAACGCGCCTGCTGGATTTGGAGCAGCAGTAGGCTGCAAAAAGGTGGGAGGGTCTCCGACCCGTCTGAGGCTCATCACAACCGACTCGAAATGCGATAAACCTTCACAAACCAGGCAAATCGCAACAACGCTCGCCCTGCCTATTGGACAAATCGGCCGGCACGCGTTAGCGTCCGGTTCTGTCGGAAATTCGAGTCGATTGTTGCTCGAACCGGACGCTAACGCGTGCCGGCTGATTGGCCAATTGCCCAGCAAAGAAACAGATCGGCCGCCGAAAATGGCCGGCGGCCGAGGTGTATCACTACGAGTTGTCTAAGCATCGATGATCAATCTGGCGAAGGCTAGTCAGAGCTCATGGACAGAACGGACTACCAGCCGTAGCCACCGTAGTAATTCGCCTGATAGGGAACGCCGTAACCGGGCATCCCATATCCGCCGTACCCACCATATCCGCCCATTGCCCCGTACCCGCCGACGGCCCCGACACCGACTACGGTTCCACCATAGGGGCCGGTGGCACTGAAGCCTCCCACCGCTCCGTACCCGCCGACGGCTCCGTATCCACCATAGCCACCATAACCGTAGCCGGGGTATCCGCCGTACCCGCCGTAGCCTCCATAACCCACCCCGCAACCTCCATAGCCGCAGTTCGTGACCGCCGGGAAGTACGGTCGCACGCTATAGCACGAGCTACAACCACCGTAATACCCGCCACCGTAGCAACCCCCACCATAGCACCCGCCACCGTAACAACCACCGAAGAAGCAGGCGGTCTTTGTCCCGTCAGCGGCAACGTTTGCCGTCTGCAACGGCGCGGGGCCGATCAGTCTCGGGCTGGGGCTGATTGGGGCTTGAACCTGGATGTGTGCTGACGCTGACGTCACTGCCGGGTTAGTGGGGCGATAGTTCCCGGCGTGGGCCGTTCCTGCTGACATCCCGATCCAGCCCAGCGCGGCGATCGTCAGTAGGGTGTGCAATTTCTTCATGATGAAACTCCTTCACTCTGCTCTCTCTTTGAGCAACACGCGGATCAGTCCGCTGAGACCTGTCTGTCGCACCCTGCGTCAGACGGTGACGCGATAACGCAACGCACGTGCCAATCGCCGAAACCCGCATTCTTCAAAAGATCGCGAGATAGAAGAGGTGCGATGGCGTGACATAGCACAAAAATGTCAAAATGTACCATTTAAAAAGTGTTGTTTTTACATTTCTGCAATGTAAAAGATGCATTCTGCGACTTTGTGGATCGTATTGATTTTATCGGCTGTCGCGTGGATTGAAAAAATGGGTGTTTTGGTTTTGTAGCTATGGGTGTTTTTGGTTTGGTTTTGAAAGAGTGGTGCGGAGTCTGATTGTTGTTGTATTGCATTAAATAGTATGTGGATAGTCTGTTGCGAATTGCCGTGATTGAATATTGCGCACAGAAATCGGTTTGGCATGTGAGATGCGTTAGGGCTGTGTCAATGTGACTCGCTGGGCGGGGTTGGTAGTGTAGAAAACTCCTGAATGGAATCGCGAGTCGCTCCCTGAAAACGGATTTTAAGCCAGAAAGAAGCACAGTCATGTTGGTACTTACACGCAAGCGGACGGAAATGATTCAAATCGGCGAGAACATTTTTGTCAAAGTGATCCAGACCGGTCGGTCCACCGTTAAGATCGGGATTGAAGCGCCGTCAGATGTGCGCGTTCTGCGAGGGGAATTGGTCAGCGACGAGAAGCAGAAAGCCATCACTTCTCTGGCTGATCTGCTGCAAGCTCGACACAGCCGGATCGATGAGGCCGACGTCGAGCTGGCCGTCCACTAGGCCGCGAAGCACGGATGAATCACTGGAACATGCAACCGATAGCCGGGCCAGACAGCCGGTGGGACTCATTAGAAAAATCCTCTTCAAACCACAGGCTCAAGATGGCCTTCAGGCGGCGAGCCTCACAATAGGACAGTGACATGATCACGACGACTCTCGGAAAATTATCCGGCAAGATGTTCAGAACTTTTGGATGGTGGCAGTTCCTGGTGCTCGCAGGTGCCTGTGCCTGGTTGAGCACTCCCGTCGACGCCCAGCAGCACACCAATCAGCCCTTCAACGGCGCCCCGGCCGGCAGCGGCTTCATTCAAGAAGAAGGCGATACCTTCCCCCCGGCTCCGAGCATGGGGCGCCGAGCTCCGCAGCAGAACGGCTGGGACGACCCGGCGGGCCAGTACCCGCGTCAGATGCCGTCATCTCCACTGCGTGACGATGGCAACCGTGGTAATGGCAACATGGAGCAGATCGATCTGCGACCCAACGGCCAGGGCGACTGGGGTGTCGGCGGCAGCTATGGACCTCGAACCAGCCGCTATCGTTCACCAGCCGGCGAAGACCCGCTCTTCGTGAGCCCCCGCAATCGCCGGTCGAATCACCAGTCTCCCGGCTTCCAGGGACCGGCCTACCCACCGGCCGGCATGCAGGGCCCTGCCCCTCAAGTTCCGGGCCTGCCGAATTCCAATTTCCAGGCCCCGAATTTCCAGGCCCCTGCTCCGAGTTTCCAGACTCCGAACTATCAGTCCCCGGCCTACCAGTCCCCAGCCCAGCAGAATCCGAATTTCCAAGCCCCCGGTTTTCAGGGGCCGAGCTACCAGAATCCTCAACCCCGGCCGCAAGTTCCGGAGCAAGCCGTCAATCCGGTTCAAGATGCTCAGACGCGGATCACTCGCCGATATCAGAGTCAGGGTTTCCTCTCGCTGTTGAACTTGCCTCCGCAGCAGTCGGTCGCCTTGTATAGCGAAGTTATGCAGATGATTAATACTCGCCACTTGGAACCGTCGACGCCGCAGGTGCGAGTCCAAAAAGCGATGAGCAACCTGATGTTCGCCCTGGATGTCCCGACCTTCGTGCAGACCAACCAGTTGATGCTGCAACCCGGCAATGTCCAGGCCTATCGCCAAGCCCTCCAGCAGGCGATGCAGGCTCCGATCCAGTCGGAGCAGGATGCCGTCAACATGCTCAATTGGACCATGCAGATGTCGGCTCAACAGATTGGCCTGCGACCCGCCGCAACCGCCCTGGAGTTCGTCTACGGTGCGGTGGAATCGCTCGATAAATATTCCGCGTTCGTTCCCCCGGAACGGACTCCCGGTGCCAGCCTGCAACTCGAAAGCAACCTGGTCGGCATCGGCGTGCAAATCGAAATGAAGCCAGAAGGTGCCGAAGTCGCCAAAGTCATCTCCGGCAGCCCGGCTCAGTCCGCCGGTCTGCAGAACGGAGATCTGCTGCTGGCCGTGAGTGGCCACCAGTTGGCCGGCTCGAGTGTCGATCAAGCCGTGGAGTTAATCAGCGGAGCAGCCGGCTCGCAGGTGGTCCTCGGAGTTCAACGTCAAAGCCAGAGCCCGTTCACCATCACGGTGACTCGTCAGGCGATCCAGCTCCACAGCGTCAACGACATCCAGATTATCAATGGGACGCGGGTCGGATACTTCAAGCTAGACAAGTTCACCGGCACGGCGACGGAAGAGGTAGAAAACGCGATGCAACAACTCTATCAACAAGGCATGCAGTCAGTCGTCATCGACCTGCGAGGCAACCCGGGTGGCCTGCTAACTGCAGCAATCCAGATCTCCGACAAGTTCCTGCCGCAAGGCACGATCGTGGCCACACGAGGCCGCACGGCCGCCGACAACACCGAAGAGCATGCCACGAAGGAGCACACCTGGAAGATGCCGATGGTCGTCCTGGTCGATCACAACAGTGCCAGTGCCAGCGAGATCTTCGCCGCAGCGATCCAGGAAAACCGCCGCGGGGTAGTCGTCGGCCGGACCAGCTACGGCAAGGGCACCGTCCAGACGCAGTTCCCGCTGCAAACCGCCGGCTGCAGCCTGCGAATCACCACCGCCAAGTTCTACTCACCGACTGGCCGGGTAATGGCCGGAGCCGGGGTCACCCCCGACGTCCGGATCCCCGAGAGCACCGGTCCCAACCAGGCATTCGGGATCATGGACCAGGACGTGATGGCCGCGGTCAACGTCGCCCAGCAAGGGGGCGGCCAAGGCAACCAAAACCTGAGCGGCGTACCAAGTTTCTCGCAGCCCAGGATCCCTCAACCCTTCAACCAACAACAATACCAACCAGCCGGCCGCTAACCCAGTGGACGAAATCAGCCGCAGGGCGCTAGCCCCCGGTTCGAACTGCAGGTCGAGTTTCAAGGAAAGTGTTCAACACCCAGATCCACAACAATAGACCTGTCAGAGATTCGGTGGTCAAGACGGCCATCAGTCTCACCCTGCAGACCGCGTCGTAAGTGGGATGGGTCTCCAGGCCCGTCCGAGTCCCGTAACCACCAACGCAACAAACAATCAACTTCCACGAGTTTCGCGCAGCGCACGAGTCGCCATGGCAATCCAACGGCCGAAAACTCCCCTCTAATCTCACCCAACCAGGAAACAGGAGTAAAGACTTGAGGAAACAACAATCGCCCCCACCTCAGCGCCCCCTGTAAAAGACCCGGCCGACAAAATCGAGTCGGGTTTTTGCATTCTTTGGTCCGCCGCCATCTTTCCCCAGTCATCATCAGCCGCAGGGCGTTAGCCAATTGGTACTCGCTTGGCCGTTCGACAAATCAGCCGTTGGGCGTTAGCCCACGGTTCGGGCAACAATCGACTCGAAGTTCCAGCGGAAACCGGACGCTAACGCGTGCCGGCTGATTTGCCCCAACTTGCTATAGCCGCTTGCTCTTGGCCGGATGCGATAACAGAAATCGGCGCACTCAAGTACGGCCCAATGAATGATCCGGGCGATATCCCGCACCGCGAACCAAATCTCCGGCCGAATGTCCTAGAGTGGGGCAGCAACAGGAATTACGATCTCAACAATGATGCGGGCGAGCGGCAGAAAGTGCCGGAAGATTTGTGTTGAGAACTCTTGACCGAGATAAAACCCCATGCTACCATTCTGACTCACCCAGCCAAACCCAGTTCGTCACCGACGCAACTTAAACCGGCCAACGAAGTTGCAACAACAAGCAACTCGCCAAACGGTGAGCCAAGCCAGACCAGTTGGGGCCAACCGAGACCCCCAACCCAGAAAACATTCCCCGATAGCTCAATCGGTAGAGCGAGCGGCTGTTAACCGCTAGGTTATAGGTTCGAGTCCTATTCGGGGAGCTTTTCCGACCAATTGAAGAACCGAGTCATTTTCGGTTAACACGGGCCGCTCCGAAAGATTGATTTCGGACGGCCCTTGGTCATTTTTTGAGGCGTGTTCCGCCGCTGTCGGATTCGCTTCCGGGAACAGCTTCAGGGAATACGTTCCGACGTCTTTCTTTTCGGTCGTGGCAGTCAATTCAACGACCTCAATGAAATGCTGGATGATCTGTCTTTGCTCATCCGCAGAGGCCTGATCAAGAATCTCAGCGACTCCCTGCCAGGTCTGCAAAAACTTTCGCGCCTGTTCGTTGATTCGTTCGATCGGCCGCTGACGATCAGCGAGCCGCCGCAGTTCGCGAACCAAATGCTTCTCTTCAGTCTCCAGACGCGACAGTTCATCTTTGATGCTGGTCAGTGCGTCTGCACCCAGTGATTTGAGAACCTCAAGTAACCGATTGATTTCTCCGCGGATCTTACTGAGTTGCCGCCGCGCGATCTCTTCTTCACCGGCTAGACGCGTCCCTTCATCGTCAAGGAGAGCTGCGGCCTGCTCGACGATTTTATCACGAGCAATTTCCAGCGCTCCCAATTCCCTGATACGAAGTAGAACGGCCGCTTCAAGTGGCTCGGCGGGAATCCGTGGCGCTGCACAAGAGACCGTTCCGCCCTCGTGCAGTTGTCGTGTGCAAACATAATAATGATAAGTCTTGCTGCGTCCCTGCGCTCCCTGTGGCGTCATATGTGCGCCGCAACTGCAGCGAACGATGCCCCGCAGCAAATAGCTTCGCCCCCGGGAATACTTGTGGTTCCGACGATGCCGGGTCGTTTCACCAAGTCTTGCCTGAACTCGAGCAAACTGTTCCGGAGAGATGATGGCCTCGTGGCTGTCGTCGCAAGTAGCTTCCCCCCAGTGAACTCGTCCGATGTAAATTGGATTTCGAAGGATGTCGACGACCTTTTGTTTTGTGAAAACCTGGCCGCCACGGATTTTGCCGGCACGCGATTCTCGCACCGGCGTTTTAAGATTCAATTCATTCAATCGTTTCAAAACTTCAGTTGACGAGCCGAGCTTCTCGAAGGCATTGAAGAACTGTTCTTGAATAATCGGCGCCCATTCAGGATCTACCAGTAGACGACCAGGCTCTTTCGGGTCCGACAGATACCCCAAGACATGTCCACCGTTCCAAAGCCCACGATCCACGCGATCACGCATGGTGGCGAAGGTCCGCTCGGCTGTCATCTCGCGTTCGAGTTCGGCAAATACCATGATCAGCTTGAGCATCGCACGACCGGTCGGAGATGTCGTGTCGAACTGCTCGCGGAGACTGATGACGTTGACATCATGCTCCTCGAACAACTGCCAGAGCTCAATGAAGTCTGGCAGGCTGCGTGTGACGCGATCAAGCTTGAAACAAATCACGATGTCGATTTTGCCGGCAGCAATGTCGCGTTTTAACCGTTGAAGTTCCGGACGGTTTTGATCCTTCGCTGATTTTCCTGCGTCGATATAAAGCTCCAGCCGTTGGACATTCCAGCTGTCTCTCACCTTGCGGTTATCGATCTCGTTTTCAATCTGGTGCTGTTGCGCGACAAGACTGTCCCCCTCACTGGCCTGCCGTTGAGATGAGACGCGGATGTATCCTGCGATTTGTAACGCCTTAGTCGAATCCGCCCTTCTCGCACTTTTTTTGGGTGCCATCACTCAACCTCCCGGCCCTGTGAGGTCGTGCAAGTCACTTTGTCACGAGACAGACGCGCCAACACGGCTGCGATGGCTCGGACGCGTTCCATTGTTCGGCTTTCGGCCGAGAGGCTGGCGAGCGGATGATTTAAGTTCGGTCGAACTTGATTAGCCAGCATAACCTTCAGCTCTGGGCGGCTCAGGTTTCTCGATTTGGCGCCCGTCGACGGTTTGGACGTCACGGTTCGAGTTAGTTCGCTCGGCTCACACACAATCCGTTTATTCATGGCAGAACATCACCTTAGGTGCTAGCGTGCACCGTGAGGCTGATGAACACAAATCCCAAGGCAGCGAGTTCAACACCGTCATTCTGGTTCTGCCGCGATCTCCGCTCATGGTCACTCGCGAGTTGCTTTACACTGCATTGACACGGCAAAAGAAAAAGGTTGTTGTGCTGCTCCAAGGCACTGCAATCGATTTACATCGTTTCAGTTCCGACCAGTACTCGGCCTCCGCGTGTCGGTTGACCAACCTGTTCCGGCCACCGAAGCCCATTCAATTCAAGAGTGTATTTCTGGAAGAATTCCTGATCCATCGGACGACACGAGGTGAACTGGTCCGGTCCAAATCGGAAGTCATCATCGCCAATCTGCTGCACGCCAATCAGTTGGACTACACCTACGAGCAACACTTAGAAATTGACGGTGAGCCGACCGGAAAATTTCCTGATTTCACGATTGAGGACGACGATGCCGGGGTGACGTACTACTGGGAACACCTCGGGATGCTCGGCGACGCCGGGTATAGACGCCGTTGGGAAGAAAAAGAACGGTGGTACTACGCTCAGGGTATACTTCGGTGGGACGCCCCGGAGAAATCGCGGCGACGACTTATTACCACCAGAGATGGCGCTCGTGGAGAAATAGACTCGGCAGGCATCGAGCGAGTGATTGAGACGATGTTCCGCTGATTTCCGTCATTGCGATTAGTCCGCCACACGAGGACGACATCGAGGGGGCGACAGCATTTTCGCATTCATTCGCTTCGTTCACCGTCCAAGTCTAGTTTCAACGTCCTGAGATCAAGATCCGCTGCGACGCCAGGAAGTTGTAACAAAGTGTCCCTACCTGCTCGAAAATGCTGAATCCCACTTTTCTCTCTTGAGGGACATCTGCTGTGATCACAGTGAGTTCCGTTCTAACGGGAAACCGCCCGTAGTATTCCCGTTCTCCGCAGATATACACGGTGCCGGGAGCAATTACGCGACTGCGGATGACTTGGCAGCCGTAGATTTTTCCCACGTAGCCGGTGCGGAAAAGAGATTGCATCGTTTCTTGGTCGATGATGTCGCGATCGAACTTCCGAATGTCCGCGTAATCACGGCCATTAATGAAGATTCGTGCTGCTCGCAAACCGTGCTCTTCGATCGCGCCAATTGCGTCCGCAATGGCATCGGCCGTCAGCGGTGCTGCGATGGCCATATCCAGGTGGGGATTGTCCGAGTCGGCTGCGAGCGCATTCATTGTCGCGAAGACTCGCACGTCCTCCTTTTCTTTCACCCCGGCCACGCCGAGTTCGATCGTGCGTTTGATGAGATCGTATCGACGCTCACGAATCTGGGTCAGGGGAATGAGCGGCCATGTGGCAAGCTCGTATAGCGGGGCAAATACACGTTCGCTGTTGATTAACACCTGAATGGAGTCACCTGCTTCGCCGACTGCATACGCAGGTACGATTGGATCTTTGTCGTAGAGCGGTAGTGCACCGTCTTCGAGATCCTCGACGAGAAACGCTTTGCGACCGACTGCAGAATAGTCTCGGAATCTTCTGAGTGACGGTGTCATCTTTGACGCCATCGTGCGACGCCCCTCGCCTGATTCGATATAGCGGGCAATTACGTTCTTGAAGGTTTGGATGCGTGGCAATCCCATGATTGTGTCTCCTGTGCCGTATTGGCCTTGGAAGTTGTTGGCAATTACCTGGCCCGGACATTCGGGTGGCAATTTCTCGTCTGCTTCCAGGGTTCAACCAAAGCGCAGAAGTGAGTTTCCGAACGGTCAAACTTGCAGAAATGACCAAGGTTGCGGACCACGATCGCGATGCGGTGCACTAAAGTGATCGCGCACGGACTATCAATCATCGATAGTGAGCACATGTAGACGTGTGACGACCATTTGCGACCTCGCTGAACTTTGCCCAAGCGTGAGAGGGTATCAATTGACCGTCGATGAACAAGATCCCCGTGAAACACAGGGCACGGTCCAGGAATCGGGCATACTTGTGATTGATCCATTCACCCCCGCCCACCCATTTCGATGCCGTTCGGCGAACGTTTCTGGGGAATGTTTTGCTGGCTTGTCGGCACCACTTGGCCTGTTCCTTTCGCAGGATGCAGAAGAAGTCAGCCGTGGGAATTGAGCAAGACACCGTGACGGCCGGATTGAAATAGAAACATCCTGCTGGATTCCGATTCAGTGTGGCAACCACGCGGTGGCCGACGTCCTCGGTTAGAACGTGCATGTCGATGGGGTGACGCTGGATTGTGACCAGGGCTTCGTCGTCGTCGGATTCCGCGTCCATTACCGTCGAATAGGTCGTGGGATTCACTTTTGTGATTCTCCTGCTTCGATTCTGAACTTGCATTGTCACTGACGCGAGTAGACGTCATTGCTGGCCGTCGCCAGCTTCTACAATCTCGGGAGACTGTTACGAACTCGGTGGCTGCGGCGGGCGTTCTTCCTTGTACGGCCAGGCTTCTTCCAGGAACCGGGCCACGTACTCGGGAAACCGCAGGCCGGAAATATAGGCCTGGGCCTTCACATGATTGAAGATCTGCTCCGGCACGATTACGTGCAAGACACGGTATCCAGGTGGAGTGCGGCCATTGGCAGATCGTCGTGGTGACAGCGTCTGATGCTCCGGTGTGGAGCTTCCAACTTCCGACATGATTGATTCTCCTTTGTCTTTGGAGTGAAAAGATTCCTGGTCGGGTCGACTCGAAATAAAATCATTTTCCTGCAAAAAGATTTTCCTGAATTTGTGTACCCTGTTTCTTTCCCTGCCATTGAAGTCGTCGTTTCCTGATCCGGTGATTTCATTCTGTTGATGTGCTTCAAATCCTGTTTCTTTTTCTGTTCATTCTTATCCTGTTCCTGATTCATTCTCTTCTTTTGCTTCTGGCTCATTGTCTTGAGCTTTCGTAGTAGAGGGGTGGTGATCAATCGAGTTGATCACGCTCGCCGGGGCGAGCACCGTTGTGGGTTTCGAATGCATCCTGCCGTCCACTTCGGTTGATTTCCTGTCTTCTGTTTCTACAGGGGAATCGAATGATTCACTGGGGCATTTTCGATGGCGACAGCGATGCTAAACGCGAGAGGATGAAACCAAACGGTTGCTTGAGAAGGTCTGATGTTGCGAGGAACTGACGGACTGACTTTGGACAAATGACACCAAGCTGTCGCATATTCGTGGGTCGATCAGATTTTTGAATTTCTGGCGAACATTTTGTGACTTTCGCGCATCTATATGTTAGCGGCGATAGTGTTCATCGCTGCTGACCGACAATTTCAGGAAGTATCACACTCACAGGTTTTGCGGATCATGATGTTTTTACAGCTGATGCTCGATAGCGATCAGAGTGGTACGGGTTGGTTTGCCAAACAGGCGAACCTGCTCGCAACGCAACCCGTGCGTCCCCAGTTTCGGCTTCAGATAGTCGGGAATTCCGGGAGTACAGGTTTGCGTAGCGGAGAATCCCCATATCCCCTGCGCACGTGACATCGGCCTAAAAGCCATCCGCAAGCTTTCAAACAGCCCGGTGTCACGCAAAGGACACCGGGCTTTCTCGTTTTCCGCCCCTGGTGGAAATGCAAATCCTTGATGGGCTGGTAGCTGAGACGGTTTAGCGCCTGGCTGAAGACCAGGAGAGAAGGATTCGAGCGCCTTCCAGCCCACATCCACAATCGATCCGGGCGGTCCCGGACCACGGAGATTGTGCGCACACAGACATGGCCCGTTCGACTTCTGGTGAGGTTGCCAGCCTTTCAAGCTGGCCAGGTTGGGTTCGAATCCCACACGGGTCATTTGGTGACAGCAGAGCGTAGCGAAGTCTGGCATCGCGCCTGGCTGGGGGCCAGGAGATCGTTGGTTCAAATCCAATCGCTCTGACTGAGAAGCGGGATGTAGGGGAGCGGCACCCCACGTGGCCTGGGACCACGGAATCGTCGGTTCGAGTCCGGCCATCCCGACTGCGCTTGGTGGTGTAAGGGGAGCACATCGTTCTGATACGGCGACAGAGGTGGTTCAACTCCACCCCAAGCGACTTCTACAAGGAGAGAGTCATGGAACAAGTCCTGTCAAGCAAACGTAGCCACGCCCGAATACGGGGTCGTGGTGTAACGGCAGCACAGCGAGCTTTTATCTCGCCAGTGGGGGTTCAAGTCCCCCCGGCCCCATTGATTGCTGGGCCTGTAGCTCAACGGTCAGAGCAGGCTCCTTATAAGGGCACGACGACGGTTCGACTCCGTCCAGGCCAACTTCGAAGAGATTGACTTGGGATCAAGGTGTTAGCGGCAGCAAACTCGGTTCTTTCCCGAGCAGGTGACGGTTCAAGTCCGTCTGATCCCATTGGAAGTTCAGCCGGAAGGCTGACAAATGAGAACAGTACGCACTGGTCGTTTAGCGGCCAAGACACCGCACCCGTGATGCGGCAACGTGGGTTCGAGTCCCACCCGGTGCTCTGCGATTTGATCTTTGACAATTCGGCGAGGAAAGAATGCACCTATGACGTAGTGGCAGCGTACCGTCTCGCCAGGGCGGATGTGCGGGTTCGACTCCCGCTGGGTGCAATTTTGTTCGCGGCATACTGCGAACGATCATCAGCGTGTGGGAAAGTTTGGAAATCCGCGTGCCTCGGGCGCACGAGACCGTCGGTTCAAATCCGACCACGCTGACTACTCTAAATTGCGGTGTGGCCCGATGGTAAGGCGGCTCCCTGTTAAGGAGACGAATGCAGGTTCGATTCCTGCCACCGCAGCTGAACACGAATGGAAGTCATCCGGCTGGAAACAAGGGCGGCTGCCGACCGATAGGGAGGATGAAAGTCCGTCCGCGGTAGTCGGAAAAAGGATGACTATCGCCCTTCGCGAACCTGCCTTTGGGCCGGTTCGCTTCGGTTGATGGTGCAGGTCACAGCGTTGTGGGTTCGAGTCCCACGGCTTCCGCTGGATACAGAACGTGCCCTTGGCCGATCGGCAAAGGCATCAGCCTTCCAAGCTGAACAGGCGGGTTCGACTCCCGCAGGGCACTCTCAGAATGGGTCGGTAGCTCAGCGGCAGAGCAGGTGTTTGTTAAGCACCAGCGCGTGGGTTCAAGTCCCACCCGTCCCTCTTTCATTGCAGGGTAGTTTCTGTTGGTAGAAATTCGTGGCTTTGAACCACGAGTGCGCAGGTTCGATTCCTGCCCCCGCAATTTGCGAACTTGTTGAAGGACGTCGTGTCAGTTGAGACACATTCATTGCGGGATAGTCGCTGCTGGTAGCGATGCTGGGCTCTGAACCCGGAGGCGTTGGTTCGATTCCAACTCCCGCAACTTGGTTATGGAAGTCATCCGGCAGGATGAGGAACCTGTCTTGAAAACAGGCGGCGGGATATCCCGCTTGTGGGTTCGAGTCCCACGGCTTCCGCTCGGTGATGATGAATAATTCGGGCTCATGGTCCAACAGTAAGACATTGGTCCTGCAAACCAAGGATTCGGGTGCGATTCCCGATGGGTCCACTCCGGTAAGACGAAGTCTCGTGGTTCAGCGGCAACAACGTCTGGCTTACAACCAGAATACGACGGTTCGAGTCCGTCCGAGACTACTTCGACAATTCGCCCAGGTATTGCCAATTGGTAGAGCAGCGCGACTTAAAATCGCGTGGTTGCGGGTTCGAGTCCCGCCTTGGGCATCAAGACGAACATGGCTCGGTAGGCAATCGGCAGACCACCTTCGCTTAGAACGAGGGATGCTGTGGGTTCGAGTCCCACCTGAGCTATTCAGCACAAATACGTCCTCGCGGAGCAGTCCGGAGTGCTCGCCACCCTGTCAAGGTGGAGATCGTGGGTTCAAATCCCATCGGGGACGCTTATGGCTCGGTAGGCAACTGGCAGACCACCTTGGCTCAAACCCAGGGATGCTGTGGGTTCGACTCCCACCTGAGCTATTGAACGCTATTAGTAACGCGTCGGCTGGGCATTGGCGTGCCCAAGTGGCTGTAACCCACCCGCCTTCGGGCATTGGCGGTTCAACTCCGTCCCGACGCACTGATTAAGTACGGCCCGTTCTTCTAGCGGTTCAGGATGCTGGCCCCTCAAGCCGGCAGCGCGGGTTCGAATCCCGCACGGGTCAATGACACGGCCAAGTGGTGCAATTGGTAGACACGCGAAGTTCAGAACGTCGTGCCCTTACGGGCTTGGGAGTTCGACTCTCCCCTTGGTCAATGCAGGCGGGGCAGGAGCCCGACTGGCTTTCATAAGGCTGGGATACCCGGATCGTTACCGGGGCCTGCAACTACGAACGACTGACGCCGGTGGGCCAGCGACCAGCGAGGTCTCATAAGCTTGGTTCGTCACCCGCTACCGCCATCGGCCTTCATTCTCCCTGTCGGTCGGCGGCCTCAGTTGCTGGTGCGACGCCTGGACCGGCCATTTTCCAGAGTGAGTAACATCCGAGACATTCGGCCGAGTACGCAAATTGGCAAAGCGGCCAGGTCGAGAGCCTGGTGAATTTGTGGGTTCGACTCCCACTTCGGTCATTCCGATCCCGTGGTCCAACGGCACGACACCAGCCCGACATGCTGGAAGTGATGGTTCAACTCCATCCGGGATCAATCAACAACGACGGTCTGTAGGTGTTCCGGGAGCACACCGCTTTGGTACGGCGGAAGATCGGGTTCAATTTCCGAACGGACCTATCAACTGAGGCCGCCGACCGACAGGGATGATGAAGGCCGATGGCGATAGTAAGAGACGAAAAAGGGCAGCTGGTCAAAACGGTATGACATCTGGGTCGCAACCAGAAGATCGGGGTTCAACTCCCCGGCGGTCCACTGAGCGCGATGATATGGGCTTATGGTCTAACGGTACGACTCCAGCTCGGCAGGCTGGCAATCCGGGTTCGACTCCCGGTTGGTCCACTGATTATGGAAGGTAGCCGAATAAGGCTTGCCGGGCCGGTTTGCTAAACCGTGCGGCCATTTGGCCGTGAGGGTTCGAATCCCTTGCCTTCCGCTTGATGACAAACTGCCCTCGGCGGCCTTGATGGTGAAATGGAAATCATGTCCCGCTTCTAACGGGATGTTCTGGGTTCAAGTCCTGGTCGAGGCACTGATGAGACAACGGAAGGGCCACCCGATTGGCGACGGGAACCGGTTGGAAGCCGGTCGAGCATTTTTGATGTGCCTTGCGGGTTCAACTCCCGCTCCTTCCGCTCTCGGATGGTGAAACGGAAATCACGCCCCGGTCCTAACGGGGAAGTCAGGGTTCAATTCCTGGTCCGAGAAGACATGGTGTTCGTGGTGTAGTGGTTTCTGCATGTCGGCCTGTGAAGCCGAAGGTGACGGTTCGATCCCGTTCGAACACCCTATTTATTTAAGAGGAGAAGATCATGGTAGCGACTCTGACTCGACCGACGCTGGTGCTAAACCGGATCTGGCAGCCGGTGGGCGTGGCTTCCGTAGCCCGCTCGCTGACGCTGGTGGCAGCGGAACGGGCACGGATTGTCGATCCCACGGACTTCCAGCAGTACACTTGGGCCGACTGGGCGAAGCTGATCCCGCAAGAGGATGAACCGTTCGTCCAGGCGGTGAAGTTCCGGTTGCGTGTGCCGGAGGTGATCACGCTAACGGATTATGACCGTCTGCCGACGAACGCTGTCACCTTCAGCCGACGGAACATCCACAAGCGTGACCGGCACACCTGCCAGTATTGTGGCGGGCAGCCGGGGAGCGAAGACCTGACCATTGACCATGTGCAGCCGCGGTCGCGCGGTGGAACCAGCACCTGGGAGAACTGTGTGCTGGCCTGCCTGAAGTGCAACATGCGGAAGGCTGACCGGACGCCGACCGAAGCGCACATGCCGCTGCGGAAGATACCGGTTCGTCCGATGTGGCGACCACTCTACGCCCGGCACGACGCGCGGATCGAAAGCTGGTCCAAGTTCCTCAGTGAGGCGTACTGGACTGTGCCGTTAGATGAATGACGACCGCCGCCGGGTCTCAATAACCTGGCGACATTACACGAGTGACGCTCCTGGGAGAGCAGGCAGCCTCCAAAACTGCTGCATGGGGTTCGAATCCTCACGCTCGTGCTGAATGCCGATGTGGCTCGACTGAGAAAGGCGTCCGCCTTGTAAGCGGATTTATGCTGGTGCGAATCCAGTTGTCGGCTCTTGCTGGTCCCGATGGTGTAGTGGATTGCATTGGACCCACTGAAGGTTCAGGCCCTAGTACCCCATCAATCGTCGATTGACGGGTATTGTTTCTTTAATTTGACTCGGGCCGCTGCGATGGTGAATGTCCAATGAATGCAACGACGTTCTTTATTTCGAGTGTTTTCCCAAGCCTTAATCT
>JAKFVC010000091.1 GCA_021732415.1 Planctomycetaceae bacterium
CCCCCAACCCCTCTCCCCTGATTACGGGGGCGAGGGGAGAAGATTCGACGTTTGCGTCCGCGCCCAAGATCAATAAGGCTAGTAAAAATGTCCGCTCCTTGCCGTCCGCAACTTTCCTTCCTCGACCGCTATCTGACTTTATGGATCTTTGCGGCCATGCTGGCGGGTATCGCCGTCGGCCATCTGCTGCCGTCGTTGGGAACATCGATCAGCGCCCTGAATTGGGGCACGACGAATGTGCCGATTGCCATTGGCCTGATCCTGATGATGTACCCTCCTCTCGCCAAGGTACGTTATGAGAAGCTGGGGCAGGTCTTTCGCAATTGGAAGATTCTCGTGCTTTCGCTGGTTCAGAATTGGGTCATTGGCCCGGTGCTGATGTTCGCGCTGGCTCTGGTGTTCCTGCCGGATCGTCCCGAGTACATGGTCGGGCTGATCATGATTGGTCTCGCCAGGTGCATTGCGATGGTCATTGTCTGGAACGAACTGGCCCGCGGAGACAGCGAATATGCAGCCGGACTCGTGGCTTTTAATAGCGTGTTTCAGGTTCTGTTTTATAGTGTTTATGCGTGGATATTTATCACGATCCTGCCGCCCCTGTTCGGCTTGCAGGGGAGCACCGTTCAAGTCAGCATCGGTGAGATCGCCCAGAGCGTGTTTATTTACCTGGGTTTACCGTTCCTGGGAGGGATGGCAACCCGTTTCGTGATGTTGAAGGCGAAGGGTCGCGACTGGTACGAGCAGCGTTTTATCCCCGCGATCAGCCCGCTCACCCTGGTGGCCCTGTTGTTCACGATCTTCGTCATGTTCAGTTTGAAGGGAACACTGATCGTCCAGATTCCGCTGGATGTCTTGCGAATCGCCGTGCCGCTGCTCATTTACTTCGTGGTGATGTTCCTGGTGAGTTTCTGGATGGGATGGAAGATTGGCGCCGACTATTCGAAGACGGCGACCATCGCCTTTACGGCATCAAGTAACAATTTCGAACTGGCGATTGCCGTGGCGGTGGCCGTGTTTGGGATCAACTCGGGTGAGGCGTTTGCGGCCGTCATCGGCCCGCTGGTCGAGGTGCCGGTGCTGATTGGTCTGGTGAATGTGGCGTTGTATTTTCAGCGGCGGTATTTTGTCGCGGTGGCGTAACTCCTTTCTCGCGGATGTCACGGTCTCTGCTCCAGCCGACCCCCATCTTTACACGAGGAATTCATCATCCGGCACTGGAAAGTGCACAGGATGGCCGGTAAGTTTTGTGCGGAGACAATCGCCTCAAAAGAAGCTGCAATTGTCATTCGCAACTCCATCTGTACCTGGCAACTTCTTCGACTTGGGAAGCATCAATGTCCGTCCTCCTGCGATTCAGACCGAAACCCAGATGCCTGCGAGATAAGTTAGAAGTCTGGATCATCCGGAAGGCAGACGGAGCGCTCCAGGTGTTTAATCTGGCTGGACTAATTCCTTACATCCTGTTTGTTTTGGGCCTGATCATTGGCTTGATCGTCAGTTTTGCGCTCAATCCAGATACTCAGTTGAAGTGGGATTCCCCGGTTCGCTTTATGCCGATACTGCTTGGCCCGGGAGGAGGCGTGTTTCTGGGCGTGATGATTCGATACGCCATCGTCTTGCATCACTACGAAGACTATGAGTATTCCGAGGCCGAGATCGAAGCCGCTCAACAGTTCGCGGCACGTGCTGACAAGCCACAAAAGAAGAAGTCCAGCAAACGACGCCGGCGTGTTGTGGAAGATGATTGACAGGCTGGAAGCCGATCCCGTCCCGAAGAGTTATTCCAACACTGATCGAAATGCACTCGCTGGCGCTTCGAGCTTGTATCGCGGTCACTTCGTGACGCTTTGTTGCAGGGACTCTATGGATATGCCGTCCAGTTGTTGAATCAACTGCCCCACGATCGTCGTGAGTTGCTCGACCAATGGGTGACAGGCCGTAAGTTGACCGGCTGCCGCCTGATCTTCGAGATTTGATGTGACATCGGCCGCGATGGTGGAAAACGCGGCAATTGTCCCGCACAGCTTGTGCGCGGCTTCACGCAGATGTCGTGCGTCGTGTCCTTGAAGTGCCTCCTGAATCTCCGTCAGTTGGGCGGGCAGACCGGCCTGCAAGGCCTGGCAGATCTTCTGCAGGATGATGGGGTCGTTGCCGCAGGATGCCAGCAGGACTTGTGGAGCAAGGAGTCCATGTCCCTTTGGCGCAGCTTGGATGAGCGGCACTAATTGCTGCGGATCGTGATGGATGGCACGATCAATCGCGGCCCACAGATTCGCCGCCATGACCGGTTTCGAGAGAAACTCATCCATGCCGGCCGCCAGGCAAGAATCGCGGTCCTCGCGTCGTGAGCTCGCGGTGAGCGCGATCACTGGCAAATGGCCTCCGGCGGCCTGCTCCTGAGTGCGAATCGCCTCGATGACTTGAAAGCCGTCCAGCTCGGGCATGTGAATATCCAGGAGCAACAAATCGAACTTGTCCGCATCGAGTAACTCGAGTGCCTCACGCCCGTTCTTCGCCAATCTCACGCGATGCCCGCGGCGTACCAGCAACTGTTCGAGAAGTTGCACATTAAACTCGTTATCCTCGGCGACTAAGATTCGGAGTTGATTTGCGGATGAGGAGTCTGCGTCGCGCCTGCCCGCGTCACGTGGGAATGCGGGAGCAGTGATGTTCGCGTCAAGATTGCCATTCGTGGAGGTCCGCTCGGTGGTCATGACACGGTAGATCTGTGCGAGCAACTCTTCTTGCAGGATCGGTTTGAGGAGATGAGCATTGATCCGCAAGGCGCGGGAACGGTTGGCATCGCCGGGGCGGTCGCCCGAGGTTAATAGAATGATCCGAGCGGCGGACAGCTCTTCCCGTTCGCGGACCATGGCGGCCAGCGCCAGGCCGTCGGTGCCAGGCATACGGCCGTCAAGTAATATTAATGAGTACGGCCGACCGCGGCTGACTCCTTGTTGCAACGATTGCATCGCCGCGGCCGCGTTACTGGTGGCCACGGGATCCATCTGCCAGTTCTGCAGCCAGCGTTCGAGGATCTGACGATTTGTCGCATTATCGTCGACGATCAACACGCGGAGTTTTCGTAGCTGCTCGGATGATAAAGCAGCACTACGCGGTGCCGTATCTGGCCGGCGCTGGAAGCGTGCCGTGAAGGTAAAGGTGCTCCCTTGACCCGGTAGACTGCGGACCGAGATCGCGCCCCCCATTAACGCTACTAGCTGGCTCGCGATCGTCAGGCCCAGCCCGGTCCCTCCGTATTTGCGTGTGGTGGAGGTATCTTCCTGTTCAAAGGCCTTGAAAATGGTCTGTTGCTTGTCGAGCGGGATTCCAATCCCCGTGTCACGAACGGTAAAACGCAGCAGGACATCGTCGCTCGGCGCGCCGTTGCCCACGGTGTCGACGCTGACGAGGACCTCGCCCAAGTCCGTGAACTTCACCGCATTTCCGACCAGATTCAAGAGGACTTGTCGCAGTCGTCCTGCATCGCCGATCAACGCGTCGGGGACTCCCTCCTGGATGTTGCAGACGAGCTCTAATCCTTTCAGATGAGCGCGCACGGCCAAGGCGCGTAGGGTCTCGCCGATGGCCGACTGCAGTGAAAAGTCGCTACGGTGCAATTCGAGTTTGCCGGCTTCGATCTTAGAAAAATCGAGCAGATCATTAATGAGCCCTAATAGGTTGTCTGCTGCAGACTTGACTGTTTTCAGGGACTGCCTCTGGTTGTCATCCAGCGGCGTGTCCAGAGTGAGCTCGGTCATGCCCAGGATGGCATTCATCGGGGTGCGGATTTCGTGACTCACATTGGCGAGGAACTCGTCCTTAGCACGATTGGCAGCCTCGGCGGTCTCCTTGGCATGGACGATGTCGTCTTCGAGCCGCTTGTGTTCGGAAATGTCCTGCACGACCGCAATCGTATGCGTCGGGTTGCCGGCCGAGTCACGTTGTAAGGAGACCGAGATATTAATCCAGATCACAGTGCCGTCCGCCCGAACGAGGCGTTTCTCTTCAAAGTAATTCGGGATCTCGCCTCGAATTAAGGGATTAAATTTCTCCATCGTATCGGCGAGGTCTTCAGCATAGGTCAGCTCCTTAAAAGTCTTCTTCAAGAGCTCGTCCCGGGTGAAGCCGACGATGTCGCAATACTTCTGATTGGCGTCCAGATATCTGCCGTCCAGACCGGCGTGAACCATCCCGACCGCGGCATTTTCAAATGTGCCCCGGAAGCGGTCTTCGCTTTCTCGCAACGCCGCTTTCGCCTGTTGAACTTCGACTTCCGCACGGCGCCGCTCTTCGGCGACCAGGAGGGCCTGTGTCCGGTGGAGGGATTCATTGACCAGGCTGATGAAGGCCCCCGTCATCACGAACAAGGCCAGGGCCACAGTGTCCCCAGTCCCCTTCAGACCTAGCGTAAAAGTGGGTTCAACCACAAAGAAATTGGCCAACAGGGTACTTAGGACAGTGACCAGCATTCCGACGCGGAATCCACCCAGGTACGCGGCGATGATGACCGCAGGAAAGAACGTACTGTACAACGCTCGAATCCCCATCAGCGGGCTCAGGTACCAGCGCAACAGCAACGTGCAGGCCATAGCGATCAGTGGGATGCCATAGATCGTCAGCCGCGAGCTCGATCGACCACGCATGCCGATCCTTGTGATCCAGTCCCAGTTCACGGCTGCAGCACCTCCGGGGGTTGGTGTCGAATGGTTTTTACTGTATTGCTGAGCCGTCGGTGCTCGACCGACTCGGTGGTGAATGGAATGCCAATTATGACAGCTGGTCTCGGAAATGCAGGCTCCGCAGGTCGCAAGGCTGGACAAGCAGAGCGTTCAGGTTGAAAATGCGGCTGACTTTCCTGCTCGCCCTGATCCCACGACTGTTGACTGATCTATGGTCCATTTGTTGCTCATTGACGATGACCCGGTCCTCATTCCCGAGCAGGTCAGACAGGCGTTTCCGGCTCCGCGCTTCAACGTGGATGTGGCGGCCACGGGTGCCGCAGGTTTGTCGCGAGTCAGTGCCGCGCCGGTCGATGTCATTCTGCTCGATCTGCGCCTGCCCGACCAGTCCGGGCTGGATGTCTACCAGCAGATTCGCAGTATTGACGCGCGCATTCCGGTGATTTTTATCACCACGGCGAAGGGCGCTGATGCCGCCATTGAGGCGATGAAGCAGGGGGCCTATGACTATCTCTTTAAGCCCCTGGATTTGAATCAACTGCGGCGCGTGGTGGGCGAAGCGGTCGAAGTAGCGCGCCGCATGCGCGAGCCGGCAATCGTGGCAGAGACATCGTCCGATAGTGGTGATGTCGAAGGGACGATCGTCGGGAGTTGCCCCGCGATGCGCGAGGTTTATAAAGCCATCGGTCGCGTGGCCAGCCAGAACGTGCCAGTCTTGATTACCGGAGAGAGCGGCACTGGGAAGGAATTGGTTGCGCGTGCTATTTATCAGCACAGCCATCGTTCTCAGGCACCATTTCTCGCCCTGAATTGTGCCGCGATCCCCGAGAATTTGCTGGAGAGCGAACTGTTCGGACATGAAAAGGGGGCGTTTACCGGTGCCGAACGCAAACGCATTGGCAAGTTCGAACAAGTGAATGGGGGCACGCTGTTTCTCGACGAAATTGGTGATATGCCGCTGGCTCTGCAGTCCAAGATCCTGCGTGTCCTGCAGGAACAGACCTTCGAACGAGTGGGAGGTAATGAGACCATTCAAACCGATGTGCGGTTGATCGCCGCGACGCATCGAGATTTAAAGGCACGATCGGCGGCGGGAGCATTTCGGTCCGATTTGTACTACCGCCTGGGGGTCTTCACCATTCATCTCCCGGCGCTGCGCGAGCGGGGCGAAGATCTGCCGATGCTCGTCAAGCATTATGTCCGGCGGTTCAATACCGAGCTCAAACGCGAAGTGCGTGAGCTGTCTCCGGAGTCGCTGGAACTCTTGCGGGACTATTCGTGGCCGGGCAACATCCGAGAACTGCAGAGCGTGTTGAAGCAGGCAATGTTACAGACCCAGGGGCCGGTGTTAATCCCGGCATTCCTGCCCGATTTACTTGGAGCGGGAGCGGGAGATCAGCAGATTGCCCCTGCGGACCTCACACCGATTCCAGCCAGTGACTCGCTGCCAATTCCGGAACACCTCGATCTGGAAAACTATATCCGGGCGCGACTGAATCCCGAAGCCACTGATCTATACGCAGAAACGCACCGCGAGGTGGATCGGCTGCTGCTGACGATTGTCCTGGAATTTACGGCCGGCAATCAGCATCATGCGACGCGCCTGCTGGGAATTGCCCGGCAAACCCTGCGTCTGAAGCTCCGCGACCTGGGTCTGCACGTCAAGCAGACGATCGAGTCTGAAGACGAACAGGTGTGAGTGAGCGTTGATTGGAATTAGTGTGGATTCCGATCCTGAAGGGATCGCAGAGAGTAGCCGGTGGTTGAGGAGCGGAGCGACGACACCACCGGTCAGGTCGTGATTATGTTTGCATCCTGAAGGGATGCCAGAGGGAACGACCTTGCCGCGACTCGATGCGAATTCCTCTGCGATCCCTTCAGGATCGAGCTGGCGGGAGGCTGTTGTCCGGTGGTGTCGTCGCTCCGCTCCTCAACCACCGGCTACTCTCTTTAATCCCTCCGGGATATAAGACTTCCTCGGGCCGCCGCGTCCGAATTACATGCACTTTGGGCTCATTTCCAATGCGACTTCGTGATCCATTGATCATTCGGCCCGCGCGACTGCACTTTGGTGCAATTTCTAGCCAACCGGGCAATTCACCTGTCGTAGTCTGCCCATTCTGCCGGACTAAACGTCCCGCGCATCCCGTTAGGCCGTTTGGCATACAGTTTGCATTTTGCTGCTCACGTCGCGTTCATCACGTTCTTGGACGAAACCTGGCGGCAGGAAAAATGCTGCAGCTCTCTATGGAGATATGTCGTGAGTCGGTCAAAAACATTCTCAACCCGCAATGACCTCGACCCGGAGGTCCGCGAGAAGTCGATTACTCTGTTGAATCAGCATCTCGCCGATACGTTTGATCTGTATAGTCAGACCAAGCAGGCCCACTGGAATGTCAAGGGGCTGCATTTCTATCAACTGCACCTGTTGTTTGATTCACTCGCCGAAGAGGTCGAGGGGTACGTGGATCTGATTGCCGAGCGGGCGACAGCGTTGGGCGGTACGGCATCGGGGACAGTACGGATGGCCGCGAGCAATTCGCGCCTGTCGGAGTATCCCGCCGATGCGGTCAGTGGGGCACAACACGTCGAAGCATTAGTCACACGTTTTGCTCAATTGGCGAAGAGTTCGCGCACGGCGATCGATATGGCGGCGATGTTCGGAGATGCCGACACGACCGATTTGTTTACGGAAGTGTCTCGAGGCCTCGATCAGAACTTGTGGTTCCTGGAAGCTCATTTGCAGGGTTAAGTGGTTGTCTGGACCTCGCACTTGAGGTGCGATTTCTGGTCACTGCTGCAGTATATGACGGACATCGCCTATATTGCTTCGCGTGTCGCCGAACCTGTAGCCTGACTCTCTGAGTCGGGACTCTGTTGCCTCAACGCACCCGACTCGGAGAGTCAGGCTACAGGCTCGGCAAGCCTCGCTTTAGCATCAGCCGTTACAAACCAAGGAATAGCCTCCATGAAAGCCGTCACATACAACAAAGGCCTCGCGGCAAATCATCCCGATAGCCAGGTCGACTCGACTCTGGATCGTCCGGCGCCGGGACCGCGTGACTTGCTGGTGGAGGTGCGGGCGATCTCGGTCAATCCGGTCGATACGAAAGTTCGTGGCGGTGGCGGACCTGGAAGTACCGTGGCGGTGCTCGGGTGGGACGCTGCCGGAGTCGTGGCTGAAGTGGGATCTGGCGTGACCTTGTTTGCGCCCGGCGATGAGGTCTACTACGCGGGAGTCATCAATCGCAGTGGATCCTATGCCGAGTATCATCTGGTCGATGAGCGACTGGTCGGACACAAGCCGAAGAGCATCACCTTCCCCGAGGCGGCAGCGTTGCCACTGACTACGATCACGGCGTGGGAAATGTTGTTTGACCGCCTAAAGTTGCGTGTGGGCACGCCGATCGAGGCCGGTTCCATACTCATCGTAGGCGGCGCTGGAGGAGTCGGTTCGATTGCGACTCAGTTGGCGCGAAGGCTGACTGGCCTGACGGTGATCGCCACGGCGTCTCGTCCGGAAACGGTCGCCTGGTCGCGCGATATGGGCGCGCATCATGTCATTGACCATCGCCAGCCGATTGCCAAACAGGTGCGGGCGATTGTGCCGGGCGGCGTCAACTATGTCCTCGCGCTGACCAAGACGGAGGATCATTTCGACGAGATCCTTTCGGCGATGGCTCCCCAAGGTGCGCTGGCGTTGATTGAGAATCCGGCCACGCCGTTAGACATTACGAAGCTGAAGCCCAAGAGTATTTCCCTGCACTGGGAGTTCATGTTCACGCGCGGTCTGTTCGAAACTGCGGACATGTATCAACAAGGAAGGTTGTTGAGTGAGGTGGCGAATCTCGTCGATGCGGGCCTGGTTCGGTCGACCATTCACGCCAATTTCGGGACGATCAATGCCGCCAATCTTCGACTGGCACATGCCTTGGTCGAGAGCGGGAAATCGATCGGTAAAGTCGTCCTGACGGGGTTCTGAATCGTCCCGTGAGATAGGCTTCCAGCCTGTCATCTAAATCGCGTCTGCGACAGTACTTTCCGCCACTGGGCTTGCTCCCGTGTTTTCCGCGTTTCTGCACTTCCACCCAAATATCCCCGGATTATAGTGCAAAAAGGCGCGGAAACTGCCCAGTCAGGGGTGGCGTTACGGACGAACCCCCGGGCTCACGCCGCCGGGGTCACTTGGGCACTTGATCGCAGTTTTTTCTGACGATCCGAACTTCTTTTGTGAATTGAAGTTAGAGCGATGGTCGTTACCCGGATAGCAATGAATGGAGCGATTCAGTTCCCGACTCCGACTGCGAATCTGAAGACGTCGTGAAAGGTTTCTGTAGCCAACTGGTACTTGAACATAGAGCGTGCGATATGACGCACTTTCCTAGAGCAGTTCTACCGCACACGCCCAACAGCGATTCACTTTGGGGCGTCTGTTTTTCGAGTTGGAGAATTTCCCATGCGTCGATTTTTCATCACTGCGACTCTGTTGGGATTCGTTTTGACGGGATGTTCCCAGAGCGCGCCGGCAGCGAAACCCGCGGCCGCTGAAGTCGTCGTTGGGACTCCCGTGCGGACGCCGATCGTCGAATGGGACGAATATGTCGGTCGCGTGGCGGCCATCGAGTTCGTGGAAGTCCGGGCTCGCGTCAGTGGGTATCTCGATTCCACACACTTCAATGAAGGCCAAATGGTTCGCGAAGGGGATCTGCTGGCGGTGATCGATCCGCGTCCGTTCATGGCCGAACTTGCCCGTACGCAATCTGATGTGACCACTGCCGAATCACAAATCCAACAGACCAAGGCCGCAGTCATTCAAAGTGAGGCGGAAGTGAAAGTGGCCGAGGCCCGCTTCGACTTGGCGGTAAGTCGCTTCGTGCGATCGAAACCGCTGGTGGCTCAGAAGGCCATGTCACAGGAAGAGCTCGATATTCGCGAAACGGAGCAGAGTCAATCCAAGGCCAACGTGCTCGCCAGTAAGGCCAAGTTGGAACTGTCTAAGACCGCGGTCGCTTCGGCACAATCCGCGTTGGAGTCTGCTAAAGCTTTAGTGGCGATCGCCAAGTTGAATGTGGAGTACACTCAGGTGCGAGCTCCGATCACCGGCCGAGTCAGCTCGCGGCTGGTGACGGACGGCAACTTGATCAATGGTGGCAATGCACAGGCGACATTGATCACGACGATCGTTTCTCTCGACCCGATTCACGTCAATTTTGATGCTGACGAACAATCGTTCCTCAAATATGTGAAGCTGACGCGGGAAGGCAAGCGTCGGAGTTCACGCGACTTTAAGACGCCCGTCTATGTGGGTTTGGCGAACGAGCCGAATCAGTTTCCTCACCGCGGCCACATCGATTTCGTCGACAACCGCATGGATCCCGAAACGGGGACGATGCGTGGGCGTGCCATTCTGCCGAACCCCGATCTGGCTTTGACGCCGGGGTTGTTCACGCGAGTCCGCTTTCCAGGCAGTGGCCGCTACGAAGCGGTGCTGATTCCTGACATGGCAATCGGTACGGATCAGTCGGAGAAGTATGTCTTCGTAATCGACAAGGAAAACAAGGCTCGTCGACAGGTCGTCGAGATCGGTCCATTCGTCCGCGGCCTGCGAGTCATCCGCAAAGGTCTGGACGGAACCGAGCGGTTCGTACTGCGTGGCCTGCAGCGAGTTCATCCCGGGGAACCCGTAGTGGCCACGGTGGAGAAGCTCAAGCTGGAGCCCGAGGAATTTCCCAGTGACGGCGAGCCCGTCCCGAAAGAGCAGTGGCTCACCCGCCCACGTCGTGCTGCAGAAGCAGCCAATAACCCGAAAACACCCGAGCAGCCCCAGGCTAAGTCTGAGGACAAGCTGCAGTGCAAGTCGGATATCTAAGCTCGTCGCACACTGGAAATCCTGGTGATCCGGGCAGTGTAACCCCTGGATTCTTCCTCGCCAAATGCAGGTTCGGGGCCTTACGGCAGCCGGCTCACCATGGCGCCATAAACTTGAGTCGGCAGTCAATAACCAACCCAAGTGTCTGCAAACAATTCGGAACAGAAGTGTTAGTGAACAGCATAGCCTGGACTGAATCATCATGAAAATTGCACACTTCTTTATCGACCGGCCCATCTTCGCCGCGGTGATATCCGTGGTCACAGTGATCCTCGGTGGCATCGCCTATCTGGTGCTGCCGGCGGCTCAGTATCCCGATATCGTTCCTCCGACCATTGTCGTGCGGGCTCAATATCCGGGCGCCTCTCCCGAAGTCATCGCTGACACGGTGGCCACGCCGATCGAACAAGAGGTCAACGGCGTCGAAGACATGCTCTATATGTCGTCGCAATGTACGGTCGACGGCCAGATGGAACTGACCGTGACGTTCAAGTTGGGAACGAATCTGGATACGGCCCAGGTGCTGGTTCAGAATCGCGTGGCTACCGCTGAGGCCCGTCTGCCCGAGGAAGTGCGACGCCTGGGAATCACGACAATCAAGTCGTCTCCTGACATCCTGATGGTGCTCCATCTGGTCTCGCCCAACAAGAAGTTTGACCAGTTGTACCTGGGTAACTATGCCCTCATTCAAGTTCGCGATACGTTGGCCCGCGTCGATGGCGTCGGCAGTGTAACTACGCTGGGACTGCGTGAGTACAGCATGCGAATCTGGCTTGATGCCGAACGGCTCTCTCATCTGTCGCTGACTGCGGGAGATGTCGTTGCCACGCTGCGAGCGCAGAATATCCAAGTCGCGTCGGGTGTCATTGGCCAGGCTCCGCTCGACAAAAGTGGCGATTTTCAGTTGACGGTGAATACCCTAGGACGTCTGCTCGATCCGCAACAATTCGCAAATCTGATTGTCAGGACGGGGACCGACGGTCGCGTCGTCCGAGTCGGTGATGTGGCCCGCATTGAACTGGGGGCTCGCGATTACTCGATTAATACTTACCTGGATGGACTCAATGCAGTTGCGTTGGTGATTGCTCAACGTCCTGGTTCGAATGCGTTGGCGACTGCAGACGGCATCGAGAAGGCCATTGATAAGCTGTCGAAGAATTTTCCTGACGGGATGGAATATCGTATTGCCTACAATCCAACGACGTTCGTACGTGAATCGATTAACTCGGTGATTCATACCCTGTACGAAGCAGCGTTGCTGGTCGTGATCGTCGTGCTGGTCTTCCTGCAAAACTGGCGAGCGACCCTGGTGCCGCTGATCGCGATTCCGGTCTCGCTGATTGGAACGTTTGGGGCGATGCTGGCCTTCGGGTTCTCGCTGAATATGCTGTCGCTGTTCGGTCTGGTGTTGGCCATCGGTATCGTTGTCGACGATGCGATCGTTGTGGTGGAAAACGTAGAGCGGCATATTGCCACGGGACTGTCACCTCGGGCCGCAGCTTATAAGGCGATGGACGAAGTATCGGGTGCTGTGATCGCGATCGCCGTCGGTCTGTCGGCCGTGTTCGTACCAACGGCCTTTATTTCCGGAATTAGTGGTGAGTTCTACCGACAATTTGCTCTCACGATTGCTGTGTCGACACTTCTGTCGGCATTCAATTCGCTGACACTCAGTCCCGCGTTGTGCGCCCTGCTCCTGCAACCGCATGGTGCGAAAAAAGATTGGTTCTCTCGTGTCTGGGACTTTGTGTTCGGCTGGTTCTTCAAGCTGTTCAATCTGGTGTTTGATCGCGTGAGCCACGTTTATGCGAACACGGTCGGCTGGAATGTGCGGAGGGCCGTGGTGCCGCTGTTTGCCTATGCTGTGCTGGTCGGTTTGACCGCATATGGATTCATGAAGGTGCCGACCGGATTCATTCCCCGTCAGGACAAAGGCTATTTGATTACCGTCATTCAATTGCCCGATGGTGCTTCGTTGTCGCGAACTGATGCCGTGGTGAGAAAGGCGCAAGAGATCATCCTGAAGCATCATGGGGTCGGCCACGCGGTCACATTCGTCGGATTCTCCGGAGCGACCCGCTCGAACAGCCCGAACGCGGCGGCCATCTTTATTGGTGAGAAGCTGGAGCATGAACGTCATGGCGAGGCAGACCATGAACCCATCTTGAAGCAATTGCCCTCGTTGCAGAAGGAGTTAATGCAGATTCCCGATGCCAACATTTTCGTCGTCCCGCCCCCGCCGGTGCAGGGATTGGGGACTTCGGGCGGTTATAAGTTCTTAGTCCAGGATCGTGGCGGTCACGGGTTCAAGGCACTGCAGGAAGCGACCGACGGCCTGATTGCTGCGGCTCGGAAAGAACCGTCGCTGGCGGGTGTGTTCACGACGTATCGTGCTTCGACGCCGCAGTTGTTTGCGGACGTCGATCGAGTCAAAGCCAACATGTTGAACGTCCCGTTGACGAATGTGTTCGAAGCCCTGCAGGTGAATCTGGGTTCTGCGTACGTCAACGATTTCAATTTGTATGGTCGCACGTTCCAAGTTCGAACTCAGGCGGAGGAGGCGTTCCGCAATCATGAGGAAGACATCACTCGCTTAAAGACCCGGACTGCAAGTGGCCGGATGGTGCCGCTGGGATCGGTCGTGAACGTCAAATGGCAGAGCGGTCCCGATCGCGTCGTGCGTTATAACATGTATCCGTCCGCTGAGGTTCAGGGCGATACATCTCCGGGGTTCAGTTCAGGGCAGGCCATCGAAACGATTGAACGATTGGCCAAGGAAAAACTGCCGCAAGGGATGACGATCGAGTGGACCGATCTGGCCTATCAGCAACAGTTGGCCGGCAACACGGCGCTCTATATTTTTCCGTTGTGCGTGCTGTTCGTCTTCCTGGTGCATTCGGCAGAGTACGAAAGCTGGACGCTGCCGCTGGCCATCATCCTGATTGCTCCGGTGTGCTTGCCGTTCGCCCTGGCTGGTGTGTCGTTGCGAGGTATGGATAACAACCTGATTACACAGATCAGCTTCGTGGTGTTGATCGGTCTCGCGGCGAAGAATGCCGTGTTGATCGTCGAGTTCGCGAAGCAGCTTGAAGAAGAGGGACGGACTCCGATCGAAGCGGCTATTGAGTCTTGCCGCCTGCGATTGCGGCCGATCGTGATGACGTCATTCGCGTTTATCCTCGGCGTATTGCCACTCGCTCGAGCAACGGGGCCGGGATTTGAATTGCGTCAAGTTCTGGGGACGGCCGTGTTCGCGGGGATGTTGGGAGTGACCGTGTTTGGTTTGTTCCTGACGCCGACGTTCTATGTTGTGCTGCGTGCGATGTCGATTCGGTTCTGGGGAAATACCATGGTCCATCATCATGCGGAACATGTGGAATCCGAGCCCGAACAGGTGGGTGTTGGATCGGACTGAGAGGTTGTGAGGAGTATTTTTAATTAACCTACGAAGAATTGTTTTGCCACTGATTCACACGGATTGAACACGGATAAGATAAACTGGTTCTCTGGGCAACCTTCTATTTCCCGTAGCACAACTTGCCGCACATTCAGTTGATCATGAAAGAATGAACCACGAATCACACAAATGACACGAATCGAAATCCTGAAAAATGAAGTCGTAGTAGCAACAAGCACTTCCGAAATTCGTGTCATTCGTATTATTCGTGGTTTAAAAGTATTCCCTCTCTTGCATCACAAACGTTGAGCCGCAGCCTGCAGGTCGTTGTCAATACCCTCAAAATCATAGGATTTCGTTATGCGAAAACGCGCTGTGGTCACTGGAATCGGCTGCATCTCGCCGGTGGGAAACAATCCTGCTGCTGCCTGGCAGGCAGTCTGTTCGGGGCAGTCCGGTGTCGCGCCGATTACACGGTTTGACGCTGTGGGGTTTCCCACGCAAATTGCTGCTGAGGTGAAGGGGTTTTCGTTAGCGGATTATGGTGACTCGCAGTTCGTCGAGGAATTCAAACGCTGCGGATGGAATATTCGATATGGAATTGCTGCCGCGCGGCAGGCCGTGCGAGATTCGGGGTTGGATTACGCAGGGCTCAGTGATCCGTCACGGTTTGGCGTATATCTCGGATCGGGCGAGGGAGCTCAGAACTTTGACGTCTATATGCAGATGGTCGCGGAGTCACATGCTCCCGACGGCGTATTTGATCTTGGTAAGTTCACTCGATTGGGACTGCAGCGGCTTGATCCAGCGGATGAGCTCGATCAGGAGCCGAATATGTTGGCTGCGCGAATTGCCGGACAGTTTCAGGCGTTTGGTCCTAATATGAGTAGTTTGACGGCCTGTGCGGCGTCGGCGCAGGCGATTGGAGAAGGTGCAGAGATCATTCGTCGCGGGACGGCCGACATCATGATCGTTGGCGGATCTCATAGCATGATTCATCCCTATGGGATGACGGGCTTTTGTTTACTCAGTACGCTGTCGACCCGCAATGACGATCCGACGGCTGCTTCGCGACCGTTTGATCGCGAACGTGACGGGTTTGTCCTGGGTGAAGGTGCTGCCATGCTCGTGCTGGAAGAGTACGAGCATGCCAAGCAGCGTGGAGCACAAATTTATGGGGAGGTCCTCGGTTATGGCGTGGCGGCTGATGCTTATCGCATTACTGACATTCCTCCGGATGGCAATGGTCTATCGCGGGCCATGCAACATGCTTTGCGCGACGCCGGGTTGAACGCGGATGACGTCAGCTATGTGAACGCTCACGGGACGAGTACCGGTGCCAATGACCGATCCGAGACCTGTGCCTTGAAGGGGGCTCTCTCATCCCATGCACATCGGATTCCCGTATCGAGCACGAAGAGCACGACCGGACATCTGGTGGCGGCGTGCGGTGCTCTCGAGTCGATGTTCTCGTTATTGGCATTAAGAGACTCCATCGTTCCACCGACGGCGAACTATGAGTTCCCCGATCCCGATTGCGATTTGGACTATGTTCCCAATCACGCGCGCGAACAGCGTTTAAAGGCAGTTATGTCCAACAATTCCGGATTTGGCGGTCAGAATGTCTCGCTGATTCTGGCACGTGTGTGAGTATTGATCAAATCTCGCCCGGTCTGTAATCTCAAATCGAGAGTTGCTTGCGCGTTGGCCGCGCTGCGTAGTGATTTACGATTTAGTCGATGATCAATGATCCCGAAGCGGGTAAGGGGCCTGTGAGATGGCGAGATTAATTACCATTGGTGCTGCGCAAAGTGGCCCGATTCGGCGTGATGAAAACCGTGCTACGATCGTCGAGCGACTGATCCAGCAGATGCGCGAGGCTCATCGTCAGGGCTGTGACCTGATCGTGTACACTGAGGTCGCGTTGACGGCGTTCTTTTCGCATTGGTGGATCGACAACGAAGAGGAACTGGATAGCTGGTTCGAACGTGAGATGCCCGGGCCCGAGACTCAGCCGTTGTTTGATGAGGCGGCTCGGTTAGGGATTGGATTTCATCTGGGGTATGCCGAGCTCGCATTCGAAGAGGGACGCAAGCGGCACTTCAATTCAGCCATTCTGGTTGGCAAAGACGGTGTCATCATCGGCAAGTTTCGCAAGATGCATTTGCCGGGTCACTACGAGCGGCGGCCGAATAATCCGTTCCAGAATCTGGAGAAGCGGTATTTCGAGTTTGGCGACGGGCCGTTGCAGACTTGGCGGGCATTTGGCGGCGTGGTCGGGATGTGCATTTGCAACGATCGCCGCTGGACCGAGACCTATCGCCTGTTGGCACTAGGCGGGGTCGAGCTGACCTTGATCGGCTATAACACTCCGGACCATATTCCGGAATACCCGCAAATGGACCGGCTGTCCAACTTTCACCATCAATTGTGCATGCAGGCCGGAGCTTATCAGAATGGCACGTGGGTCGTGGCCGTCGGCAAGGCAGGCGTCGAAGAAGGCGTCAGCCAGATTGGATTGACGTCAATCATCGCACCGTCCGGTGAAGTTGTCGCGCAAAGCAAGACCCTGGGCGACGAACTGGTTGTGCATACTTGCGATTTGGATGAGACGATCGCCTATAAACAACTATTCGATTTCGCTGCCAATCGCCGGATTCAACATTACGGTCCGATCGCATCGCAATTGGCCGCGATTTCGCCCCCGTGAAGGAGCTTTCGACGTCATGGGAGGGTGAGGGACCCAGAGGGTACCCCGCCGAAGCGCGAGCGTCTCTCGGCCGTCGCCAGACTATGCGGTTCGGCGGGAGCCTCACCCTCCCATCGACTCGAATCTCAGAATTTCAGAGGGACCGTCGGCACGATTTCATCGGGAGCCGGTTCTTCCGTTGATTGACTCCACGCCATCGGCGCGGCCTCATCGAGATCGCGCCATTCGATGTCGACTCGACTCTGCAGGCGGCTGCCCAGTTCTTTATACATGGGTACGCCTCCCGTCACTTCGGCGGCCAGTTGTGAGAGTGGAACTGAGTTCTCGATTGTACACAGGGTGAGGTCGGTCAGTGGCCCTTCGACGATGGTCGTGTGTGGTGACAGGCCCCGCAGTACGCTGGCTTCTGTACCGGCCGGAATGACCAGGCATTGGGCCGTGATCTGGTTGTTGTCAGCCTGGGACGCGGTCAGCCTGGATCGTAAGAGCTCCACCACCTTATTCATCGAACTGGATTGAGACCCAGTGCGACAGGCACCCAGAAGTTTGCGATTGATGTCCTGAACGCATTCCAGCACATTCAGTCGCGAGGACTGCAGCAACGGCAGCCAGAGCACTGGCTGCAAGTCGACGACGGGATCCAGCAATTTGCGGAGTTCTCTTCCCTGGGCGACTAGTTGTCGTTCGGTGTGAGTATCGATCTGCTGGGCGATCTCGAAGCGCCTCAATTCCAGTTGCTCGCGCAGCATATTGCGATAGGCTAGCACGATGGTCGCACTCTCGGACAGATCGCCTTCCGCACCAGGGTCCGCAGGTGTGGGAGCCGGGGTCAGATTCGACAGGCGTGTGAGATCACGCGAGAGGCGATCGAGTTGTTCGATCAGCGTGGTGACCTCGGCATCCACGATGCGGACGATCTTGGCCGTGACGCGCAATAGGAACTCATTGAGCCGGAAATTGGCATAGGTCCGCAGAATGTCGCGCAGTTTGTCATCCGGTGACTGGCCGCGTATCCAGGCGACAAGTCCCCGGCGCTCCGGACGATGAAAGCCCTCGCTCCGGGCGAGTTCGCCGACTTCGTGAGCCTGATCCATTTGTGCGACGGCAAGTTTAATCGCGTCGTCATACAGTGTCTGCAATTCGTGCTGGATCGCCATTGCACTGCGGCGTGCGCCGTCGAGACGCAGGTCGGGAGCGTCGATGATCCCCTGCACCCAGGCAAACAACTTATTAATGCGAGGTCGCGTGCGGGCCGTGAGCCGGTCTGCGACTTGCATGAAGAGTTGATCGTCGCCGAGATTATCGAGTCCCTCGTGGAAGTCGCTCTGCAGGCAACGGTCCAGCAAATCGAGGACGATGCCGGCCCGAACTGCTCCCTGTTCGCTTTCCTTCGTGACTCCCAAAGCCTGGTCGACCAGGTTGACGACGAAATCTTCGACACTCGCGCCGCTTTCCAGGCGAATGACCTCGGCGGCGTCACTCCGAATATGTTCCACATCGAGTTGAGATTGCACGAATTGTTGCCGTACGCCCACCGCGGTGGCGGCTGTGACCGCATCGCCCGTGTTCGACGTCAACGCGCTAAGCTTTAGGGTTTTCACGTTCACTGATGTGGTATGGGGTGCGGGAGCCTTGCGGCCCTCACGCCAAAATCCAATCACGTCATCACTGGCGACGCGCGTGGCCTCGGCAATTGTCGTGCTGCCGCCTGCGCCCAGTGCGGTCACCTGTGCGCGATGTGCGTGCAGGGGGATGGCCTGCAGGCCTTCGGCACCGGCGGATGCTGGTCGACGCAAGAGATCATTAGCGGCAGTGAAGTTGGCGGCATATAAAAACTCGGCCATTTGTTCCGCGGCCAGTTCCCATTCGGTTTGTCCCAGGCCTTCACCCAATTGGAACATCAACGTTTCGCCGAACGCCGCGTTGTCGCCATGAAAGGGAACTGCACCCAGCAGTGGCTCGCCGGGATAATGACTTCCCGGGGCACTGTAGTGATGCAACTCGCGCATCAGGGCGTAGGCATTGGCGCGAGATTTATCACGTTCCGAATGGCTGCGAGGTGTCGCATGCAGGAGGACCCCCTGCATGCGTTCATGAGGCAATTCCTGCCGTTTGAGTTCGCTGCGGATGGCATACGTCAGATCGGGGATGGCACCGCTTCCAGTGCCGCCACCCACGCTGCCGATCAGGGTGACGCGTGGCGCACGCCCATCGGCCGCTCCCTGGCTGGCCGCCTTGCTGATCGCGTTGGCCAGCGCCGTACGGACACGCGGTCCGTTGGAGACCAGCGCGAGCCGCCCCAATGGGCGATAGCCATTCGTCGTAAGATCTCTCGGGATATTGTAAAACCAGCGGCGTCCCAGCCATTTCAACACGGCCGCCGTTTGCGAGCCATAGGCATCTGCCGGTTTGATGGGGATGGGAACCACATGCACTCGATCCAGGTCTTCTTCACGAAAACGCGAAGACAGGGATCGCGTGTTACTATCCAGAACAATGATTTCGACAGGGGGCCATTGGCTCGCAGGTCCGAAGCGATCATTGAGGCGGTTGACCAACCGAGTGAGGACCTCGACACCCAGTCCGCCGACGCCGATCAGAATGGTCGGATCCGTTCCAGTTCCAGCGTTTGATTCGGCAGGGGGCGTGCGGGACGGCTGCTTCCCGGCAGTGTTTCCAGCAACCGGCGGGGCTTTGGAGTTGATCGTATCGGTCGTGGTCGCAGTTCGTACCTGCGGAGTGTTCGATTGAGGAGCCCGCGGAATGGCCGAAGGTCTGGGGATAGGCGTCGGCGTCATGTGGCCAGAGACGGCAGCCGGGCGGTCGCTCCCGGATTCTTCTCCGCGAATGGCTTCTCTTAAAGCCGTCACCAGGTCCATGCAGCTTCCAAAGCGCAGGGACGGGTCCTTCGACAGAGCCCGGGCAATGACGGGCCGTTGAGCGCGGGGCAGGGCCGAGAGATCGGGGACTCCGTGCAAGTGGGCCGCGGCAATCTGAGCTGTGCTGCCGCCGGGAAAGGGGAGCACTCCAGTCAGCATGTGCGCATAGACGAGTGCCAGACCGTACTGGTCGCTATGGCGGTTCGGTTTGCCTTCAAACAGTTCCGGCGGCGAATAGGTGGGAGTCAGTCCGCCCACCATCGAGGCCGAACGTTCATATAAGTTCTTAACGAGACCAAAGTCGCCCAGCTTGGCGCGGCCGCTGAGCAGCAGGATGTTCTCGGGCTTCACGTCAAGATGTTGCAGCGAGTAACTCTCATAAAGATAGTCAAGAGCCTCGGCGGTATCGCTGACGTAACGCAGGAGTTCCACCTGCGGAATGCCCACCGACTGGGCCTGACGCAGTTGTGCGAAGCGATCTTTCAGGCTGCCGTCGGCCAATTCGGTAACGATGACCAGATTGCCTTCGCACATCTCGATGCGTTCGATCGACAGCAGCAACGGATGTCGAACATCCTTAATGCGAGCCAGTGCACGCAGTTCCGTCTCCGCCTGAGTGGGGTCGGCGTCGCCATAAATAATCTTGACCGCCTTGGGGATCCCTCCCGGCGCAATCGTCTTCCAGACCTCACCGTATCCCCCGCGACCGAGGAGTTCGGTGGTCTTGTAGCCCGCGATCGGTTCTTGCCGATCAAATGAATGCTTGCCCGATGATCCCGCAACCATAGTCGACGTCCAGGTCCAGTCAATTGTGTTGAGTTTTCAGAACCATAGCGAAGTAGCTGTGGACCACGATGTCGCAATACTCAGGCAGTAACTCGACCGGCTTATTGTTATAACGGCAGTAGTTGCTGATCTGAGTGAGCAAATCGCGCGGATGGCAGCGCCGCTTCGCCCGCTTACAAGGCCGATAGTGTTCTTCCAGTAAATAGTTCACTACGTCTTTGCGATATTCGCAGCCGAAGCGCTCACAATACATGCGGAACAAATGGTGAAACTCTTCGTCGGTCGGATCTTTGGCATGAATCTTGTAAGGAATGCGTCGCAGGAAGGCCTCGTCGACCAGATCTTCCGGTTCGAGATTCGTTGAGAAAATCACGATCTGTTCGAATGGAACCTGGATCTTTTTGCCGGTCGGCAACGTCAGATAGTCGTGGCGTGATTCGAGGGGCACGATCCAGCGATTGAGCAGATCGGCGGGGGCGATGCGCTGGCGGCCGAAGTCGTCAACCAGCAGGCAACCGCAGTTGCTTTTCATCTGCAGGGGGGCCTCGCAGACGTTGGATTCGCGATGATGTCGCAGTTCCAGATTATCGAGTGTCAATTCACCACCCACGATGACCGTCGGGCGGATGATCTGAATCCAGCGGCGATCGATGCTGGAGGTCAGGAATTGCTCATCACCGGATTGTTCGACTTTGCGGTGAAATTGCGTGTCGTAAAACTTAATGATCTGATCGCCGGCGATAATTGCGTGCGGGACCCAGATGCACTGTCCGAAGCAGAGCGTGAGCTGTCGGGCGAGCGTTGATTTGCCGTTGCCGGGGGCTCCGTATAAGAACAGGCCGCCGCTGGAGGTGATTGCCGGGCCGAGGCTCTCAAATAATTGGGGATCAACCGAGATTCCCGCGCAGGCCTTCGTCAATCGGGCCCGGTCGGGTTTTTCGTGGGCGATCGATTGTGCGTCGACTGACAGAACGTATTCGGCGAGCGGAATGGGTGCGGGACCGACATAGGCGCACTCGCGCAATAGCTTTTGCGCCTTGGTGATTCCCAGTTCGGTTAACCCATAGACGAAATCGTTGAGTCTCGCCGTTGTCTTGTGTTCGACAACTTTTCGCGTCCGGAGCGTATCGAGAATCTTGCTGACGATGCCAAACGGCAGCGCCACTTCCTTGGCCAGAATGCGACCGGTCACACTGCCGTAAACGGCCAGTTGCTTGCAGATCAGTGACTCGATGAGTGTTTCATTCAGGCCGGATTGCTCGAGAGACGAGGGCTCGACCGGACAGAACGAATCCTCGGTGAGGAGTTCGCGCAGCAGGTGCGGATCGATCGAAGCTTGTTCGGAGGCGGCGAGCATGGCACGAAGTTCCGGTTTCACACGACTGTCCGCTTAGTGGACATCGCTCTGACGACTATTGGATGACGGGGATGGTGCGATCGCGGAATCCAAGGCACCAAAGGTCTCGGTGTCTTTCAAATGGGCACGAGCGCGTTCGAACCGTGCTTGTTCCACATAATGGGCCGCTGGCAACGGTTTGCCATGCAAATAGCCTTGAGACAGGATGAAGCCCGCCTCGCGACACGCCTGGGCTTCGGCAACACTTTCGACACATTCGGCGAGCGGTACAATGCCCACTTCGAGAATCATCTGGACCAGCATGGCTACGACCCGTCTTCGTGCTGCATCAGCGGTGTGGAGATCGTGAATCATGCAGCGGTCGAATTTGACATAATGCGGATGGACGGCCGCCAGTTCGGCGATGCGGGCCTGGCCGGCTCCAAAATCGTCAAACGCCAAGCTGATGTCGAACTGCTCCAAGCCTTTACGCAGGGCGATCATATCCCCCAGGTTCGTCATCGCGCCTTCGTGCATTTCGATCGTAATCGGCTGTTGGGGCGCGATCCGGCGGAGCTCCTCGCACGAGAGTAACAATGTCCCGGTGTCGAGTTCGGCGGGATGTGTATTCAGGAAGAGATGCGGAACATCGGCGAGCTGGTAACTGTCCTCGACGGCGACTCGACGCAGGTGTTCGCTGAGTTTCGCACTCAGACCAAGCTGAGCGGCTGCTGAGAACATGAAGTTGGGTGTCTCGAGTCCGATCAAGCGGCTGCGTGCCAGGACTTCATAAGCGATGACTTTTCCGCTGTTCAGGTCGATGATGGGTTGATAGTGCGGGATGATCGCCTTGCCAGTCAGCAGTTGATCGAACTGCACGATGGCCAGAGCCTGGTCGCACGTATCCTTCTGTCGCGTATGAGACAGGCTTCCGCCTAGACTGCGGGACAGGCGAAAGGGAATATCTGCAAATTGAACGAGATCATTGTCGTGCAGCTCCGTCGCGCCGCTCAGGCGGTCGCCATTCACGAAGGTGCCGTTGGTGCTGCCCAAATCACGGAGACAGAGGTTGGTCCCTTCCTGGAAGAATTCCGCATGCAGCCCCGACACCGTGTTCCCGGGAAGCATCAGCGACAAGCCCGGCTTGCGGCCCACCTGAAATGGCAGCGGATTGAGGATGAAGTACCGCGGTTCATCTCCGCCCGTGGGGCGGCCAGATAGGACCCAATCGTCCAGCGAGGTGGTCGCGGCGTAGTTCGGATTGTCTTTCGTCAGCATTACTTGGCCTCGATCCCCGAGCGATAGTTTGGGCGCACTTGCTTCGCGCTGCTTGAAACATGTCTCGAAATCACCAATGCGTCAAATTCGGCCGTATCGGAAAAGGTCAACTCCGATGTCTTGAAGTCGTGAAAGGCAAGTTTTGACGACAACGTCTGGTTGCGCGATGGGATGGGAGACGCCGTTTGTGCGGAAAGCACCGGTCTTCGAAATGATCAGACGATGTTTCAGACCGAATGTACAGTAATTATAGGTGGAGGGATATGACTTCGTATTAGGAATACGCGGGTGGATCTGATGGAAATGTATTGAGCGCCGAAGGCGTTCGCCTCGGCAACGCATCTTCGGCATAATCGGAATTGCCGGTAGATTGACCCGCGGAGGCCCGCCGAATCGGATTGATAGAAGATGTGAGCCGATTGCCCTCTTCAGCACCAAAGGTGCGCACTAGGCCAACCCAGGGCAACGCCCTGGGTAGAAAGGCAAACGACATTCAAAGCCCTGAAGGGGCGCACCAGGCCGGAAATTCGGTCGACTAGCGCGCCCCTTCAGGGCTTAACTGCATCCACCGGTCTCCACCCAGGGCGTTGCCCTGGGCTGGCTTAGTGCGCACCTTTGGTGCTGAAGACAAATGTCGACTTTGGCTGCATCTTACCCGTGGAGCGCCACTGTCTGCTCACAGTGATAGACCGGTCCGTCGGTGGTCAACTCGCTTGAATAGAGATGAAAATCCGTGATCGCGAGCGGTGCCAGTGAGAGGTGTTCGTTTCGCCGGAGAAATTCGTCAACGACGCGGTGTGGGGCTTTGGGCGTACACCGGGCGAGAGTGATATGAGGTGAATAGGGTCGCGATTCGGTGGGTAATCCTGTAGCGCGAAGCACATCCGCGATTCCGGTGTGTAGCTCGGTCAGGGCGGGATTCGCCTTGATGCCTGCCCACAGCACCGACGGGAGGCCGCGTGGTGGAAACTGTCCGACCCCTTGAACTTGCAGTGTGAAGGCATGCACTTGGATCTTGGTCAGGGCGATCGCCAAGGGCGCCGGATCCGATTCACCAATGAAATGTAAGGTGACGTGCATTTGGCCGGATGTGGTCAAACGCAGTCCCGGGACCGGACGCGGTTGGATTTGCGCCAGGGCAGCGAGAGTGTCTGGCGGAAGATCGATTGCGATGAACAATCTGGCCATCTGGCATCAACGTCCGTGGGCCTTGCGCATAATTATCTACACACATTTTTGTTCAACAAACGCTGAATAAATGGAGAAAACTGCTCCCCTCTCCCCGGAGTACCAGGGCGAGGGGAGCCAAAATCCATCGTATTTTCCAGCGATGTCTTCGGTCTCTTCACTTGGGCAGATACCAGTGGGCATGGCGGAACGTAGACCCGACCCCTGCTGTCCGTTTAGCGAATCCGGATGCACGAGGGGCTGGGTATCGAAATTGGCTCGCCCAGTTTTGTCAGGCCGCCGCTTTGCTGATTAATCTTAAAGACCGCGACGTTGTTGCTGGGCATGTTAGCGCAGAGCAGCAGTTCGCCGTTGGGAGTAATGACGAGATTCTGCGGGCCCTTGCCCAGGCTCGATTCAATCCCCAGCGTCGCGAGTTTGCCTTCTTCGTCAATACTGTAAATGACGATGCTGTCGTGGCCGCGGTTTGTGCCGTACAGGAATTTCCCGTTGGGAGTGATCTTCAAGTCGGCACAGTAGGTTTTGCCGACGAAATCTTCGGGAATCGTGGTAATGTTCTGCTGCTCAAGCAACGTGCCCTCGGCCTTGTCGTAGTTGAACATCGTGACGGAATTCTTCAATTCATTGATGACGTAGACGTACTTCCCGTTGGGGTGAAAAGTGAGATGCCGCGGGCCGTTTCCCAAGCGGGTTGTGACGAACGGCGGAGTCGTGGGAGTGAGTTTCGCCGTGGCGGGATCCAACTGATAACGAATCACCTGATCGAGTCCCAAGTCGGCCGCGAAGGCGAAGCGATTATCGGGGCTCACCACGATGCAGTGAGCGTGAGAGACGATCTTTTTGTCGGCATCTGCAGCGGGTTTGTGCTGAATGAACGATGCGGCCTCACCGAGTGATCCATCGTCCTTCGCGGGAAGTGACGCGACGCTACCTGACGAATAGTTGGAGACCATGACCGACTTACCGGTCGCGTCGACTTCCAAATAGCAGGCGGCAGTGCCCATCGCGGATTGCCGATTCAGCAGTTTGAGTTTTCCAGTCCCATCGGTGATTTCGTAAGCGGCGATCTGTTCGTTGTCTTTACCACCGAACTGGCCCGGGGCATAAATCGAATACAAGTACTTGCGGTTCGGGGAGATCGCCATGAAGAAGGGGTGTTCGATGCCGGGGGTGCGGTGCGCCAGTTTCATCTCGCCGGTTTGGGTGTTGAGCTGATAGGCGTGAATCGCTCCCTCTTCACCTTTGGCGAAGGCCGAGATGAACACGAGCAACTCGTTGGCGGAGACGGTTTGTGGGGCGCTCATGAATACCATTCCGATCACCAGGGGAAGGAAACCGCGTGCGAAGTGGCGTGTCATGGTGGTCTCGCTGTGAGGACATGGGGTTGGTGGAATTGAGGTGGATTCTAATCGACGATGCGCGGTGACTCTACCGGGACGGAGAATAAACTGGTTTCGACGAATCGCTGACGCTGGCAGCATCGGCCGCGGGGCCGGAATTCGCATCAGAGATTGTTTACGGTTCGATTGTCCGATATCCTATAGGGACACCGTGAGTTTCCGTGACTGTGACCGCTGGCGCGCCCGCCGCAAGATCACTGCTGCCGCTCAGGATTGTTTGTCCCGCCGTCTTTCAAGAACCTCGATCCCGCCTGGTGGAGTCCCGCGTATGCCTCGTTGTGCCGCGATTTTGCTCGCCTTTTTCGTCGTTGCTACCGGTGCGAGTCCGTTGATCGCGGAAGATGCTCCTGACTTTTCCAAGGGCGGATTGCCGTTCCTGAAGAAACATTGCGTGGAATGTCATAGCGGCAAGGAGCCCAAGGCCGAGTTGGCGCTGGACGTCTTTCAGGATGCGGCGTCGCTCGTGAAGCAGCGCAAGATCTGGGACAACGTGCTGCGGATGATCGCCACGGGAGACATGCCTCCAAAGGCCAAGCCGCGGCCGACCGTGGCTGAGTCGGAACAATTTACTGATCACATCAAGGCGGTGTTTGATTTCGCTGACCGACATGCCAAGCCCGATCCGGGCCGGGTGACGATGCGGCGGCTCAATCGTCAGGAATACACCAATACGGTCCGCGATCTGGTCGGGGCCGATTTCAATCCGACGGAAGATTTTCCCGCCGACGATGTCGGGCACGGGTTCGATAACATTGGCGATGTGCTCAGCCTGTCGCCGTTGCTGATGGAACGCTATCTGGATGCGGCCGAAACGATTACCAGTCGAGTCATCCTGGTCAATCCACCCGCTCCGGCGCGGCGCTATTTGTCGGGTCGCTTCCTGCAGCCCAACAATGCCCAGACGTCGCAGGGACGCTTTCGTCAACTCAATCCGACCTCTACAGAGGCCGTTCACTCGGGACCGTTTACTGCGGGTGGCGACTATCTTAAGTTTTCGGCTGACGCCGACTTGATCGTCCGGGCTAATTTGTATGCGGAGACGAAAGGCACGTCCCCGGTCAAAGTCGCGTTCTTCCTCTCTGGCGCCGGTGTGACCGAGCCGTCGAGTGATGCGGAGATCGAGCAACTGATGGGAGCGAATGTCGCCGCCATGAAGCCGATCAAGATTGTGCAGGTGTTTGAAATCACGGCTCGTGAAGCGAAGGCCACTCAGCAGATTGAGTTCCCCTACAACCATTTGGGTGTTATTCAGCGGGCCGGTTTGGCGCTAATGAAACCTCCCGCCGGTGAAGAGCCGGCTCAGTTATTTATCGAGCATATCTGGAGCGAAGGTCCGTTGGAGACACGGCCGGCATCGCACGTGAAGCTGCTGGCTTGCACGCCGGGGAAGACTCCTGCCGAACAAACGGTCGAAGTCCTGACGCGATTCTTGCGACGTGCTTTTCGTCGCCCGGGAACTCCCGATGAACTGGCGCGGCTTGTCAAACTTGTGGAGACGGCCCAGGCTGGAGGCGAGAAGTGGGAGGCCGGGATTCAACAGGCGATTCAAGCGACGTTGTGCTCGCCGAAGTTCCTGTTTCGCGTGGAACTGGACGACCGCCCGCAGAGTCCCGACACGCAGCCGCTGGATGAATTTCAGTTGGCGTCGCGCTTGTCGTACTTCCTCTGGAGTACCATGCCGGATGACGAACTGCTGGACCTGGCGGGCAAGAAAGAGCTCACTGCAAACTTGTCGGCTCAAGTGAAGCGCATGTTGGCGGATCCGAAGTCGAACGCACTTGTCGATAACTTCGCGCTCCAGTGGTTGCAGATCAAGCGGTTGAAGTCGACCTCGCCGGATACGACGTTATTCCCGCAGTTTAATGAAGCGCTGCGGGGAGCCATGTTGCAGGAGAGTGTCCTCTTTTTCGCGTCGGTCATGCGTGAGGATCGCAGTATCCTCGACCTGGTTGACGCGGACTATACGTTCCTGAATGAGCCGCTGGCCCGCCTGTATGGCATTGACGATACGAACGGAAATCTGAAGGGACAGAAGGTCGAGAAGCCCGGCGGCGAGGCCATTCGAGGTGAAGATTTCAAACGCGTGTCGCTGCAGGGGCGAGCTCGCGGCGGCTTGTTAACTCAAGCCAGCGTGTTGACCGTGACATCCAATCCGACTCGCACGTCGCCGGTGAAACGTGGCCGCTGGGTTCTGGAGCAGATTCTTGGTGCTCCGCCTCCACCGCCACCTCCTAACGTTCCGGAACTGGCTGAGGACAAGCAGGCCACGGCCGGTGCTTCGTTGCGTGAGCGAATGGAGATTCATCGTAAGAATCCGGCCTGTGCGAACTGTCATGCCAAGATGGATCCGATCGGTTTCGCCCTCGAAAACTACGATGGCGTTGGTGGATTTCGGCTGAAGGACGGCACCTTTGACATCGATCCGTCGGGTGAGTTTGCGGATGGTACGAAGGTTAAGGGGCCGGAAGAGTTGAAGACGCTGATTCGCGGGAAGAAGGAATTATTTGCTCGCTGCCTGGCGGAAAAAATGTTGATCTATGCGTTGGGCCGCGGGTTGGAGTATTACGACCGCCCGACGGTCGACAAGATCGTCGCGGCGCTGGCTGCTGGTGATTATAAGTTTTCGATCTTGATGACAGAAATTGTGCAGAGCGAGCCGTTCCGATTGCGGCGCGGCAGCGATGTCGCGGAGTAGATACGTAGCCCGATTCTCTGAGTCGGGTGGCTTCAGATTAGAAACGCACCCGACTTAGAGATTCGGGCTACCAAGGAGCAGGGCCGATGAACCCTTCGAAGAAACTATCCCGTCGCACGGTGTTGCGCAGTATGGGCGGTGTCGCGGTATCGTTGCCGTGGCTCGAGGCGATGGGACCGGTTACCGCGTGGTCGAATGAACCTGCCGCGCCAGGTAAGACTGTGCCCAATCGCATGGCGTTCATCTATGTGCCCAACGGCAAGAACATGGATGACTGGACGCCCAAGGCCGAGGGCACGGACTTCGAACTGCCAGCGATCCTGCAGCCTTTGGCATCGGTCAAAGATAAGCTGCTGGTGTTGAGTGGCCTGACTGCTGATAAGGCTCGGGCACATGGGGATGGTGGTGGTGATCATGCCCGGGCCCTGGCTTCGTTCCTGACGGGAGCTCAGGCGCGGAAGACTGATGGTACCGATATTCGCGTGGGGGTCTCTGTCGATCAGATTGCGGCATCGCGGATCGGTGAAAAGACGCGATTGGCTTCGCTCGAAATCGGTTGCGAACAAGGTGCGATGGCGGGCAATTGTGATTCGGGGTATAGCTGCGTTTACTCCTCGACGATGTCGTGGCGGTCGGCGACTCAGCCGTTGCCTAAGGAAGTGAATCCGAAGCTCGTCTTCGAGCGGTTGTTTGCTTCAGCACCCGATGCCAACCGTGCGAAACGTGATGCGCGGCGCAAGAGCATCCTCGATTTCGTCAGCCAGGATTCGAAAGACTTGACGGGTCGGCTGGGGCGGAATGATGTTCGCAAGCTGGATGAGTATTTCTCCGCGATCCGGGATATCGAACTGCGGATCGAACGGGCTGAGAAACTGCCGCCGATCAAAGCGCCGGACTATGCTGCCCCGGCGGGCATTCCGGCCGCGTACGATGAACATATTCGGCTAATGTGCGATCTGGTTGTGCTGGCATTCCAGGCCGATGTGACCCGCGTGGTGAGCTTCGTGTTGGCCAATGAAGGTAGCAACAAGCCGTATCCGTTTATTGATGTTCCCGAAGGCCATCACGATCTGTCGCATCATGGTGGCGACGATGCGAAGAAGGCTAAGATCCGCCAGATCAATTTGTTCCACACGAAGCAACTGGCCTACCTGTTGGAGAAACTGAAATCGACACCGGAAGGGGACGGTTCATTGCTGGACCATGCGATGGTGGCGTATGGCAGTGGGAATTCGGACGGAAACGCCCACAACCACGACAATCTGCCGATTCTGGTGGCGGGTGGAGGCTGTGGGACTTTGAAGACCGGTCGGCATATTCGTTATACGAATGAGACGCCGCTTAATAATTTGTGGGTGTCGATGTTGAATCGGATGGAAGTTGATCTGACGCAAATTGGTGACAGCACCGGTGGGTTGTTGCATTTGTCGTAGTGGACGAGAAATTTGTAAGCGCAATAGTTGGGAGCGCGAGGCTCCCGCCGAGCCTAAAGCGAGCTTTAGGCTCGGAGTCCGCCGGAGGCTGGATGCAATGCCTCCGGCGGACGCCGACCTGCGGTCGCTTTAGGCTCGGCGGGAGCCTCGCCCTCCCAGCAGAAAAATCCTGGGGCTTACGCCGCCGGGCTCGCCTGAATTGCGTTTGAGGTCACGACGTCAAAGCAATTCATTAATACTCTCGGGTTCGCGACATTCAACCCCGGCGGCTCGATGGCGCCAGATTGATGAAACCCGATAGACTTCGCGGCGCAGGCGGTTGATGCCTCCCAGCGGGCGATGGTCGGCGAGGGTATGCCAGACATTGAATGAGAGCCGCTGGCAGGCGTTGGTCCGTTGCAGGGTCGAGATTTCTTGCCGCGGAATCATCAGCAAGGCCACCGTTCTGAATGGCGATTCGCTTTCGGGCCATTCGATGGTGGCGTCTTCAATCGGCATCGTCTCGTCCGAGGTCCGCAGTTGGACCTGGAACTCAAACAAGATCTGTTGGGACTGCAGAGTCTCTTCCAGCATTAAATGCAGGCCGTTGGCATCGCTGCCCAGTTTTCTCACGAGGTCCAGCCAGGAACCGGGTTGCTCACCGGCTGGCCGCACGCGGTACTTTGCGATGAATTGGTCATAGCGAATCGGGGCCATGCTGTAGTAAGTCTGGCTGGCCGGATGAGCGGGCAGGTGTCCGGCAATCCGTGCGGCCGTAATGGCTTCGTTCCAATGCCACAGGAGCGGGTTCCAGTTTCCCCCGGTCAGCACACCTTGCAGCGTTGCCAGCGGATTGTCATTGGCCGCTACGAGGACTTGTTCCAGTCGCAGCATGTCTTTGACATTGCGTGCAAAGAACACCGGGTGATTGATCATCACAAAATCTTGTGTTCGCCCAGCTTCCTCATCACCGGGCAAACGAGGACCTTCGACACCGAGCAGCTTGACCGACAGTCCGCGACCGTCGGGTAGCCAGTCCGCTTGTTCCTGACTGGCGGAGTTGGAGAAATGGATCACGGCGGGATAAGTCCGGTCCGTGCGAAACAGCCCCTGGGCCAGTTCGGCGGGCAAATTTGGCAGGACGCGGAACTCACCTACGGCACAGCCCACAGTCTTCACGTGGACGTCGGATTGATAGTGACCGGTTTTCGCGCGACTCCGTTCCAGGATCGTGGTGACCGCTTGCACGACTAGGCGGGTGTCCTCGCTTTCGTCGGCGGGAATGACTTCCGTGTGCTCTGTGTAGTGGAGCGGGACTCGATTCGTCGCAGTCATGGAACTTGCCATTCGTAAGGAATTCTTTGCACAGAGTCGACTCGATGGGAGGGTGAGGCTCCCGCCGAACCGCAAGCGTCTATCGGCCATCGCCAGACTATGCGGTTCGGCAGGAGCCTCACCCTCCCATGACGTCGAATCTCGGCGGATCATTTGATTTGCTTGGGGCGTTGCCATGTTTGCATCAAATGCAGAATCACGGGTCGCGGCGTAAAACGGACGCTGAATGCCAGCATCCAATTCATGAGACCGGGGATGATGATTCGCTTGCGTCGGCGTAAACCGCGATAAGCCGCATCGCAGACGGCATCTGTGGACATACTGCCGTGGATGAAGTTCCAGTTTTTATCCATGCGCGATCGGGCACCGAAATCGGTGCGCGTGGGGCCGGGACAGAGGCACGTCACCGCGACGCCATGTTCTCGAACTTCCTGCGACAACCCTTCCGAGAATGACAGCACAAACGCCTTGGTCGCGAAATAGACAGTGGAATAAGGACCCGGCTGAAACGAGGCCGTCGAACCCACGTTTACGATGATGCCTCGCCGTCGCGCGATCATCTCCGGCAGGATCAGATGCGTCAGCTGCACCAGCGTCACCATATTCAGTTGCATCATCTCGAGATGATCGGCAGTGGAGATCGCTTCGAAGTGGTCGTTGCGGCCGAAGCCGGCATTATTCACCAGCACATCAATCGTGAGATTGTGCAGTTGCAGGTCCTGATAGAGCGTTCGCGCCGCATCGGCCGTGCTCAGATCGAGCGGAATCACAACGTGCTCGATGCCATGCCGCGTCTGCAGCTCTGTGGCCAGTTGTTGCAGCCGATCGGCCCGGCGCGCGACAAGCACCAGCCGAGCCCCATCCGCGGCAAACCGTCGGGCCAAGCCCTCGCCAATTCCACCTGAGGCACCTGTAATCAGAACCGTTTCAGCTGACAAAGCAGTGACTCCCGAGACATGTGTGATGAACGAGCAGAACCGTGATGAATGAGTTGTAGCTCAGACGCTAGTTTTGCTCCATGCCGGCGAATCGCTGGCCGGGAAGGATTCTTCCGAGGCCTCTTGAACGATGTCTTCGATGTCGGATTGGGAGTCCAACTGATGCTGGAGATATTCCTGCTCAGCCTTCAGCCAGAAGTACCAATCATTTCCTTCCGGACAGCCAGCTTGCACCCAAGCCCGATAGGCGGCGTCCTGAATTGCTTGATGTTCGAAGCTTTGCATGATGTTGATCCCCTGGTGAGTTTTCCTAAGCTTTCACCCACGGCGGACAGCCGTACGTCGGGGGGCACGAATCCAGGACGAGGTGGTCCTGGAGAACGCTCCCTGTCTCAATTCTATGTGTTTCACCACCCCCGCAAAGTAAGTACCGAAGATGAGAAGAATGACTGTGCGGCAGTCTTGTGCCGAATCGGCTGCCTTCCGGGAAGAAATGCTTCCCGCACGGTCGCCATAAAGCCACTCTGGTTGATCGAAACTCACGCTAATCAACGCAGATTCGGCAGTTAAGCCAAATTTGCGGGATCGGATGACCCCCGAGGAATCTCATGACAAGTGATGGCATAGTAGTTTGCAACAATCGTTCCCAAGGTGGACACCTAACGCCGAACGACGCCTGAAACCACGTTGCCTGAGGGGGCGTCTTTATAAAAGACTGAATGTCATCTTTACGTTGCCTTGATCGGATCTTCGCAATCGGTCTGTTTAATCAAGTCTCACCTCCCCGCACTTTTAGGTTGCAATCACTCGATGGAGTCAAGCTCATGGCGAACAGCCCATTTCTTTCAACTCACGGCGATGTCTCGCGCCGCGGCTTTCTGCAGGCGTCAGCGGCTGTCGGTTCATGGTCAGTCGCTTTAAGTTTTGATGCCTTGCTGCAACGGGCCGCGGTGGCCGCCGAGCGTCGGACGGTGGGGCCGCTGCAGCCGACTGTGGACGAAACCACGGGGCTCGAATTGCTGAAATTGCCCGCTGGTTTTAAGTATCTCTCCTTTGGTTGGAAAGGTGACCCGATGTCCGACGGAGTCCCCACTCCGGGGGCGCACGACGGCATGGGCGTGATTCATGAGGCGGACGGGATCGTGACCCTGGTCCGTAATCACGAACAGGGTGACGACATGGGCGCGTTTCGCCCTCAGGGTAGTCCTTATGACGCGAAGGCCAGCGGCGGGTGTACGAATCTGACATTCGACACCAAGGCTGGAAAATGGGTGAAAGCGTGGAGCAGCCTGGTGGGGACGGCTCGCAACTGTGCGGGCGGAGTCACTCCGTGGGGCACTTGGTTGAGCTGTGAAGAAACGGTCTATGGGCCCGGCGACAAGGACGACAAGGACAAGACGAAAACCTACAACTTCGCTCAAGATCACGGCTACATTTTTGAAGTCCCGCAGACGGAGGCCAGCACGCCGCAGCCACTGAAGGCGATGGGCCGGTTCGTCCATGAAGCGGTCGCCATCGATCCGGTTAGCGGCTACGTTTATGAGACGGAAGATCGGACCAACGCGGGGTTCTATCGCTTCATTCCCAAGCAACTGGGGCAACTCGCTATGGGGGGCAAGTTGCAGATGATGAAAGTGACTGACTTCCCCGAACTGCGTAAAGACGTCCCCGCCGATCGCTGGTTGCCGGTGACCTGGGTCGATATTGAAGATCCGACACGGGCTCACTCGCCGGGCAAGCAGGACTCACAAGGGGTGTTTTTGCAGGGAAAAGCTCAGCAGGGGACGACGTTCGCGCGGCTGGAAGGTTGCTGGTACGGCAACAAGTTGATCTATGTCGTGTCGACCAGCGGTGGCAACGTGAAGGCGGGGCAGATCTTCCAATACGACCCCGCACGCGATGCCATCAAACTCGTCTTCGAATCTCCCAGCACCGATATTCTGGATGCACCGGACAATGTGTGCGTCAGTCCGCGGGGAGGCATTGTGCTCTGCGAGGACGGCAACCGCGAGCCGCAGAAGCTGCAGGGGTTGACCGCTGCCGGTCAGTTGTTCGAGCTGGCGGCGAACAACGTGGTGTTGAAACCCGGCGACTACAAATCAGTCAAAGCCGGCGATTACCGCAAGGATGAATGGTGCGGAGCGACCTTCAGCCCCGACGGACGCTGGCTGTTCGCCAATCTGCAATCTCCTGGATTCACGGTGGCGATCACTGGGCCGTGGGCTGAACTTGGGCTGTAGGTCAGGCTGTGCCTGACGCGTATGCCGTACGACCCGACTCAGAGAGTCGGGCGTACGTTACGCGTACCAGTCTGCGCGTGTTGTCGGCAGGCTGTTATTCGCTGCGCGGGCAAACACGACTTGGAAGAGTTGCAAGTCGCCGCTCAAAAACGTGGCCGACGATGACGCCAGATAAAGTCGCCACATGCGGACGAAGTTATCGTCGAACATGGCTCGTACTTGATCGGTGGCTGTTTCGTAGCGGGCGAGCCAATCCGCACAGGTGCGTGCGTAATGGAGCCGCAGGTTTTCGACGTCGAGGACCGAGAAACCTCCGTCTTCGAAGATGTCCATCATTTCCCGCAGGCTCGGCGCATAGGCACCCGGAAAGATGTATTTGACGGTCCACGGATCAAGCGGTTTGGCGATATTGCGGCCAATACTGTGAATCAAACCGCGGCCTTCCGGAGTGAGCACGCGGCCAATTACTTCACCCAGCGTGCGATAACTTTCAGGACCAACATGTTCGAGCATCCCTACCGAAACGAACGCGTCACACTCGCCGGTGATGTTGCGGTAGTCGTCTTCGACGAATTCGACGCGATCACTGAGCCCCTCGGCAGCGGCTCGCTGGCGGGCATAGGCGACTTGTTCTTTCGAGAGATTATACGCTTGGACTGTCACCCCGTAGTGGCGTGCCATATGCAGGGCGAGAGCACCCCAACCGCAGCCCGCTTCGATCACTCGTTCGCCCGGTTTCAGACGCAGCTTGGTACACACATAGTCCAGCTTCGCCGTCTGGGCTTCCTCCAGGGTCGCTTCCTGACGGGCATAGTAGGCACACGTATAGACCAGTTGTTGGTCCAACCATAACTTGTAGAAATCGTTGCCGATATCGTAGTGATGATGGACGCGCCGCTTGGAAGCCGCGAACGTGTTCCGTGGGACCTGGCGGCTGAAGAATGTGGGCCAGAATTGAGGCGTCGCCACACGCGCTAAGCCCCGATTCATCTCGACCAGAGTCTGGATCAGGTCTCCTTCGATCGTCAATTCATTGGCGGCGAAAGCTTCGCCAAAACTGAGGATAGGGCTGACCAGCAGCCGGCGGAGCACACGCGGCCGATGAATGATCGCTCGGCCAATTGGCGAAGCGCGGTCGCCAATGACCGTTCCATCCCACAAGACGATCTGGATCGCCGGGCGGCCGATTTGCTGGTACAGTTTTTCGACAAATAGTCGTTCCAGACCGAGGGAACGTCGCACGGGCAAACCAGGCGCGTCTCCTCCCGCGGTCGATCGCGGCTGCGATTGCGAAATCATGCAGGAAACGCTCTTTCCGTTCAGGTCTGCCCTTGCAGTTCTTGCTCAGCAGCCAGCCAGAAGGGAACGCCATCGCCCTCAGGCTTGCCGGCCGCTTCCCATTTCAAGAAGGCCCGGACGCGTAATTCGTCGGGGCAAATGGAAGTTGCGGTGCAGCACGATTCCGCGGCGGGAGTTTCCTCAATCACGTCCACTGGAGCAGGTGCGGCGGGAGGCGCAGCGACCTTCGTTTTAGTGGCCGTCGACTTCATGGCTTCGGGGCGATTTGCGGCTTCGGTTTTGTAGTGTGGCTTGCTCAATTCTACAGTCCTTTTCATCTCGAGTTTCACCGGACAACTCTCATCAGCATCCAGATTGCCGACTGAGACTTCGATTTGGCCCCGGATCGATAACCGGCATCACTGCGAGGTGTCGAATCCAAGTGCAATTTTCACGCCGATTGGCATTATCTGCGATGCGCGTCCTCGGGACAACTTGATTTCTGGAATCTTGCGTTTTTTCGTGAGCGTCGTGGGACGGGTCTCCAGGCCCGTCCGTCCCTCGTCCGGCGATTGATTGCCGGAATCCCTGGGTTGGTCTCATCTCAAATTATTGACACGAAGAGCCAGTTTGTGCTCTTTGATCGCCTGCGAGTGTTGTCGAGTTTGGCTGCGAGAACCGGGCGGACGGGCCTGGAGACCCGTCCCACGACACGTTCATTTCTCAACTGGCAGAGAGAGTGCCAGGGCGGTGGTCGACCAGCCAGCTGCAGCCATCGAAATGAATTGGTCCTTGCCGTGCGGATAGCCCGATTCAAAATGGGTTTGAAACGGCTTACTGCGCGAGACGACATGCCACGAACCGTCCGGCTTCTGGATGGAGATCAGGTAGTTCAAACCCTTGCGGTACGCTGCGGAGTCGCCCGCCACTCCGCCAGCTTGATGCAAGGCGACCAGTACAGTGCCCGTGGCATAGGCGTCGCTCGACAGATCGGGAAGCTGTGCCCACCCGCCATCTTCGCGCTGGGCCTTCAGTAATTCCTCACTGGCCGCCTGCCGGTCGGCTTCCGGAGCCCCCACGAGATGCAGTGTCCGCAGGCGGAAGACGCGGTCTTCGGTGTCCTCGGGACGCGCTTCCAGCAGCCACTTGGTGACGCGCGCCGTGCGGGCGTCGATCCGTTCCTTTTGCTCGGGGGTCCCAAACGTTTTTAACCCGCGGAGTGCGACGAAGCTCGATGTGAACACGCTTTGTTCGCTGGGTGGCCGGCGTGATTGCGGCTGCCAATGTTCCTGATCGTTCTGAAACTGCAGCAGAAATTCGGTGACCGCGGCCGTGGTTTCGTCGGGCGCGCGGCCGCCGTTATCAAGAGCCCACAGGGCGTAGCCAGCGGTATCGATTTGCCCCCCTTGGCCTTTCCCCATCAGGTAGTTGGCTTTATTCCGCGCGAGGAAGTCGGCGATAAACTGCACCTGGGTCTTCATGTGCTCTTCGTCAATCTTGAAGCCGCGTGTGCGAGCGACCGTGAGGGCCTGGATGGGCAGCCCCTGATTGTGGCAGGTGAAGCATTGCTTGCGTTGCTCGAGAGAGCCTTTGGCCCCCAGTTCCAGCAGGGGAATCGATTTGGTGACGGCGGCGCGAACGGCGTCCGCGGTTGGAGCCTCTTCAGCGGATGCGGGGCAGGTCAACAGACCATAGATGATGAACCATGCTGCAAGAAAAAGGGTGGCAGTTGATGCTGTTCCAGTGGTGAGTTTCATAGTTGCCTTTTCTGCAACGATTCAATTCTGGTCCCACGTGAGCCCGGCGGCGTAAGCCCCGGGATTCTTCGTGGTGATCGATGCTGCCAGTGCCAGTGCCGGAGGACACAGACGCTGGCAGCGTCTCCCACGGGGAGTTTACTTCTTCTTCAACTCAATCTCATCCAGCAAATCATCCGTCGCATTGCGTCCCTTATTCTTACCGTTCGGAGCCGCCTTCTCCAACTGCCGCTCGTCGCGCGTCGCCGTCGTCACTGCCAGCGTTCCCCACAGATGCGGATCGAGTCGCGCTTCCCACGCTTCGTCGGTCGTCCCTGTGGCGAGCGTGTTGCTCCAATAGAAACGGCGTTGGACCGTATGCCCGTCGTCGCTCGCCAGGACACCCCAATCGCACCGCAATAACTGTCCGTCGACTGGCTTCCAGCCCAGTGATCTGAGCGGTATGGCAGCCGTAAAGGTGAATTGGTTATCGCCGTCCGCTTTGAAGTTCAGCTTGGCGTCAGTCAGCCGAATTACGCGGTCAAACTTGGTTGTCCCGCCGGCATCGGTTCGCGTCTCCCAGGCTTCGTTCGGACTCGCATCGGCCGCGATTGGCTGATAGAGCACCGCTTGCAGCTTGCCCTCGGCGACTGTAAACAACATTCGCAAATCCCCGGCGACCGGTCCCTTACGTCCGGCCGCGGCCTGTCCGTCAATTCCTAACTGCAGATCAAGGCAAGCCCCCGTCTTAAAGTAGCGATGAAAATCGGTCCCCGAATTGCTGAGCTGGCCGAGTCCCGTCACGCTCCAGCGAACGTAAAGGTTCTCGTTGTCATAGCCCATCCCAAACTTGGCCCCGTCGAGTTCCGCCACTTCGACGACTTGACCATCCTTCACGAGCAAGCATTCTAAGATGCGCGCCTGGCTCTTCGCTTCGCGTCGAGCGAGCTCTTCCTGACGTTGCCGTACTCGTCGGGCGTCGTCGGTCGACACCACAACTTCCCCTTCCAGGCGGCGGAATTTGTCCAATCCCAGCACCTCGGTAATCATGATGAAGTTATGTCCGTGAACGATATAGTCCTTACCATCTGGCGTCTGCGTAAAGTAACCGTGGAAGTGCTCTTGCCCCGCAGTCAAATTGTCCAACGGAGTATCGCGCTGCACACTGGCCAGCGAGGTCTCCACCGTACTGCGCGGGTCGAACTTGTGACGCAAGATTTGTCCGGCAAGCAAACCATCGGCCGTCCAGATTTTCCACTGGCCGTTGTTGCCATGCACGATGACGTATTCACCCAGATCACCAGCCTTGGCCGTGGCATGTCCGATCACGGCAAATTCATTGCTGACGTATCCCGGTTCATAAGGAGGCAACCACAGTCCCGACACGCTTTGATGCTCGGTCGGATAACTCCAGCGAACGTGCCCGGTTTTGTCGATCGCCTGTGTTTCCTGGCCCAGGCCGTCGCCGTGCCTGACGCGTCGTTGCGATGGCATACCAAACGCCAGGACATCGCCGTTATTGAGCTCATAGAGTCCCACACGCGGTGACGGTGACTCGATCTTTTCAAAGACCGGCGTGCCGTTCTTCAACACCGATTTGGGTTGATACATCTGCGACCCGGCCCAGCAATGCAGGGCGGAGGTGAATCGTCCCAGTTGGAGGCCCCCCATCTGCGGCGGCTTGAGTTCCAACGTGACTTCGTGGGGATTGACCTCGCCGTCACCATTCACATCGGCCCACAAGAACGTATAGTCCTTCGGCACCTTGCCCTCGGCGAGCAATTTGAGAATACCGGGCGTCTTCAATTGATCGAACGCATTGGCCTCACCAAATGCCGCTGCCAGCGCGGTGACACCCTTGGCCTCGTCGTACCGATAGACGACTCCCACCTGCTGTGACGCCGAATGGGACAGCGGTGTCGTCGTCAGATAAGTGTGCCCCTGATAGCGGACGGGCACGCAGTTCTCGGGCATCCACGGGGCCATCTTATTCTTGATGCGTGAGTGCCCCGTCTTCCAATCGATCGCAAATTCAATGTGATGATAGAACAGCCGCGCCTTGTCGGCCGGATCGAGGACGCCGCCTCCTCCGTAGTGAGTGTTCCCGTAAAACTCGCGGACGAACTTGCCCTTGGCATCGTACTGCACAATGCGGCGCGGAATGTCCTGGCTTTCGACGACCCACAACTGGCCGGAATTATCGACGACCAGAGTTTCGATCTGATTGAATTTCTCAGGATCCCAGGGACCGACTTGTTGCCCGCCTGCATGTCCGATCGTACGTAGCTTTTTGCCTTGCGGATCATAGACGTGAATGACCTGCTCGGGGTGGACTGCCACATAGAACAAGCCATCCGCTCCAATCGCGAGACGATGTGCGATCGTGGACTGCCCATCAATCTCAGGCAAGATAGAAGTCGCCGCGCCTGATTCGGGATTGATCTGCACGATTTGACCCTGCATCACCGCGAACAGAGCACCATCGGCGCGGTAGGCCAGAGATACGGGAACCGCTGGGCCCACTGGACTTTGTTTCGAGTCCGCCTTGTCATTCTCAGCCAATTTTACGGTTGTTTCGCTAATCACTTTGCCCGTCTGGCCATCACGGACTTCCAACCGCTGAGCAGACAGCGTATCCAGCGGAGCTTCCTCCCCCAGGTATTGCAGGGCGGCCACTCCCCAGACGCGGCAACGTCGCGGGTCGAGCGTGCGGCCACCGTGGTCGCGCCGCAGTGATGCCGTTCCCCGCTGACTGTTATCTGCCCATTGCGAAACCACTCGCAGTCGCACGGCGCGGGTGGTGATCTCACCACCAAACGGGACGTAGCCGTCGAGATACATCGCACAGTCATTGCGTTCAAATGCAGGTTCATACGAGTCGCGACGAGCCTGTTCATACTTCGCGACTTGTCGCCAGCCGGTCGCATCGGTGAGCGGAACGGAGCTTGCCGTCGCATCGTCCCAGACATCGATCTCCGTGAGTGCACCGTCGATCTCTTTGATCGCCAATCCCGCCAACTTCTGCGGTTCCTTCCATTCCAGGACATACACTCCCGGATTCTCTGGCGATAGCGCTTCGGTCCGTTGAGCGTCCCATTCACCTGACGCGTTGACCTCACCTGAATTCACGCGCACCTCAGCTTGAGGCGTCACATTGGTGAATCGGCGACGCAGCAACTTCATCCCTTCAAACCGCGCGAACCAACCAGGAGCAGCCTTGGCCTCGGCACCGAGTTTGCCTTCGCCCGTTTTGGCCGGTTTATCCAGATCGATTTCGAGCGGATCCTTTGAAGCGTCTTTAGTCAGCAAATCATCAATCAGATTGTCCTCGGCAGCATCTTTGGCTAGTCGCACGCGTAGTCGGAGGCCGCGCGTCCGGGTCTCAGGAGGCATGGGGATACACGTCCAACCGGGCTTAGGTTGTTCGGGGCAGAGTTGCCAGTTCGCCTCCTGGCGCGGATTGGGCGGATAGGGAGCATCCGCTTTCAGGACGCTCATCTCGACTTGATATTCCGGTCCGACGCACGGCAGTACCACGCTCCCCAGCGGTACCGGTTCGCGGAACGCCAGTACGACGTATTGGTACTTCTTATCTCCGCCGGCCGTATCAATGGTGATGGGGAAGATCGACTCGCGACGATCAGGTGAGACCTGTCCTTGCCCCGCCGGTTGGCCGGTCAGTCGCAGCAGCCGCAAGAAGTCGACTCGCGGATTCGGTTGGACGCGACGCGTGCCGAGCGGATCAGGAATCCGTTCCGCGAATTTTGGCAGACAGTGTTCCATGTCAACCACTTCTGATCGCGTGGCATTTTCCAGCCAGGGCACGGGTGATGTCAGCGAAATGGCGACTTTCCCGTCATGAGCCGCGAAGCCAACCAGAGTGCCTTGCCGCTCGACGCTCGACAGGGCGGCCAGCCGTTCGATCTGATGTGTCTTCGGATCGAGGCGATGGAGGGAATCGCGTTCTTGAATGTAGACATAGCGATTATCGGCGGTGAGGCATCCCACGCCGCTGAACGGACCGAAGCTGTGCTTGCCCCATTGCTTGCGGCCCTCGAGATTGCACTCGATCAGACTGACGCCCCCTTCAACTCCGGGCGATCCGAAGTAAAGTCGATCGCCGCACGTCGCACCCGAGGTAATCGAAGCATGATCGGCCAGCCAGCCGTTCGCTCCCGATTCACCGTTCAGCCAGGGGGTCATCCCGGGGAAGATCTGCGGCGTATTCGGATAAACGGTCATCTGATACCGCAGTCCCAGCGGCGGCGAAGTAATCGCTTTCCAGCGATATTTGCCCGGAGCGACCGCCAGTCCCATTTCATCCTTCAAATCCCAGGACTCGGTATTCGAGCCCTTCTTCCGATCAACCTGGGCCACCAGATTGCGAATGGTACGGCCTTCCTGATCGGTGATGACGAGGGCCAACTGACCATCAAACGGCTGCTCGAACGAGATCGCCTTACTGCCGGTCATGGCCGGTGCATTGGCGGCAATCGCGGCTTTTCCCGCCGACTGGTCATTCACCAAAGCCGCCATCTGCCCAATCCAGGCCACCGGACCGCGTTGGCAGGATGTCATCTCCAGCTTGATTGCCACCGTCTGCAGAGGGGGAAACATCAGCAGTCGATCAATCGCCCGCTCACCGCCACCAGCCTGTTGATGCAGGACTTGGGCGTCGATGTGCTTCCAAGCAGACTCTGGAGCGACGGCCGGATTCAATCCCTCCGCACCCCGATAAGCAAACAGCCGGTACTTGTCGGCATTACAGCTCAGCCACAATCCGGTAAGTGCCTGAGGCGTGTCCCACGACAGAATGTAGAACGAGGGGAGGGCTTCACTGACCGGGCCGCGTTGCATCTGTTTGGCCGCCCCGGGCCGCATGTCGCGACTCGTATTGAACCAGGCTTCGCTGCGGGGCAGGGCATCGGGGTGTGCTCCAAACGGAGCCCGCTCGCCACTGCCGACCGCTGCCGCAGTGATGCTCGCCAGCCGAGGTTGCCAGAACAGCCACGCCAGCGGACCGCGGTACTCGCGAGTCGCCTGCAAACGGACAGCCTGGGTTTTGAAATCTGCGGGGAAGGTGTGCGTGGAACTGATCGTCTGCCAGTCAGTCGGCTTGGGCTTGTCTGGAGAGCCCGTAAATCCCGGCTGGAGTGTCTGTGCCAGAAAATTGCCGGACGGTCCACCGCAAGTACTCAGCAATGCCGTCCCCAACGGGGTTGGTTTGCGAAAAACCAGCACAAGCTGCCAGCCCTCTGTGGCCTGAACTTCATTCCGCACTGGCTTATCGACAATCGGATCGAAATGAGCCCGAAATGCGGCCGCCGTCAATGGCTCGCGCTGACCCTTATTAATGATCGCCGACCGTTGCAGGTCGACATCCGCCAGCGTGAAAGCGCGGGCAGCATCCACATTTCCGGCACCTCGAGCGGGCCCAATCGTCAGCAGACAGGCCAACAATAAACCTGACAGGCAGCGAACAAACAAACGCGACATCAGACATTCTCCAGCAGAAAATCAGCAAAACAGCGAGCTCCCGGGCCACGTCCCGACGCTCATCTGTTCGCATGTCCGCAGTGCCGAACATAATAACACAGCCAACTTCGATATCCAGCGAATTCCACGCACCGTAGGACGGGTCTCCCGGCCCCGTCCGAGTGCCGTCAAATGAGACTACGGCCATTACTTTTAAATGATGGCGAGGCGAGATTTGCGGCGCGTGGCATTCGCGAGATTAATTGATTCGAAACGCCTAAAGTTACGGCCGGCGAAGCTCAAGACCTTACAGAATTCAGTGAATACGATCAAAGTCCAGATGACTCGCGTTAATCACTATGATCGTGAGATCGGTCAGTTCTTATTCGTGTCATTGGTGTGATTCGTGGTCACTTTTCTTCGGAGATTTTTAACCACGAATCACACCAATGACACGAATAAGACTCGCCATTCGCCCCTTCTTGGTCTGCTCATGGCACCCGGCTCGCTTGTTCATTTGGTATGACGTCGCGCCTTGCGTTATGTCTGAGATTGTGACAATCTGGCCCCGTTCATTTGTGGTTGTTGATCTGTTGCCTGCAGATCATCCGCCAAGCCCTACAAATTCGGATTTCTCTATGCGTTCGATGTTTCTGGTTGCTGTCGGAAGTTGGTTCTCAGTCACCATCGCTTTTGCAGAGGCACCTTTCGGAATTCCGCAGCGGACGCCGTGGGTCACTTCCCGAGTGATCGGTTCCCCTGAACCGCCGTCTCCCTATCAAACGGTTCGCGTCTACGAACAATTGAAACTGGATCGCCCGCTGGATATGGCGCCGTGGCCACTCGGGGGCCGCTGGGTCGTCTCCGAAGAGTCTGGCCAACTCCATACGTTTGCGAACGCCAAGCCCGAGCGGACTGAGCCGTTTCTCGATGTCCGACGAAGAAATCCGCGCGACCCGCAAGCGTTTGAATCCTGCCGCGTCTGGAGTTTTACCTTCCACCCCAAGTTCGCCGAAAACGGCTATCTCTACGTCTGCTACGCCGATTCCAAACCGCAACCTTCCCGGACCCGCATCGCCCGCTATACCGTCGATGTCAAGAACGGCAAGACGCCACCCACCTGCAATCCTGATACGGAATTTATCGTCCTGGAATGGCTGGCTGGGGAAGACCATTTCGGTGGCTGCGTGAAGTTCGGTGCCGACGGATATCTGTATTGCCCGGTCGGTGACGGCAGCGGCTATGCGGATGGCAACAGCAGCGGCCAGGATCTGTCTGATTTTCAAGCCTCCATGTTGCGGATTGATGTCGACCATCAAGACAAAGGCCGAGCGTATGCAATTCCCAAAGACAATCCGTTTCTGACCGTGGCTAACGCTCGGCCAGAGATCTACGCGTTTGGCATGCGGAATATCTGGCGAATGAGTTTCGACCGTGCGACGGGCGACTTGTGGGCGGGTGACGTCGGACAGGACCTGTGGGATATGGTCCTCCGAGTCGAAAAGGGAGGCAACTACGGCTGGTCCGTGACGGAAGGGACTCATCCCTTTCGCCCCGAGCGTCCCGTCGGCCCGGCCCCGATTTCGCCACCGGTGATCGAACACGATCACAGCGAGGCCCGATCGATTACCGGTGGCTTCGTCTATCGCGGAACACGGCAGCAGGAACTGATCGGCACCTATCTTTATGGAGACTTCGACACGGGCAAGATCTGGGGCATCGAATACGATCGCGCCGCGAAAAAAGTTCTGCGACATCGCGAACTGGTCGACACGGCGTTGCGGATTGTGGGGTTTGCCGAGGACCTCGATGGCGAACTGCTGATCATTGATTACACCGGCACGCTGCATCAATTAGTTCCCCGCCCTCCGATTGCCGCCTCGCCGGTGCCACAAGAATTCCCCAGACTCTTGAGCCAGACTGGTCTATTCGCCAATACCAAAAATCACGAGCCGGCCGCCGGCGTCATTCCGTATTCGGTGAATTCGCCGTTATGGTCTGACGGGGCACATAAGGAACGATTCATCGCCGTCCCCGGCGACAACCAGGTGGAATATCATCCCACGGACGCCTGGAAGTTTCCCGAAGGTTCGGTCCTGGTGAAGACGTTCGCCCTCGACCTCGAACCCGGCAACGCCCAATCGCGGCGGCGTTTAGAAACCCGCCTCTTGCACATCGAACAGGACCATTGGCGCGGATACACGTACGTCTGGAAAGAAGACCAGTCGGACGCCGAATTGTTGGACGCGCGCGGTGCGAACAAGACATTTGTCGTGAAGGACGCGACAGCGCCAGGCGGCCAGCGCGAGCAAGTCTGGCATTTTCCTAGCCGCAGTGAATGCACCCTGTGCCATACCATGCCGGCTAAGTTTGTACTGGGACTGAATACTCCGCAGATGAACCGCGACCACAAATACGGGACGGTGCAGGCGAACCAGCTCGACACACTGGATCACATTGGAATGTTCACTAAACGAGTGTCGGACTATTACGATCGGAAAGATGCGGCCACCGGCAAGGTCACTTCGTCCCCACGCGAGCGACTCGTAGATCCTCACGATGCAATGGCAACCATCAACGACCGAGCGCGATCGTATCTGCATGTGAACTGCGCCGACTGCCACATCCGCTGGGGCGGAGGAAACGCCTTGTTTCAACTGCAATACACGCTACCACTGGAGGCGACCGGCACGATCAATACTCTCGCCACACACGGCGACTTCGGGATTCCGGGTGCGAAGATCCTCGTCCCGGGTGACGCTGAGAAGTCACTCTTGTGGCATCGGATGCGCATCACCGAACGCGGGAGAATGCCGCATGTGGGATCGAATGTTGTTGATCGTCCTGCAGTCGAGCTGATCAAAAAGTGGATCAGCGAATTGAAATCAGAATCGCGATAAAATTCGACGAATTTGGACTGCGGTGATTCATCACCGCTTTCCTATTCAGGCTCGAGAGCCGGACCTACTGGCAAGTCCAACTTTGGAGCGTTTGAGATGGGAGGGCGAGGCTCCCGCCGAGCCTAATACGAGCTTTAGCTCGGCGTCCGCCGGAGGCATTTCAACAAACCGGCCTCCGGCGGACGCCGACCTGCGGTCGTCTTAGGCTCGGCAGGAGCCTCGCCCTCCCAAAATTCAATGTCTCAAAAATTAGAAAGCGGTGATGAATCACCGCAGTCCAAATTTTGCTCAGACGCGGAACAAGCGATTGCGTACGCCATCCAGCCGGAACGACTTCGAATAGTGATAGACCTTCGCACCACCGGGGACATCATTCGCCACGCGCACTAGAAACTCAATCCACTCGGGACAGTTGAACGCCGTGTAGGTTAGCTCCATGCCGGTGATCAAGTCTGCCGGTTCACGCGTCAGGTCGGGGAACAAGACCGGCCCGGTATCGGTCTGATAGACATTGTCTCGCTCGTTCACATTAAACGTCTTGACGGGATAATAAAGAGCGACGCGATAGCGGTCCGTTTCATATTCTGTACAGGCCGTGAGCGGATGCTGCGCAAAGGTCGCGGCGATGATCGCTGCGGGGGTCTCCAGCCATTCTCCGGCGGTCTCGTGGACGTGAATTTTCAGAGAATCAAACGCCACAGCCGTATCGCCGGTCTGGCGGTCGGGTTGAGGTCGATTGTGTCCGTACAACTGCACCGTCTGTTCCTGCCCGAGGTACGCGTACGACTTAATGTTGAGAAATCGGTCGGTCGAAATCACCGGGACAAAATCCGCGTTTGGGACCGTCCAGATGTCGCTTTTGACCCCCACCCGTTCGGTCTTGCAACTCGCACCCAGCACAAAACGCTGGGCCGTTCCAGTGGCCTTTTCGGTAATATCGCACACGCTATCGAGTTGAATCCGCGCGTTGTTGAGCGAATACGGCGGCTGATGCGACACCGTTTGCGGTGGCTTTTTGAGCGTATCGATGCGAAAGGTCAGGAACGATCTGGAGAAATCAATCGTCGGCATGTCCGGTTCCTCGGTATCTGTGAAGAGTTGTCGCGTTCCGATTCAACTGGCGACGCTGGCAGGCATGATCCAGCAGTGTCTCCCCGAGGCTTGGGAATGTCTCGTCATCGCCATGAGCATGCAGAGATGTAACATACTTAAAACCGGAATCGCAAGTATCTGGTTGTCGCGCTGTTCTGTGGCGGGAAACCAAGATTCAGCACCGAGGCGCCGTCAGGGCGACGGCTCTGTCTGGCGTGGAGCGACTGTCGCAATCTCTGCCAGCGTGTTGCCCAGACCCTCATTCGAAGGGATATTCGGCATCTGTGTTCGCAGGCTATCGAGCAGACTGCGACTCATGTGCGCCTGAAATAAATCAATGGCCGTAGTCAGATCGTGGCGCAGCAGCGCATCGATTATGCCGAGATGTTCACGGAACGATTTCGCCTGGTGCCGCTTGTCGGAGGGGCAGGTCAGGCTGCAATACATGCTCCGTCGAATCAGCGGTTTCACCAGGTCGATCAGGACTGAGCTGGTGGTCTGTTCGACCAGCAGAGTGTGGAAGTGATAATCGGCCTGACGACGTTCGCGTTCGGGAAGTGACTCGATGGACTGCAGGATCGTTTCGGTCTCGGCTTTCAGTTGTTCCAGGATCGCCTGAGGAATCCGTTGGCCGGCCCGCCGCATGACTTCCGATTCGAACATCGTTCGAATCTCGATCGTGTCGATCACGTCCTGCCACGTCAGCGAGCCATAACGCCAGCCGCGCCGCGGCTCACGGATCAGGATGCCGTCCCGGGTCAGCCAGTCCAGCGCATGCCGGACCGTGCCCATGCTGGCCCCAAACTGATCGGCGAAGCTACGCGGGTTGACATCGGCACCAAACTGGCAGTTCCCCTGCAGGATCCAGTCGAAGATCAACCAGTAGGTCGCATCGATCTGGGACTGTTGTTCGACCTCCCCCGCTGCTTCGACAGGCTGGGGAGCTTGAGTGGGCCATTCCGCGACGTACGTGGAACCGGTCGGAGTCTGTTTTACCCAACCATCGTCGATCAGTCGCGAGAGCGCCTTACGAACGGTCGTCCGGCTGACGTTGAGATTGGTCGCCAGCCTGCCAGGTTTCAGACTGGCCCCCAACTCGAGCTGACGAGTCGACAATTGCCCCAGCAAATGGTTGTAGACCCGCTCATCCAGCAATTCACGTTCACCTGCCATCCCACCTCCAACCGGTCAATCCTTGATGTAGTGCGCCGCCATTGAGGGCACATGCTGGATTCCCTGTCTGTCAAGAAACCGTAGCACTGGTGGCCGCATATCGTATCGTTACCAACTTTTCTGTCGCGAGCAACGCCGGGCCAGCGTTTAGTGCTGGCTGACGACATTCACTTCGGGCAGCAGACCCCGCAGCCGCACGACTCCGTTCTTGGTGATCCGTGTTCCCTGCACATGGATTAGAGTGAACTCGGTCAATTGAGCCAGCGGATGCAGTGGTTCGAGTGCCGCATCCGACAATTCCGTCTGCTCCACAAACAGACCCTTCAAGTGCGGCGAATTGTCTGCCAACACGGCGGCCAGCGCGGGAATATCTGCATCCTGGAGGCGCGTCCCATTCAAATAGAGTCGCTCCAGCTTCGGCAGCCCGGCAATTGCTCGTACGATTCCTCCCCCCACCTTCGTGCGGGCCAAATGCAACAATTTGAGTGCCGACAGGCCCGTTAGTGGGGGAAGCCCCTCGAAGTCCACGGTCGTATTCTGCAGGTACAGCGACTCCAGGTGGGTCATGCCGGAGAGCTGTGCGAGGCCGGCACCCTGAATTTGCGTGTCATTCAAATTCAACGTGGTGAGCTGTGTGAGTCCTGCCAGTGATTTGAGTCCGACATCGGTGATCTGACAGCCGGCCAGGTTCAGTTCGCGGAGTTCGTGCAGGCGGCTCAGATGATGCAGACCGGCGTCGGTGACTTTCGACTTGTCGATCTGTAGTACCTGGAGTTTCGTCAGTAAGCCAATCGACTGCAATCCGACATCACCGATCGGACTTCCAGACAATGTCAAGGATTTGAGATGGGGCAGGGCGGCGAAGTGCGTAGCGACCGCGTCGGTCATGGTGGAAGACGTGATCGACACCACATGCTGGCTGTCGTCCAGCGCACTTTTGGCGTGGCCTTCAGCTTCCACGATAGCAAGGGCTGCCCGCTCCGGTGAATGCGGACCACCGCACCCAGCGATCAGGCAGCAGCACAACATGTAGCAAGTCACGAGTCGGGAAGCAGTCGACCAACGCATCAGAGTCGCTCCTGAAATTGACGGGCATCTGGCACATCGGACGCAATACCCTTGCCCACCGCCATCGAAATCCGATCTTATCGCAATGTGGCATTTTATGCCATGTGCCACGAAGTGTCTTGCGTGTTTTGAATAGAAATTGCCTGGTAGGCAATGAATCGCGGCGTACTGTGATCGACGTCGACCCACTTTTGAGCAGAGTTGAAGGGACACGGAAGCAGCCCTGTCGACGGCCAGGTTACATGTTAAGAGTTGCATCAAGATATGAGAAATAATCTGCAAATAACGACGTTTATGCAGATAACCGAAGGGATGCTTAGCGTCTACTTGGTGTGATGTCAGGGTGAAATGTGAAAGTGCTGTGAAGATCCCGTGAATAATCCCTTTCCTGGCAGGTGCGTCGCCCGATGCCCTAGACGACCAAAGTGGTTTTTTATATTATTTGTCACATGACGCCCGCTGGCAGTTTGGTTTCAGTGAAAACGTTCGCTCTGCGAACTCATTCTGTTTCGCCTCTTTCGTTCCTGGTTCGGAGGAATCTCATGAAGATTCGGTCGCAGCCCCGTGGGTTTACGTTGATTGAGTTGCTCGTGGTCATCGCCATCATCGCCGTGCTCATTGCACTCTTGTTGCCCGCAGTGCAACAGGCCCGCGAAGCAGCCCGGCGGTCGCAGTGCAGGAACAACCTGAAGCAGATCGGTATCGCACTGCACAACTATCACGAGCAAGTCGACTGCTTTCCTCCGGGAACGATCTTCGGTGACCAGGACTATGGCTGGGCAACGTTCCTGCTGCCCAGTCTGGATCAGGCGAATATTTATAATAAACTCGACTTCAACAACTACGGCAGCATCATTACGAGCAATTCGGTGTATACCGAGCGATCTCTGCCGCTGGTGGCAGGGGTCACGGACGTGCTGTTGCCGGTTTTCTTGTGCCCGTCCAACAGCATGTTGACGCATTCACCGATTCGCCCGGGTGCCGGTTCCCCCAGCGGGTCGCTGGGCGGGTTTGCTCGCAGCGACTATAAGGGATGCCTGGGATCTGGCGGTGCCGCGATCACCGGCATGTTCGGCAAAATCAAGGCGACCTATCGCCCGACGCGCATCCGTGATGTTCTGGACGGTACCAGCAATACGATCGCCGTTGGCGAAGGCTATACGAAGTTCGCGCGGGCGATTGATGGACCGACGCATCCCAATGTCGGAGATTTCGGCATCTGGCTGGGGACGAACAATCAGCATCAGAACGTGGTCGGCGAGACCAGTGTCGCCCACATTCCCAACGGCGGAAACGCACTGCCGGTGACGACTCTCAATCAGTTCGACGACTGCTTTGCCAGTCTGCACACGGGTGGTGTGATGTTTCTGTTCGCCGACGGATCGGTTCGCTTGGTCTCGGACAACATCAATATGCAGACCTATAGCTACCTGGGTGATAAGGCGGACGGCAACGTGGTCAATGCGGAATAATCTGGATGCGAACTGAATAGCCTCGCGTGATTCTGGGGCAATTCGATTTCGTGCCACTGTTTCGCGACTGTACACAGTCGTTAAGCAGTGCTGCCTCCAGGTGTGAGTCCCGAATTTATGTCAGGTCGCTTGGGGAGCACTGGTTCATGACCGAGTACAGTCATGAACCAGTGGCACGAGCTTGGTCGGCTGCAAGGCCGACAGCTCACTGGTTTCTCAAGCTCTATTCGATTTTCCGGCAATTTCCTGTTTCATAGGAGCGGCTGTCATGCAATTGTCATTTCGTCAGATGTTCCTCTTAACTGTGGGAATCTGCACCCTTTCGGCTTGCGGCAGGAGCGGCGAGTTTCCGGTCGCGAAAGTGGAGGGGGTCGTCAAATGCAACGGACGTCCGGTCACTGCGGGCCTGGTGGTTTTTGTGCCGACCGGAGCGTCAGAAGAAAAAACCGATGAATCGGGACGATCGGCCTCGGGAGTGATTCAATCGGATGGAACCTATGAGCTGACCACTTACGCCAAAGGAGATGGCGCCATCGTCGGGACCCATGCGGTTCAGGTGTTTGCACCCGCTCCAGTGGATGACGATGCTCCGCTGACAGATGCCAATCGTTACGCTTGCGGCAAGGCGCCGCTGGAGAAGACCGTGGAGGCCGCGGAAAACGTCATCGATCTGGAACTCACCGCTCCTTAGTTGGTCGCTCGCGCAAGCCGTTTGATTTAACATCCGTGCCAGCGCGGTGTGATGAGCAAATTCAGGTGCGTGTTCGGCGTAATCTGGATGGTTGTCAGCGATTCTCGAATTCCCGCAGCTTGGATTCAAACATCCCCAAGCCCTCTCAGTCCGTCAAATTGGAGTCCTCGGATGCAGTCAACCCAGCGCCACGATCTGTCCTCTGGACTCCGGATCCTGCGTCATCTCCTGTGCGGGCTCGTGCTGGTCGGCGTTTCGGCGGCAATCGCCAATGCTCACGACCACCCCAGCCACGAGAAGCCCAAGGCCGTTGAAGCCGCGATTCTTTATCGGCCCACGGCGATGCCCGATCGCCTGCTGCTCTCCTGGCATGGAGACCCGGCTCGCTCGCAGGCCGTGTCGTGGCGAACGGATGGCACGGTCAAGGAGGCGTTTGCGGAAATTGCGCTGGCCACTTCCGGGCCGAAATTCGTCTCGACTGCCGCCAAGGTTCTGGCGAAAACCAGCCCGTACCAGAGCGACTTGGGACTGCTGCATTTTCACAGTGTCCGATTCAACGATCTACGTCCCGATACGCTTTATGTCTATCGCGTCGGGGACGGCACTAACTTTAGTGCCTGGTGTCACTTCCGCACGGCCAATGCCGAGCCGCGGCCATTCACGTTCGTCTATTTCGGCGACGCCCAGAACGATATTAAGTCCCACTGGTCGCGCGTCTTTCGTGAGGCATTTTCGGATGCTCCACGAGCTTTATTCATGTTGCATGCGGGGGATCTCGTGAATCGCGGCAACAGCGAAGCGGAATGGGCCGAGTGGTGCGATGCCGGCGGCTGGGTGAATGCCTCCATCCCGACACTGGCGGTGGTCGGCAATCATGAATACGACATGGAGCGGTCTGTTCCCTTGCCGAAGGACCCGGCCGAGCTGAAGAAGGTGCCGCGTGGTTTCACCCGGTCCTGGCGTCATCGCTTTGAGTTCCCCGACAATGGACCGCAGGAACTGCCCGAGCATCTGCATGAGACTGTGTATTATGTCGATGTGCAGGGCGTGCGGATCATCAGTCTCAATTCGATGGAGAAGCCCGAGCCCCAGGCTCGCTGGCTGGAGTCTGTCCTCCGCGACAATCCCAATCGTTGGACCATCGTTTCGCATCATCATCCGGTTTACTCGGCAGCGATCGGCCGGGACAATCCGGAACTGCGGAACGCCTGGCAACCGTTGTATGACAAGTACCGCGTGGATCTCGTCTTGCAGGGGCACGATCACGCGTACTTGCGGACCGAGCTCCGTAGTCACGAGAATATTCCCTCGGGGGCGACCGCCCGCAGTCCGGCAGGCACGATGTATGTGGTGTCGGTCTCGGGGCCCAAGATGTATAACAAGGGTGCTGCACCCGGTGTTCGCCGGGGACACAACACGCAGCTCTACCAGGTGATTTCGATCGACGGTGACGCACTGCGATATCAAGCCAAGACGGCGACGGGTCAGTTGTACGATGCCTTCACGCTGAAGAAGAAACCCGGTGCCGTGAATGAGCTCATTGAGCAGGTTCCGAACACGCCCGAGGTGATCTCGCCCGCGGCAACGGAAGATCAGGCCCCTTGAGGAGTCGCGCGTGTCCGCTGATTCGCTTAGTTCAACCAGCGCTGAACTCCCGCCGCACGAGCACGAACCGCTTGTAACAGGTAAGGCTGCCCGCCTGGGCTGGCGCGAGTCATTGTTTGTGCCCGTCGACATCGCGAGCCTGGTCTATTTCCGCATCTTGTTCGGCGCGCTGATGGTCTATCATGTGGTGTCGACCATTCGCAGCGGCTGGATCGATCAGCTCTATATTCAGCCGGTGATGCATTTCACGTATCCCGGTTTTGGCTGGGTTCGCCCCTGGTCGGGGACGGGAATGTACTGGCACTTTTATGTGCTGGGAGTTGCTGCGGCGGGTATTTTATTCGGCGCCTGCTATCGCCTTTCAGCGCTGATTTTTGCGGTCGGCATGACCCATGTCTTTCTGATTGAGAAAGCGTTCTATCTCAACCACTATTATCTGATCGTGCTGTTGAATTTCCTGTTGATCGTGCTGCCGGCGCATCGCGCCTTGTCGGTTGACGCCTGGCTGCGACCCCGCCTGCGGTCGCCAGTGGTTCCTGCCTGGACGCTCTGGTTGTTGCGGTTGCAACTGGCGATTCCCTATTTCTACGGCGGCCTCGCGAAGCTCGACAGCGATTGGCTGCAGGGCTATCCATTAGGGATGTGGCTGCAGCGCCGCGCGAATCTTCCCTGGATCGGCCCTTACCTGGCTCAGGACTGGGCGGGGATTGTCTTCGCGTATAGCGGCTTGCTGCTGGATTTGCTCGTCGTCCCGCTGCTGCTCTGGAAGCGGACCCGTTGGGTGGCTTATCTGCTGGCTGTGCTGTTTCACGTTCTGAATTCTGTGTTGTTCGAAATTGGAATCTTCCCGTGGATGATGATCGGGGCCACTCTGGTGTTCTTTCCACCAGACTGGCCGCGTCGTCTGCTGCTGCGGCGCCTGCCGGCTGAAGCGTTTCATGTCCCATGGCCTTCCTCGCAGTGCCAGGCTCTGATTACCAGCCTGTTGGGGGTCTATGTGGCCTGGCAATTGTTGTTTCCCCTGCGCGGCTTGTTATATCCCATGTCGGGGATCTGGACCGAAGAAGGGCACCACTTTGCCTGGCATATGATGCTGCGAGAAAAGGACGTTGGTATTCGGTTCTATGTTCGCCATCCGGGCACGGGGCAGGGAGGGGTGGTTGACGTCCGCTCGTTTCTGACCTCGCGGCAGATGAGCCGCATGAGCAAAGACAGTGATATGATTCTCACGTTTGTGCATTTCCTGCGAGATCATTACCGGGATCATGGCCAGGGAACATTACAGATTCGAGTGCTCGCACTGGTTTCGCTGAACGGTCGCAAACCGCAGTTGATGATGGATCCCGATATCGACTATGCGCAAGTGAACCGCACCTGGGGCGCGCAACCGTGGATTATCCCGCTCCATGAACCGCTACGGCGAGATCCCTGGATCGTCCCCCTGGCGGACTGGGAGCGGCACGTCTCGGTTCCATCTCCCGCCGAAATGACTCTACCGGCACCAAAACAGTCTCAACTCGGATCCCCGGGACTTGAAACGGCAGACTACGAGTTTTGACGCGCCCTATTAGGAATAAGTGAGCACAAAGAGACGTGAGCAATAACGCTCCATTGCCTCAGACAACCTCTCTCGAAATCAGACAGGTGAGCCCAGTCCCGTCAGGGCGGCGGTAATTTCGAAATGCTCGCGTAGCGTGACTTCAAGATGCCCAGGCCTCAGGGCACTGGGCTCACTTCAACAATTCAATAACGACTTCAATGCGTCCCACGCAGAACAGTCGATTACGCACCCCATCCACCGCAAATCCGCGCGTTGTTGAGCGAATACGGCGGCTGTTGCGACACCGTTTGCGGTGGCTTTTTGAGTGTATCGATGCGAAACGTCAGGAACGATCTGGAGAAATCAATCGTCGGCATATCTGGTTCCTCGGTATCTCAGGAGAGTTGTCGCGCGTAGAATCATCTGGCGCTGTCGGAATGCATTGGGAGCGACCCTGCAAGTTGTCCCCGAGGCTTGGGAGGGTCGCGTTATCGCCGTGACCCGGAGAAGATGGACCATACCTCGAACTCGACTCGCAAGTATCTGGTCGTCACGATGTAACGATTGATAGATGTCTGGTGCACTCAGGCACCAATTCGATACCTTGCTCGAAGCGAGGCACGCGATGAACGGTCGAAATATGCTGCAGAACTTGCTCAGACCAATGGCGTTGGCACTGCTGGCGCTCGTTCTATTGGCAGGTCCCCTCGTCGCCGAAGACTGGCCGCAATGGCGAGGCCCTCGACGCAATGCCGTGTCTCAGGAAACCGGATTGCTGCAGTCCTGGCCCGCAGGGGGCCCGCGCGTGGTCTGGCAGGCCTCGGGGGTTGGATCGGGTTTTTCCAGCGTCGTGGTCAGTCGGGGCCTGGTGTTCACGATGGGCAAGCAGGAGGCGGACGTCATCGTCTCCGCCATTCAGGCTGATACGGGTAAGACGGCGTGGACGCGCAAGATCGGCACGACCCAGCGCAATCCTTGTTCGACCCCGACCGCGGACGAAGATCGGCTATATGCCCTGGATCCCGATGGCGAATTGGTCTGCCTGAACTCGCTCACCGGAGACATTCTCTGGCAACGGAGTTTTCTGGAAGATTTCGCTGGACGGATGATGTCAGGCCGCGGATATGGCGAGTCGCCCCTGGTCGACGGTGAGAAACTGATCTGTACGCCGGGTGGTCCCGAGGCCGCTGTCGTGGCATTGAATAAGCGAACTGGCGAAGTCCTGTGGAAATCCACGTTGCCCGACCTGGGATCGGCAGGGAGGGATGGTGCCGGGTTCTCGTCGATTGTGCCGCTGGAAGTGGCTGGCGTCAGGCAATATGTGCAACTCGTGGGGCGTGGAGTCATTGGTGTGGCCGCGGCAGACGGTCGCTTTTTGTGGGGATTTAATTCCATCGCCAACGGCACCGCGAATATCCCCACGCCGGTCGTGCGGGATAATTTCGTCTTCGCTGCGAATGGCTATAACGCGGGGAGTGTTCTGCTACAGATCGTACCGGAAGTCAGTCCCCCGGGCAGTCCACATGCCTTTAAAGCCAAGGTCATCTATGAGCTAACCAGCAGTCAATTTCAGAACCATCACGGCGGGGTCATCTTAGTGGGAGATCGACTGTTTGGAGGGCATGGCAATAACAATGGTCTGCCGACGTGCCTGGACTTCAAAACGGGAGAGATTTTGTGGAAGCGAAGGGGCCCTGGTGTCGGTTCGGCAGCCGTCGTGTATGCCGATGGTCACTTGTGTTTTCGTTACCAAAATGGCCTGGTCGCGCTGATTGCCGCCGCCGACTCGGGATATGAGTTGAAGGGCACGCTGGATGTGCCCGGTGCTGGAGGAGACAGTTGGGCTCATCCGGTGATCGCGAACGGTCGGTTGTATCTGCGTGAGCAAGATACTCTGTGGGTGTATGATTTGAAGAGCGAGCCAACAGATTCTGCCACCACCGAGCAGATACCGGCATTTGTCGCCTCGAATGCGACGTTCAAAGCCTTGCACGAGTTGGGGATCTCCGTGGAACCGCTGCTTTCAGCGGCTCGGCCGGTGCGAGGTCCCGCCGATCGACCTGTGCCGGTGGCTGCCGATAAAGCACGCCGGCTTTACCGGTATGCGGTGGCACCGGATGTGCCCGAAGGATCCGCATCACCGGTGATTGTTTCGCTCACTCGAAAGCATCTCACACCAGAGGGGACGTTTTCCCCGGAACTCCTGGATCTATTGAAGCCAGCCTCGGGATCGCTCATCCTGAACCTCGCCGGAACGCAGATCTCTGCCGCCGGGCTCGAACAACTTCAGGCCTGTCCGCAAATCGTGGGTCTCAATCTTGAGCTGTGCAGTCACGTCGATGACGCGGCGCTCGCAAATCTTTCCGTGCTGAAGCAGTTACGAGTATTGATTCTGACTGGCACGGGAATCACCGGCGCTGGTTTGCGCAGTTTGATTCCGCTGGCCACTCTCACGGCGCTCGATCTCGAAGTGTGTGATGGCATGACCGATGAAGCTTGTGAGACTCTGGGAATGTTGCGACAGTTGAAAGCGCTAGTGGTCAAAAAGACGGGTTTCGAGAAACAGATGATTTCCGATGCCGGGTTGCAGCATCTCAAACCATTGGTCGATCTGGAGATGCTGAATCTTTATGGCAACAAGATTACCGATGCCGGGCTGATCCATCTGGAAGGATTCAGCAAATTGAGAGATCTGAATCTCAGTCTGCTGGCGATTACAGACAAGGGCCTCGTGCATCTGAAACCACTGAGCCAGCTGGAGCACCTCGAACTACTGTATTCCGTGGGATTTTCCGGTCCAACGATCACGAATGGAGGCATCGCGCCCCTGGGCTCGTTGACGAATCTGACGAGCCTCAATCTCACCGGAGCCCGGATGACAGATGCAGGGCTGGAGCAATTGCAGGGGTTAAAGAAGTTAAGAACATTGTTGCTGGTACATACGGGGGTGAGCGTTAGCGGTATTAAGGCGTTTCAAGCCGCTGTGCCTGGCTGTGTCGTAATAAAGGAAGGGAAGTAACTATAACTAAGAATGTCTAACAGTACCGATTAGGAATCGCCCCCGTCGGGCTTGCCCCGACGGAGCGCTGACTGGCCAGCTACCGACCCGAGAATTTCGCCGAATTCTCAACCTTTACGTCTCCGATGCCCCCTGCCGCCTCCCAGTCGCTGCTTTGACAACGTTCACTCACGGCGGCAGGGGGCATCGGAGACTACGCGTTGAGGGGGCAGGCAAGTTTCGCTCTGGTAGCTGGCCAGTCAGGGCTCCGCCGGGACAAGCCCGACGGGGGCCTGATCGTTCAGATTTGTTAGAGGTTCTAAGTTGCCATTCGAGAAGCGGGGCGAATCTGCATCACCCCAGCCGGGGTGAGGACAATGCCGGACAGATTTGTCCTGCGAGAAACTATTTCTTAATAGGGCCTGCTCGTTATGCAAGTTGAACTATCTCGTCGAGAATTCTTAAAGAGCTCCACCGTCGGCTCCTGTGCGCTTTTGTCGACGCTCAATTCCGGACTCGCAGCCGACGCGGTACCTCCTCGGATTGACACGCATCTGCATTGCTTTGCGGGGCGTGACAACGCGAAATTTCCGTATCACGCTCGAGCGACCTACATTCCTGAAGAGGTGGCGACTCCCGAACACCTTTTGCAGTGCATGACTGAGGCCAAGGTGGATTATGCCATCGTCGTTCATCCCGAACCTTATCAAGATGACCTGCGATATCTGGAGCATTGTCTGCAAGTCGGCAAGGGCAAGTTGAAGGGGACCGCGCTGGTGTTCGCCGATCGTGAGGGATCGCTGAATCAATTGCCGGATCTTAGTCGCCGCGTACCAATCGTGGCGGTTCGCGTCCATGCCTATCTTGCCGATCGGTTGCCGCCGTTTGGCAAGCCGGAGTTAGGAAAACTCTGGAAAATGGCGACTGATCTGAATCTCGCGGTGCAGTTACATTTTCAACCGCAGTTCGCGGCTGGGTTCGAGCCGTACATTAAAGAATTTCCGAAGACGACGGTCATCATCGATCACCTCGGACGTCCTTTCGGGTCAACGCCGGAAGCCAACGCCGCCGTGATGGCCTGGTCGAAGTACGGGAATACGGTGATGAAACTGTCATCTATTCCCGAAGTGGGAATGCAGTCTCAAGAGGAGATCGCCGCCGTGATCAAGAAGCTGGCTGGCGCCTGGGGAGCAGACCGGATGATTTACGGCGGGGGTTTCAACGGTGCTGCGACGGGTCGCTCGTATGCAGCCGCGTTTGAGGCTGCTCGATCGTATATGGCGCATCTGTCCGCCGAAGATCAGGCGAAAATCCTGGGTGGAACGGCGCAGAAGTTGTTTAAATTCGGCAGTTAAAATAGGTCGATATGCAAAACAGAATCACCAGCACAAAACGTTTAGGCTTGTGCCGGTAGAATCTGCTGGAGAAATACTTAAGTCTCGCTCACGAAACTGCCACAAAACATTCGCATAATTAATCACAGGTTGGGTCTCGCCAGGACCTATTCGTGTCATTTGTGTGATTCGTGGTTCTCCTGCATAGGAATTTCTCAACCACGAATCACACAAATGACACGAATAAGGACGGAGAGATCGAGTGGCATGCGGTTACGTTGGGAACTCTAACTCTCGCTGATCGCGACATCGGGGCCGAGTTGCAACCGGACCATATCGCGGTAGCGACCGCCGGCTCGGAGCAGTTCGGCGTGAGTACCCATTTCGATGATCCGTCCGTGATCGACAACCACGATGCGGTGCGCGTGACGGATGGTGCTCAAGCGGTGGGCGATGACGAAGCTCGTGCGGCCCTGCATCATCGAGACCAGGCTCTCCTGGATGTACTGTTCGCTTTCAGTGTCCAGATTGCTGGTGGCTTCGTCCAGGATCAGGATGCGAGGATTGGCCAGCACGGCGCGGGCAATCGCGATCCGCTGGCGTTGACCACCACTTAAGCGCACGCCGCGTTCGCCGATGCGGGTGTCATAGCCCCGTTCCAGCTCCATGATGAAGCCGTCGGCATGGGCGATGCGGGCCGCGTCACGGATGTCTTCCAGGGTGGCATCTTTGTCGCCATAGCCGATGTTGTCGGCGATGCTGCCGTCGAACAGGAATACTTCCTGCTCGACAATCCCCAGCAGATTGCGAAAGCTGTCGAGATTAATGTTCCGCAGATCGATGCCGTCGAGTTTGACTGACCCGGAAGTCGGGTCATAGAACCGGGCGATCAGATTGCAGAGTGTCGTCTTACCCGCGCCACTGGGACCGACGAAGGCAATCATCTCACCCGGCTGGACATCAAGGTTAATGTCAGTCAGGGCCGCGTGGTCTGCACCGTCGTAACTGAAGCCGACGTGCTCCATGGTGATCCGTCCGGCGACATGGCCGGTTTGCAGTTCGAGAGCGTCCTTGACCGGCGGAAATTCCAATGGTTCCGCGAGCAAATCGAGGACCCGGTCGAGGGCTGCGAGATTATTCTGGAAGGTAGTCGAACTATTGGCCAATACGGCCAGCGGTTCGAGGAGCATCGCCAAATAGAAGAGGAACATCATCAGTTCGCCGAGCGTCAACGAACCAGCCAGCACCTGCCACCCACCGTAGAGCAGCAATCCGGCGGACGCGAGTGGCAGAGTAACTTCCCAAGCGATTTCGATGCCCCGCGACCACCACCACGTGAGGAGCTCCTGCCGCGCCATCAAGTGGTTGCCGCGGACGAACCGGCCGGTTTCGCTGCGCTGCCGCGCGAAGGCCCGGACGACTCGCATGCCCCCGAAGGCCTCAGCGGCCTGGCCGTCGATTTCTTCACGTTGCAGGCGGATGTCTCGATAGAGTGGTCGCAAGCGGCCAACGTAAGCACGGTGCGTGATGATCACCAGCGGCAACAACGTCAGGCCACCCACTAGCAATCGCCAATCGACCAGGGCGAGGATGATCAAGCTGCCGGTGAATTGAATCGCGGCGCGCCAGGGGTTGTAGAGGAGGCTGAAGATCAGCTCGCCGACGCTGCCGGCGTCTTCGCGCAGGGTGCTGGCGACGCCGCCTGATTTGAGTTGATAAATGCGATGAAGTGGGAAGCGGACGGCGTGCTCGAACAGTTGCTTCCGCACGGCGACTTGGACGCGTTTTGTGGCCCGCGTGGCGTGCCAGCGTCCGGCCACGTGAATCACTGTTTCGATCAGTGAGATTCCGACGACCACGAGTGACAACGTGAGGATCAACTGCCATTTATCCGTGGGCAGCGCAAATCCCAGCCAATTGCCGGCCGGATGAGCCGACTGTCCGAGGGCACTATCAATGACGATTCGCGTGACGGCAGGCGGGATCAGCTTGAGCAGCGTCGAAACAGTGAGAGTCGCGAGGGCGAATAACACGGCATTTTGTTCGGCTCCCAGTAGTCTCCAGAACTGCCAGATCAATTCCTTAAACGGCCGTGACAGTTTTTTGCGTGGGGGAGCGCTTGAGTGAGGTTTGTGCAGCGGGACAATTTCGCCCGCCTGTCGCTTGCGACGCGTTTCTTCCAGATAATCGGTAAACCGCTGGCGACTGGTGGGAGGGACACGCATGAGGATTCTTTATATTAAAAGGCAGTCGGAAGGCGCGGGTGTAGTTGGTTCGTAGCTGAAGGGACCGGGTGAGTCAATGATCCGGCGTTCGGGTGCGAGCGGTCATTTCGGGTAGCAGCGTGGTTTGAGGGTAACGGAGAAAATGCAGGACTTGTTATTGCCGATGCTCACCCTCTATCTCTCAAACCCTCACACTCTCACACGGCCCGTAACTTCCAGCGTTATCGCTTCCAAATGGAATTCAACATTCATCATTGACTGACCTCACCTCTCTTCTACACCATAGAGCACTCTGGTTTCCGGTCAATACCCCGCGTGAAGGAAGTGTTTTCATAATGCCCTCAGGTGAGTCCCACCGCGAACCGTTGCGGCGATTGCAGGAAAATCTGGGCTTGGTCATCCGCGGCAAAGCCGAGTGCCTGGAGATCTTGACCATTGCCCTGCTGGCGGGTGGATCGGTCCTGATGGAAGACGTCCCCGGGGTTGGCAAGACGACGCTGGCCAAGGCGTTGGCGAAATCGGTCGACTTGAGCTTCAATCGCGTGCAGTTCACTCCCGACCTGTTGCCCGCGGATATCCTGGGATCTTCGATCTACAACCCCGTGGACGGGCAGTTCAACTTTCGACCCGGGCCGATCTTTTCGCACGTCCTGCTGGCCGATGAAATCAACCGTGCATCGCCGCGGACTCAATCGGCATTGCTGGAGGCGATGAGCGAATCGCAGGCGACTATCGAAGGCGTTCGGCATGTACTGCCCGCGCCGTTTCTGGTGCTGGCGACCGAGAATCCCGTGGAGTTTCATGGGACCTATCCGCTGCCGGAAGCTCAGCTGGATCGGTTCCTGGTGTTGATCAACATCGGCTATCCCGATGCGGCGACCGAGTTGGAAATTCTCTACGCCCAGCAATCCGATAAACCCATCGATCAGTTGCGTTCGGTGCTGACTCGGGAAGAGTTACTGGAGATGCAACGGCAGGTGTGTGACGTAAAAGTTGCCAAGAATGTCGGGCGTTACATGGTCGAGATTGTCGAGCGGACCCGCCGCGATCCTCGCCTGCGGTTAGGAGTCAGTCCACGCGGCACGCTGATGCTGTTTCGAGCGGCCCAGGCGTCGGCTTATCTGCACGGCCGCGATTATGTGTTGCCGGATGACGTGCAGAGTTTGACCGGATATGTGCTGCCGCATCGTCTGATGTTGACCTCGCAGTCCAAGTACAGCGGTGCGACCAAGGCGGAAATCATCGCAGACATCGTCAAACAGGTCGCGGTCCCAGTGTAGCCCTCTGTTGTAGCCTGACTCTCCAGAGTCGGGCACCAAGCCGACGAGGCGTACTCGACTCGGAGGAGTCAAGCGTACGGGAGACGAAGAGCACCCGACTCAGAGAGTCGGGCTACGGAATACGGAATTGCGATTAATCCGCCCGTTTGGCGGTTTCACAATTGCTGGCAGCAATCCAACCGATATATACTGAAACGATTATGCGATCTGCCTGAATGTGAATGCCTGCCGATTTTACCGGTTGTTCGCTCGCCCGCCTCGCGCTCAGACCTCTACCGACGATGGTTCTGGTATGCCCTATATCCCGCGATACGTTGTTCTGTGCTGCCTGTGTCTCTGCAGCGCACCGGTGTTTGGTGACGAACCATCCCCGGAGCAGATTGAATTCTTTGAGAGCAAGATTCGCCCGGTCCTGATCAGCCGTTGCTTTGAATGTCACGGCAATGGTCAGTCGAAGGGTGGGCTAAGTCTCGAGAACCGCGAGTCCTTCCAAAAGGGAGGCGAAGCGGGGGCGATTGTCGAACCGGGCAAGCCCGACGAGAGTTCGCTGATCGAAGCGATTCGACACGCGGGCTCAATCAAGATGCCCCCCAAGCAGAAGTTGTCGGACGCGGAGATCGCGGATTTGACCAAATGGGTCGCCGGTGGGGCAGTCTGGCCGACTCTCAATGTGAAGATTCCGCTCGGCAATTTGTTTGATGACGTCGCTGAGACATCGCTTGGCGATGCACTGGATTCGGACCAGTTTGGTGGTGCGGCTGATGCGACTGACTTGGGTGTCGATCGCGTTGTGCAGGGTTGGGGCACTGACACGGAAATCGCGAGTGGGATCAAGTTTGATTTTGAATCAGTGGGCAGCGGTCGCGAAACTCACGGTCTGGTGATGAACGACGCCTGGGCCGAAAACAGCGGCATTCGCACGCTGGGCCAGGCTTTCCCGGCGAATTCTCCCAAGACCGAGCAGGGGATTGGCCTGCATGCCAATGCTTTGGTTACGTTTGATCTGACGGAGATTCGCAAAGCTGGCGGGTTGCCGCCGACTCAAGCGTTTGCTTTCCGATCGGAACGAGCCGGCATCAACGATGACGCGATGGGCAGCGAAGCGAGCGTTCAGATGGTGGCCATCGTCAGCCGCACGACCGGGGATGCGGCTCAGAAGGTGATTGCGGCCTATGTCAACGGCGTTCTCGTTGAGGTCAAGTTTCAAGACGGCAAGTTCGCGGTGACCGGGACCGTTCCCTCGCCGATCAAGGCCAATGGTCAGTACGCGAATTTCAACGTTCCGATCCCGGCCGAAGCTCAGTTTGTGACGCTCGTCGCGACGGGTGCGGCGATGGGACCGGGGGGCAACGCGATCAGCAGCGATCACGCGGTGTTTTCCGGGGCGCGACTGGAGTTCGAAGCTCCGACAGTCACGGTGGCTCAATTGGGGCGCGCGGCTCCTCTCGGCGAGTATGTGATTTCCGCCGAGCAAAGGGCCTTCTGGTCCTTTCAGCCGATTCGTGATCCGCAGCTTCCCGCCGTTCAGACGACTGGCTGGGTGAAGAAACCGCTCGATAACTTTGTCCTGGCCGAAATCGAAAAACGGGGCTTGAAGCCGGTTGCCACGGCAGACCGCACCGCGTTGATTCGCCGATTGTCGTTTGACTTGATCGGACTCCCGCCGACTCCGGATGAAGTTCAAGCGTACCTCAACGATAAATCGCCTGACGCGGACGAAAAGGTGGTTGACCGACTGTTGGCTTCTCAGCACTACGGTGAGCGTTGGGGGCGCCATTGGCTTGATGTGGCGCGGTATGCGGAAGACCAGGCTCATACATTTGCCGCCCGCAACTATCCGAACGGGTTTCGCTACCGGGATTGGGTCGTGAATTCGCTCAATCGTGATTTGCCGTACGACCGCTTTGTGACCGAGCAAATCGCGGGTGACTTGTTGCCCGACGGTGATGCGACCGAACGTTTGCCGGCCTTGGGATTCTTCGCGTTGGGGCCTGTCTACTACGCAGATGCTGGCTGTGCACCAAAGGCTGCCGCCGATGAGTTAGACGACCGGATTGATACGCTGGCGCGTGGTCTATTGGGGCTGACCGTCGCGTGTGCTCGGTGCCACGATCATAAGTTTGACCCGATTCCACAGCGTGACTACTACAGTCTCGCGGGGATCTTTTCGAGTTCCGCATATAAAGAAGCGCCCCTGGTTCCGCAGACGGTCGTGGCCGAATATCAGGCGGCTCAGCAACGGATCAAAGAGCAGCAGCAGACGCTGGAAAAATTCCTGGATGGCGAAATTCCGCAGCTGCAGGACTCGTTTGCTCGTCAGGCGGCCAAATTCTTGACCACTGCCTGGCAACTCAAGTATCCGGTCGCGGGGAAGAAGCCTCAACGGGGAGAACTGGCCAAGCAGACCGAGATCCCGGAATGGATGTTGGAACGCTGGCAGAACGTGTTGAATGCTGGGGACAGCAAAGATAAGTATCCGTTGTTGAAGGAGTGGCTCGCCCTAACCGCTCCGGCCGATACCGAAACTGCCCCTATTCCGGAAAATGTGCAGAAGGTCGCCGATGCTTTCCAGCAGGAACTGATCTCGGCCCTGAATGCTCGTGATGAGTTGCAGAAGAAGCATGCCGAACAAGTTGCTGCAGCGCCGGAAGCGGAACGCGGGAAGCTCAAAAAGCCAGATTTTACGGGGCCTCAAGCCGAATTGCTGAAGGCGATCTTCAAGAATAATGACGGTCCCGGATTCGTTCCGCGTGACAGAGTCGAAGGATTGCTGACGGGTGATTTGGCCAAGCAGGGCAGCGACATCAAGGCCGAATTGGAGAGCCGTAAGAAGAGCTCGCCGCCGATGTATCCCGTCGCCCACAGTCTGGTCGATGGGACCGCGGCCAACATGCGGATTTATCTGCGAGGCAACCATCAGAAGCCCGGTCCGGAAACACCGCGGCGGTTTCTGTCGGTGCTCTCACCTGAAGAACCCGCGCCGTTCTCCAAAGGAAGCGGTCGCTTGGAATTGGCCGAAGCGATTGTCAGTCCCAACAACCCGCTGACCGCTCGTGTGATTGTGAATCGCGTCTGGCAGCAGCATTTTGGACGGGGGATTGTCGCGACGGCCAGTAACTTTGGAGCTTTGGGTGAAAGTCCCACGCATCCTGAGTTGCTCGATTATCTCGCTCACTGGTTCCAATCGAACGGCTGGTCGTTGAAGAAGCTGCATCGCGAAATTGTCTTGTCCGCGACCTATCGGGCCAGCAGTAATCACGACGCGAAGAACATGGAAATCGATCCCGATAACCGCTATCTGTGGCGGATGAATCGGCGGCGTCTCGATGTGGAAGCCTGGCGCGATGCGTTGCTGACGGTGTCGGGAAGTCTGGATGCGACAGTCGGCGGACCATCGGGGAATCTGGCCTCGAGCGATTATCGTCGCCGGACATTGTATGGAGCCGTTAGCCGCCATGATCTGAACCCGCTGTTGCGGTTGTTCGATTTTCCTGATCCCAATATCACTAGCGAACGGCGGACTCAGACGACTGTGCCGCTGCAGCAGTTGTTCGTTTTGAACAGCGAATTCCTGGTGCGGCAGGCTCAGGCTTTGACGCAACGCCTGACGGCTGACCCGCAAGAATCGGATGCGGCGCGGATCGATCGAGCGTATCTGTTGTTGTATGGCCGGCCGGTGACTGAGGATGAATTGAAACTGGGGTTGGCGTTTTTAACGGCTCCCGTTTCGCCGGATGAGAAGAGCCAGCTTGGTCTGTGGCCGCAGTATGTGCAGGCTTTGCTGGGGGCGAATGAGTTTACTTACGTGGATTAGGTGGCTTTGATGATAAGGTCCATGGGAGGGTGAGGGACCCAGAGGGTACCCCGCCGAACCGCTTGGTCTTTCGATTCCCGCAAGACTTTGCGGCTCGGCGGGGTACCCTCTGGGTCCCTCGCCCTCCCATCGACCGCAATGACGATTTTCGATCCGATCGATTAATAACTTCGCTGGGGCTGACCCATGACACACAATTTTTTACCGCTGTCTCGCCGCGAAATGCTCCGCACGATGGGCATTGGTTTCGGTTCGCTGGGTTTGGCTGCGGTCCTGGCTGGAGAAGCCACTGCCGCACCGTCAGCCGAAGCGAACCCGCTGGCCCCCAAGCCGACGCACTATCCGGCGAAAGCCAAGCGGATCATCCATTTGTTTATGAATGGCGGTCCCTCGCAGGTTGATACGTTTGACCCCAAGCCGGCCTTGGAAAAATTCGCGGGGCAGGTCCCTCCGGAATCCCTCTTTCCACGCGGGCGGTCGAAGGGCAAGTTGATGCCCTCGCCGTTCAAGTTTGCCAAGGCGGGGCAGAGCGGCATCGAAGTCAGTGAGCTGTATCCGCATACTTCGAAGTGCATCGACGACATCTGCGTCATTCGATCGATGCACACGAATCTGCCGAATCATGAGCCCTCGCTGTTGATGATGAATTCGGGCGAAGGTCAGCCGACGCGGCCGTCGATGGGGTCGTGGCTGAACTATGGGCTGGGTTCAGAAAATCAGAATCTGCCCGGTTATGTGGTGTTGTGTCCGGGAAGTCCGGTTGTCGGACCGCAGTTGTGGAGCAACAGCTTCCTGCCCGGGATTTATCAGGGAACGCACATCAATAACTCCAACATCGATCCCAAGACGATCATCCGCGACATCAACAATCGCTATGTTTCGCAACCGGTGCAGCGGCGGCAGATGGATCTGTTGCAGCAGTTGAATCGCAAGCACCTGGAAGTCCGTGGTGAGGACGCTCAACTGGAAGGCCGAATCGCTTCGTTGGAGATGGCGTTCCGGATGCAGTTCGAAGCGCAGGACGCGTTTGATCTGCAGAAGGAGACTCAGGCCACGCGAGAACTTTACGGCACCGGTCAGTTTGCCAATGGCTGTCTGCTGGCTCGGCGACTGGTCGAACGTGGGGTGCGGATGGTGCAGCTTTACTATGGTAGCGGCCAGCCGTGGGACGATCACGGCGACATCATGAACCATAAGAATCACGCTCTGCAGACCGATCAGGCGATGGCAGCCTTATTGACGGATCTTAAGACTCGTGGGTTGCTCGAAGACACGTTGATCGTCTGGGGCGGTGAATTCGGCAGAACGCCATCATCGGAAGGGGCCAAGGGACGCGACCACAATAACCTGGGCTTCTCGATGTGGATGGCTGGAGGTGGCATCAAGGGAGGCCAGGTCTACGGGGCCACGGATGAGCTGGGTTTTGCCGCGGTCGATCAGCGGATGCACGTGCATGATCTGCATGCCACGATTCTGCATCTGATGGGGTTGAATCACGAGAAGCTGACGTACCGGTATAGCGGGCGGGATTTCCGTTTAACCGATGTCCACGGACATGTGGTTGAAGGCTTGCTGGCTTAGCAGCGGAATCTCCTAACCCCCCGCTGCAGTCTTCCAAGTCAACTCGATGAGCCATCCTTTCGGATCGCTGATCGTCTCAGGACAGTGGGAGCACTTCTCCGTCGCTGACGGGATGTGGGCGGTTGAGCATGTCGCGGAGTTCGGCTCGCGGGGAGATGCCGAGCGTTTGGAAGATCGTGGCATGAATATCGGCTGGAGTGCAGGGCTGGTTATGGGGAAAGGCCCCCTGTTTGTCGCTGGTGCCGTAGACTTGCCCGCCTCGGATTCCGCCACCCGCCAGCGCGACCGAATAGGCGTTCGGATAATGATCGCGGCCCGCTGCGGCATTGATGCGCGGTGTGCGGCCAAAGTCGGTTAACAAGACAACCAGGGTCTCGTCGAGCGTTCCGCGATCGGTTAGATCCTGCAATAACGCAGACAACGCGCGATCCAGGACAGGCAGCAAGCGATTCTTGAGGCGATTGAAGTTGTCGCCGTGCGTATCCCACATGTCTCCGCTGCCGCCATTCAGATCACCCGCCGCACAACAGACCTGAACCACCGGCACACCCGCTTCGGTGAGTCGCCGAGCCAGCAACATGCTTTTCCCACCCAAGTGGTTGCCATATAACTCCCGAACCTTGGAATCCTCCTTATCGAGGTCGTAGGCCCGTTTCACCGCCGAGCCGCAGAGAATCTCCGCGGCCAATCCGTGAAAGTGTTGGAAGTTCTCGTAGTCAGCCACCGACTTGCCCGGCGCGTCTAAGGACGCCAGCAGTTCACGTCTGGTCGTGAGGCGATTCAAATCGACTTCGCCGAGGTTCAACACTTCCGCATCCAGCGTGCGGGATGAGCCCTCAAATGGTGTGCCTCCCGGAGGCCGCATCACGATCGGGTCAAACTTGCCACCCAGCCAGCCTCCGTATTCCCCAGCTTGCAAAGTTCCGTTGTCCACCATCGGATACGGCAAACGGACCGCAGTCGGGACACCCCGAGGAGGCGAACGAAACTTGGAAATCATCGCGGCGAGTGAAGGCCAATCACTTGGCATGGGAGGCAGGTTGACCTCGGGGCGCGATGGTTTGCGACCCGTAAAGTTCCAGTACATCCCTCTGCCATGTGCCCCGTCGTCGTGATGAATGGAGCGGATCACGGCTAATTTGTCGGTCTGGCGAGCGATTAGCGGGAGGTGTTCGCTGATTTCAATCCCCGGCACCACGGTGGAAATCGGATTGAACTCGCCGCGAATCTCCACAGGTGCAAGTGGTTTCAGATCGAACGACTCGAGATGGCTCATGCCACCCCAGCAATAAATAATGATGCAGGCTTTGGCTTTGTGAGCGGCGCTGCCGCCAGGTTCTGCCGCACAACTCTGCAACTGCAAGATCTCGGGCAACGAGAGTCCACACATTCCGGCTGTCGTCGCCAGCACGCTGCGACGCGACAGCGAGAACGGTGCTGCCGACCGATCTAGAAACGCACGCTTGGCAGACATGCTGAAGAACCTCGATACAAGGGATCGGACGGTTTCGGTGCTGGCACGATCGGTTCAGGTTGCTTCAATCTAAGTCGACCTGCGTGTCGTTACGGCCTCTGTCAATCTGATCGAGCGGGGCGAGGTGCAAATAGGGCAGGTGGTCGGGCAAGGACTATCAGCAATACCAATATAACCCCCCTCTCGATCCATAAACAAGTCCTGATAAGATCGGTCTTGATAGCAGAAGGCCAAATCCAGACGTTATTCATCTGGCGTCCGGATTTCTCAACTCGGGAGAGTCAGGTGCGTCGGTCAGGGGCTCAATTCTACCGGTATGTTCACCCGGCATTTCCAGAAAAACAGGAAATCTTGAAGACATTCCTTGACGTCGGGCGATACCGTGTTTAGGATCGAATCGGAATTTGCAATATCGCCTCTGGTGATTATTGCAAAAACCAATACTGCAAATGATCGACAGCACTGGTGAGGTCCGGAAGGAGCTTGCCGCAGATGAGCAACATGAATCTCGACGACCTGGAAATTTTCTGCGATGTGGCCGTGCATGGCAGCTTTTCCAAGGCGGCTGCGATTCATGAATTGGCTCAGCCGACGATTACGCAAAAAATACAAGCGATCGAAAAGCATCTCGGAGTGGTGTTGCTGCAGCGGAAGCGTCCGTTGGTGCTGACGCCGGCCGGGCAGGTGTTTTTTGATGGCGTTCGCAAGTTGCTGGATGATTACCGAGCGGTGGAAGACTCGGTGCTGCAGTTCCGAGATCGAGTCGTCGGCCATGTCCAGGTGGCGGCGATTTACTCGATCGGGCTGCTGAAGATGGAAGAGTGTCTGAAGGAGTTCAACGAACGTTATCCGGATGCCCGGGCTGACATTCATTACCAGCACCCCCATCAGGTGGTGGAACAGGTGGTGAATGGCGGGGCGCATCTGGGTTTGTTGTCGTTTCCGGATGAAAAGCGAGAACTGGCGGTGATTCCCTGGCAGGATCAGCCGTTGGTGCTGGTCGCCAATCCGCGGCATAAGTTGGCAGCGGAATCAACGATCTCGATTAAGAGGCTGGATGGTGAAGCGTTCGTGGCTTTCACGAACGAATTGACGATTCGCAAGCGGATCGACAAATGGCTGCGTGAGCAGCATGTGGCGGTGAATGTGGTCCAGGAATTCGACAATATCGGACAGATCAAAGAGGGGATCGGCGATGGCACTGGTGTGGCCATTCTGCCGGCGCCCACGGTCCGCCGCGAAGTCGAAGCGGGGCTGTTACGTGCGATTCCCTTTTCAGACGTGCAATGGTCGCGTCCGCTGGGGATTATTCATCGCCGCCAGAAGTCATTGCCGACGGCCGTACAAAAATTCATTGAGTTGTTGACAGGAACAGGCTCGGCGGCCACGACGGCTGCCGCAGTGCTGATCGCGGACGGAGCCGTAGTTGCTGCACCTCAGGATGTCGTTCAAGACGCCAGTGGTTCCGGTCTGAAACGTATTGCAAAACAAGTGTGACACAGTCTCCGGCTTCGACGGACACGGTGTCACAGCGAGCCTTCGCCTGCTGCACTTGTTTTAGTCTTTGCTGGTGATTCCGAAGATTCAGTTTTTGATATCGCGGTCGCGGCTGTCCCGATGGAAGCCTTAATCGCGTGTCTCCCATGAACCTGGCTCTGGCAAAAACTCTCCATTTGGGATGAGTTGCGGCAGGCCGGGTTAAACGGTTGTTTGTTGAGTTTTGAGATAAGAGAGATTGTCCATGCCCAGTTCAAGCCACTATCGCTCAGAGCCGCCCAAGGCCCAAGGCTTGTATCGTCCGGATTACGAACACGATGCCTGTGGTGTCGGCTTTATTTGCCACATCAAGGGTGTGAAATCGCACAAAGTCGTGACGGACGCCCTGCAAATTCTCATGAATTTGACACATCGCGGCGCCTGTGGCTGCGACCCGGAAACGGGTGACGGGGCCGGTATGGTGGTGCAGATGCCCGATAAGTTCCTCCGCAAGAAGTGCGGTGAACTGGGTATTCAACTTCCGCCGGTGGGTGACTATGCGTGCGGACTGGTCTTCCTGCCGACCGATCCCGCGGAACGTAAATTCTGCGAAGAGACGTTCGAAAAGATTGTCGCGGCTGAAGGTCAGAATTTTCTGGGCTGGCGCGATCTGAAGTGCGACAGCAGCGCCATTGGCGAGACGGCTCGCAAGGGCGAGCCGTACATTCGACAGATCTTTATTGGCCGGTCGGCGCACACCACGGCGGAAAAGTTCGGTGTTGAGCTGTACGTGATCCGCAAGCTGGCGGAACGTACGATCGCGAATAGTGAATTGGCACAGAAGCGGTATTTCTATCTGCCCAGCCTGTCGCAGTTCACCTTGATCTACAAGGGATTGTTGCTGCCCAATCAGATCATCAAGTATTACACCGATCTGGACGACCCGGACTTCCAGAGCGCCATTGCGATGGTGCATCAGCGATTTAGTACCAATACGTTCCCTAGCTGGGAGCTGGCTCATCCGTTCCGGTATGTGGCTCACAACGGCGAAATCAACACGGTTCGCGGCAACCAGAACTGGATGCGGGCTCGCGAACGATTGTTTAAGTCACCCCTGTTCGGCGACAACATCGAGAAGATCATTCCAGTCATTCCCGAAGGAATGAGCGATTCGGCGTCGTTTGACTGTGCGTTGGAATTGCTGCACCACACGGGACGCTCATTGCCGCACGCGGTCTTGATGATGATCCCGGCCGCCTGGGATGGTCATGAAAGCATGGCCGACGATGAGAAGGCGTTCTACGAATACCATTCGTACCTGATGGAGCCGTGGGACGGTCCGGCCTCGATTACGTTTACCGACGGTACCGTGATTGGTGCGGTATTGGATCGTAACGGTCTGCGTCCGTCGCGGTTTACTGTGACGAAAGACGACTTCATTATTATGGGGTCCGAGACTGGCGTGCTGCCCATCGATCCGTCCAATGTCGTGCAGCGCGGCCGGTTGCAGCCGGGGCGTATGTTCCTGGTCGACACGGCCCAGGGCCGGATCATTGAAGATGCCGAGATCAAGCGTCAATTCGCCGAGAGCCGTCCGTGGCGGCAATGGTTGAATGACCAGGTGGTGCGATTGGATCAATTGCCGCATGCCGAACCCATCGCCACCGACCTCAGCACGCTGGTGACTCGGCAACAGGTCTTCGGCTATACGCTGGAAGATGTGCGTCTGCTGATTCCGCCGATGGCGACCACGGGTATTGAAGCCATCGGTTCGATGGGCAATGACACGCCGCTGGCCGTATTGTCGAACAAGCCGCAGTTGTTGTATTCCTACTTCAAGCAACTGTTTGCTCAGGTGACCAATCCGCCGCTGGACGGCATTCGCGAAGAGATCGTGACCTCGAGCACGCTGACACTGGGGGCCGAGCAGGACCTGTTCGAAGAGACTCCGGAGCATTGTCATCAACTGTTCCTGGAACAGCCGATTCTGACGAACGAAGATCTCGCCAAGATCCGTGCCTTGAACACGGGGCGCTTGAAATCACAGACGATTTCGACCGTGTTTGATGTGGCTGGAGGGAGCGAAGCTCTTAAGGCGGCTGTCGATCGCATTCGGGAAGAAGCTCATAACGCAGTCGCTGCCGGCATCCCGGTCATCATCCTGTCGGATCGGGCGGCAAACGAGAAGCAGGCGCCGATTCCTGCGTTGCTGGCCGTTTCTGCCGTGCATCATCACTTGATTCGCGAGAGGACCCGCACGCAGTGTGGGATCATCCTGGAATCGGGTGAACCGCGCGAAGTCCACCACTTCTGCTGTCTGCATGGCTACGGTTGTGGTGCCGTCAATCCGTACCTGGCTCTCGAGACTCTGGAGGATCTGGCCCAGAAGGGTTGGTTGAAGGGAGCCAAGGGCAACGTGTCGTTCGAGACCGCCCAGAAAAACTATATTAAGAGCATCCAGAAGGGTGTGCTTAAAGTTCTGTCGAAGATGGGGATCTCGACGCTGCAAAGCTACCACGGGGCGCAGATCTTCGAAGCGATCGGCCTGGATAAGGCGTTTGTTGCCGACTACTTCACCTACACGCCGTCACGATTGGGTGGCATTGGCTTGGAAGTTGTTGCGGAAGAAGCCAAGCGTCGGCACTCACGTGGATATCCCCACGTGCATGTTCCGGAAGATCTGGATCTCGAAACGGGTGGGCTCTATCAATGGCGTCGCAGCGGTGAATTCCACGCCATCAATCCGGAAGTCGTGGCCAAGCTGCAGCACGCGGTGCGTTCCAACAGCCAGCGGACCTACGACCAGTTTGCGGCTCTGGCGAATAAGAACGAAGAGACCATTCAATCGTTGCGTGGGTTGCTGGACTTCAAGTGGGCGGATACTCCGATTCCGCTGGGTGAAGTCGAACCGGCCAGCGAAATCCTCAAGCGGTTTGCGACGGGTGCCATGTCGCTGGGATCGATTTCTCGCGAAGCACACGAGACCGTGGCGATTGCCATGAACCGTATGGGGGGCAAGAGCAATACCGGTGAAGGGGGCGAGGATGCGGTCCGTTACGTCTCCGACCCCAATGGTGATTCTCGTAACAGTGCGATCAAGCAGGTCGCCTCCGGCCGCTTCGGTGTGACCAGTGAGTACCTGGTCAATGCCCGTGAGTTGCAGATCAAGATGGCTCAGGGAGCGAAGCCGGGTGAAGGGGGCCAGTTGCCCGGTCACAAGGTCGACGAGTACATCGGTCGCATCCGCAATGCGACGCCGGGTGTCGGTTTGATTTCGCCGCCGCCGCACCATGATATTTACTCCATCGAAGACTTGGCTCAGTTGATCCACGATCTGAAGAATTCCAATCCCGAAGCCCGCGTCAGCGTGAAGCTGGTCTCGGAAGTCGGTGTGGGTACGGTCGCTTCCGGTGTGTCGAAGGCGCATGCGGATGTGGTGCTGGTTTCGGGCTACGAAGGGGGAACCGGGGCCAGTCCGCTGACCTCGATCAAGCATGCGGGGATTCCGTGGGAACTGGGTCTGGCTGAAACCCATCAGACATTGGTGCTGCACAATTTGCGCAGCCGGATCGTCGTGCAGACTGACGGACAGATTAAGACGGGCCGCGATGTGGCGATTGCCGCCTTGTTGGGCGCAGAAGAGTTTGGTATCGCGACGGCGGCACTCGTGGCTGCCGGCTGCATCATGATGCGTGTCTGTCATCTCAATACGTGCCCGGTCGGTATTGCGACCCAGGATCCGCGGTTGCGAGAACGCTTCTCCGGCAAGCCCGAACATGTGGTGAATTACTTCACGTTCGTGGCCGAAGAACTGCGTCAGATCATGGCGAAGCTCGGTTGCCGGACCATCAACGAAATGGTCGGACGTGTCGACAAGCTGGATGCCCGCAAGGCGGTCAAACACTGGAAGGCCGATGGCCTGGATCTGACGGCACTCCTTTACAAGCCTGAAGTCCCCGATACGGTCGGCGTCTATTGTCAGGAAGTTCAGGATCATGGCCTGAAGGATGCGCTTGACAACAAGTTGATTGAGAAATGCCAGCAGGCTTTGGAAGACGGCACACCGATCGAGTTCGAGTCGGAAATCCGCAACGTCAACCGGACCGTCGGAACGATGTTGGGGTCTCGCCTCAGCAAGCTGCACGGTGGGGCTGGCCTGCCGCACGACACGATCAAGATTCACTTTAAGGGCTCCTGCGGAAACAGTTTTGCCGCCTTCCTGCCGAAGGGAATCACGTTCGAGGTCGAAGGGGAAGCCAACGACTATTTCGGCAAGGGCTTGTCTGGCGGTCACATCAGCGTGCGTCCGTGGAAGAATGCTTCTTACAAGGCTGAAGAAAATATCATCATCGGCAACGTGGCCTGTTATGGGGCGACGGGCGGTGAGGTCTTCATTCGTGGTGTCGCGGGCGAACGTTTCTGTGTGCGGAATTCAGGCGTCGATGCGGTGGTCGAAGGTGTTGGTGATCACGGTTGTGAGTATATGACTCGCGGCAACGTGGTGATCATTGGTGCGACCGGCCGTAACTTTGCTGCCGGCATGAGTGGCGGTCTGGCTTACGTCCTGGACGAGAAGGGTGACTTCGCCGTTCGCTGCAATCCGGAAATGGTGGATCTCGACCCGCTGCTGGATTCCGATGTGGAGAAGGTCCAGACGCTGTTGAAGAAGCACATCGAGAAGACCGATAGCGAACGGGCGCAGTATGTCCTGGAGAACTGGGACCAACTGCAGGCCAAGTTCATCAAGGTCTATCCGAAGGATTTCAAACGCGTCCTGTCAGAGCGGATCGCCCGCGCGGAGAAAGAAGTCGGGGCGCTGGAAATGTCAGCGGCCGCGAAGTCGTAGACGCCCCCGTGGCGGACGCTGCTAGCGTCCGTGTTGACGCAGACGTTTTTTGTAGCGTCTGCCAGGGAGCAAAATGAATAGCCCGGAATTCGGGCACGAATTGAGTCATCGTTATTTTTGCGCTAGGGTATCGTCATGGGTAAGCCGGATGGCTTTTTGGAAATCAATCGCGAGACACCGTCGCGGCGGCCGGTTGAAGAACGTTTGCACGACTACAGAGAAGTCTACAAGCCGTTCCCGGAATTGAAGCTGATGGAGCAGGGGGCTCGCTGCATGGACTGCGGCGTGCCGTTCTGCCACACCGGCTGTCCGCTGGGCAACATCATTCCCGACTGGAATGACCTGGTCTATCGCGGTCGCTGGGAAGAAGCTATCCGCCGCTTGCACGCGACCAACAATTTCCCGGAATTCACCGGTCGTTTGTGTCCGGCGCCGTGCGAAGAGGCGTGCGTGCTGGGCATCAACGCACCTCCGGTCACGATCAAGAACATCGAGCAATCGATCATCGAAAAGGCATTTGCCGAAGGCTGGGTCGTACCGGAACCCCCGGATCGTCGCTCGGGCAAGAAGGTCGCGGTGATTGGTTCGGGGCCGGCAGGTCTGGCGGCTGCTCAGCAGTTGAACCGGGCGGGCCACTGGGTCACCGTGTTCGAACGAGCGGATCGCATCGGCGGGTTGCTGCGATATGGCATCCCCGAATTCAAGATGGAGAAGAAGATTCTCGACCGCCGCCTGCAGATCATGGAAGCGGAAGGGATTACCTTCAAGACGAACGCCAACGTCGGCGGGAACGTCGCGGTGGCCGATTTGCGGCGTGACTTCGATGCGATCGTGCTGGCAGGCGGATCGACGCTGCCGCGTGATCTGCCGATCCCCGGACGCGAGTTGCCGGGAATTCACTTTGCCATGGATTTCCTGCCGCTGCAGAACAAGCGGTGCGAAGGGGACAAGGTCCCTGATTCGCAATTCATCGATGCCAAGGGTTTGGATGTCGTAATCATCGGTGGCGGTGATACCGGTGCCGACTGCCTGGGGACCGTGCATCGCCATGGCTGCAAGAACGTCGTCCAATTGGAGCTGTTGCCGAAGCCTCCCGACAAGCGTGACATCACCATGCCCTGGCCGTACTGGCCGACCGTCATGCGAACCAGCAGTGCCCACGAAGAAGGTGGAGCACGTGACTTCAGCGTCTTGACCAAGGAGTTTGTCGGCTCGAACGGTAAGCTCGAAAAGTTGCACTGCGTGCGACTCGAGTGGGTCAGCGAAAACGGCCGCTACACGATGAAGGAAGTGCCGGGGAGCGATTTCGATATTCCGGCCCAACTGGTTCTGTTGGCGATGGGTTTCGTGTCGCCGGAAACCAAGGGGATGGTCGAGCAACTCGGCTGCAAGCTCGATCCGCGGAGTAACGTCCAGGCTGATGACAACTACATGACCAGCGTGGATGGCGTGTTTGTCGCGGGCGATATGCGTCGCGGCCAGTCGCTGATCGTCTGGGCCATCTGGGAAGGGCGTGAATGTGCTGTCGGTGTTGATCGGTACCTGATGGGGTATTCCGATCTGCCGAGCAACCCGCAGTTGCTGGGCCGCGATGTCCGGGCTGGGGTGTAGAGATCATCATCACGAAGTGATGATGATCAAGGCGAGCGTCCGGTGTAAGCCGGATGGTTGTTAGACGGCAACAAACCACAAGAAAAACTTAGACTTTTTAGCGTCAATGGACAGTCGCCCTCCCGGCGACGCCTTGGAAATGGTCGGCCCACAAGTCTAGCAATTCCTGTGGTTAATGTGTCCTGCTACTGGTTGTGCCACACTTCCGTGAGGGCATGCTCGATCAAAGGTTTCTCGAAAGAAGGATTTGGCTCCTGGAGGGTACTCAGTCTGTATGTCAGGAATTCTCTGACGGCCTGCTTCTGATCGCGACTGAGCAGGCTCATTCGTCTGTCATCTCCATTAAGATAAGTCAGATGGAACACGATCGAGTAAGTTAAGCTCCCGCCGGAGAGTTCGTCGATCAAAAATGCTGGAAGATGAAATCGCATCCCTTCGGCATCGAAGTAACTCAGACTGCTGCTGTAGTGGTTGAGCACGTCCGATGGGATTGATTCCCAGCTTTCTCTTTCATCTTGCGCGCGATATTCAGCCAATGTTTTTGAGTCGGCATAGTCATCGAGACCATTACCCTCTCGGAGGCCGATTCCTTCACCAAGTACGACCCCGCGAAAAGCTTCGCGAATTCGCTTTTCGATGCGTGTTCTCTCTTCGTCCATCTGCGCCGTCCCGATGTGTGGTGTCCGGAATCTAACACTGCTCCATCGTACCAAAAACAAACAGCCCTCCAGTTCGCAAACTGGAGAGCTGTTTTTGCCGTTCGTCGCCCGCGACAGGTCAGAATGCCTATCGAATGTCGGCGAAAAAGGCGAGTCTTTTTTTTGCTTGTGACCGTCTAACAACCATCCGGCTTACGCCGGACGCTCGCCTTACGCAAACGGCAGCGGATCGGGCTGCAGGACGAACGGGAAGACTCGACGAGCCTTTCCGCCGTTGTGGTCGACCTTGTAGACGAGCTGGGCGGCTCGGTCTGAGGCGTATTGCAGAATGGTGAATTCCAGTCCGCAGTAGCGAATCGAACCCGCTTCGGCCGCGACATCGGCGAAGACTTCGCCCGCCGATGCCGCGTGACGACGGACGCCGTGCAGGCTGTTTTCGCGCACTTTCACGCCGGCGGCGGAGAGCTTCACGAGGCCCTTCAGGAAGCGGCCGACCGTGTTATCGGGGCCCGAGACGCGCCACAGGCGTTCCCATTCCTCATGAGCTTCCCAGTAGAAGCCGTAATTGAACAGGTCGATCGCCCAGAGATAGGTGCGGTTGTCGGCCCAGCGTTCGGCGAGCAACCCCATGGGTGGGGGCGGCTTACGTCCGTGGCTGTGGCCGCGGGGGTCGCGAATCGGGTGCGGCGTGTCGCTTCCCGGTACGTAGGTATATGCAGGCAACTCCGAAGAGGGCAATAAGCGAATTGCGGCAACTTCCACGTCTAACATTCGTCCACCTTTTGCTGACTCAATATTCTCTGGAGGGCGACCGCGTTTTTGGGATTTCATCTGCGGTTCAGCCGTTCTGGTTGTTGACAGGTGTCGGAGTGGTTCAGTACCCCTCACACTGTGTAGGAAAGTGTCCTTGTTAACTGATCAATCGTACGCAGAATACACGCTTTTCTCACGATCTCAAGCCGAATTCTTCCTGCAAAATTCATTTCAGACGAGTTCTCGGCTGTAGTGCTTTGTGTAGCTATGAGATGCGACTTTGCTGTTTCTGGGCTCTGTAGCGGAAGTCGCCAGACTTCAGGCCGAAAGTCTGGCGACTTCCGCTACAGAGTGGGTATCAAGTTGTCTGGGCGACCTGTAATCGACGAATTTCACGTTTGATGAAGGCGACAATTCCTGTAAATCCTCGGAATCGAGTCATCCCCAGTACGTCACGTAAACCCAATCGCTCGGGCATGTTATCGGGAATTTGCAGAACCTCTTCGCTGGGCGTCCCTTCCAATCCATTGACGAGCATCGCCACAAATCCCCGCACAGTGGGCGATTTCTCGGGAACATGTGCCGCCAAGTGGACGGAACCGTTTGCCAATCCCACATGCATGTAAACGGGGGTCTGGCATTCCTGAATCTGGCAGTCGCTGCGGTTCTGCAACGTCTGATGTTCGGGTCCTAACGGGGGCAGTTCGTGGCCAAAGTCCATCAGGACTTCCAGCCGCTCCTCCGCATCGAGGTCCTCAAATTCGTCCAGATATTCGTCGAGTTTCATGGCAGATAGTGCGAGTCAACGAGCCTGTCGCGGTCGACAAGGCATCGCTGCCAGCATTTTTAATTTTGGAAATACTTCAATTGTATCGCGGGTGGGCTGAGGTCAAGGTCGGATTGTTGTGGGATGGACCAATTTGGGCCCGACTTACTCGATGATTACACCGGGACCGGAATTTCCGAGGGCAGGATGAAGCTCAGGTGCAGTTCGGCGTGCCGCAGTGTGACTGCGACCCACTCCTGGAAGGCCAGCTCGCCGAGGATCGGGTGGGGGAACTTGGGCAACTCGCTGGAGAAACGGGCCAGTGCCAGCTTCAGTTTTTCGTATCCCGCTTGCGGCGTGACCTCGGGGGACGGAATCATCGCCGTGGCTTCTTTAGGAATCTGAAACCCGGCCTTCATCGGCTTCGTCAACAGATTGTTCTTCACGAACGGGACGAGCAGATTCCGAGTAAACCAGGAGATTTTAAAGCCGCCAAATCCATCAAACGGAGAGTTCGCGGAGACGGCCAGATGGTCGAGAATCTGTCCGACAGACCAATTACCCAGAGTGTGGCAAGGATGCGTGGCGATGTAATCAACGTCCGCCAGCAACTGCGAGAAGTCAGCGAAATGAAGCGCGCGTCGACCACTCACCTGCGCCGTGTTCACGGCCATCACGAATTTCCTTCCGCCCCAGAAAATGGACTTTTCTCAATGGTTTCAATGAGACAAACCTGAATTGTCCAGGATTTGCCTCAAAAAACAAGTTGGACAACCGTTTCAACTGTAGCCTGGCTCTCTGAGCCGGGTGTATTTCGACGGGGGAAAGCACCCGACTCAGCGAGTCAGGCGAGCGAAGCCGTGCGGTGTTTTGTGAAGCATCCGCCAGGAGATTTCACCATGAAGACGCGGAGAGCACAGAGGATTAGGAAGAGGGAGTTTTGCCACAGAATGACACAGAAGAAGCACAGAAAAGAGGAAGAAGTTTCACTTTCTGATTCTGTGTTTCTTCTGTGTCATTCTGTGGCTCAAAAAGTTCTTATGAATATGGTCTCCCCGTATTCTTCGTGGTAAGTGATCCCCTGGATTGGATAGGTAATTAATTCACCAAACCCGCCTTGGCGTTAATTCTTCAGATGATTGACGGTGACAACTACTACGGAATTCGCCTACTGTCCTTTCTTCTCGAATTGAAAACGACCGATGCCAGACTCTTCCGCTTCCATCGTGTGGTTCCGTCGCGACTTACGAGTCGCGGATCAGCCCGCTTTGGTGGCCGCCCTGGCTCGCGGCAAACCCGTCATTCCGGTCTTCATCTGGTCTCCCGAAGAAGAAGGGCGTTGGCCGGAGGGGGCTGCGTCGCGGTGGTGGCTGCATTTCTCGCTGCTGGGGCTCGCTGCGCGATTGCAGTCACTTGGATCGCGACTGATTGTGCGACAGGGGGCCAGCCTGAGTGAGCTCCAGAAACTGATCGAGGAAACCGGGGCCTCGGCAGTCTTCTGGAATCGCCGCTATGAACCTGATGCCATTCGCCGCGACACCGAGGTCAAGGCGGGACTGAAGGCGGACGGGCTGCTCGCGGAGAGCTACAACGGCAACTTGTTGTATGAGCCGTGGGAGATCAAGTCGAAGACTGGCGGGCCTTATAAGGTCTTCACGCCGTTTTCTAAAGCCTGTCTGGCGCACGCGGAACCTGAACGGCCTCTGGCGACACCGACTCGGATCGCCGCACCAAAGTCCTGGCCGAAATCGGTACCGATCGAGGAGCTTCAGCTCTTGCCAGCGATCAAGTGGGATTCTGGCTTCCACGCCACGTGGCAACCCGGTTGTGATGCTGCCGAACAGATGTTGAAAGACTTTCTGCCGGTCGGAGTCGCACAGTATGCCGACGAACGGAATCGTCCCGATCACGCGGGGACGTCGCGGCTCAGCCCGGCACTGCACTTCGGTGAAATCAGTCCCCGGCAAGTGTGGCATACGGTCTGTGATCATCTCCGGGAGCAGCCGCGTTCGCCCCAGATCGGAGAACCCTATTTGCGACAACTGTTGTGGCGCGAGTTTGCGCACCATTTGTTGTTCCATTTCCCGCAGACACCGACGGAACCGTTGCGCGAAGAGTTTTCACGCTTCCCGTGGCTCGACAATAGGAAGCACCTCCGCGCCTGGCAGCGTGGCATGACCGGATATCCGATCGTGGATGCGGGCATGCGCGAGCTGTGGGCGACCGGTTGGATGCACAATCGAGTCCGGATGATTGTGGCCTCATTCCTGGTCAAAGATCTGTTGCTTCCCTGGCAGGCAGGCGCCGACTGGTTCTGGGACACATTAGTGGACGCGGATCTGGCCAACAACACGCTCGGTTGGCAGTGGACCGCAGGTTGCGGCGCCGATGCGGCACCGTATTTTCGGATCTTCAATCCGGTCAGCCAGGGAGAGAAATTTGATCCGGATGGAGCCTACGTCCGTCGCTGGGTTCCCGAGTTGGCCGAACTCCCCAACGAATGGATTTATCAACCTTGGAGTGCTCCACCAATGGCACTCCGCGAGGCCGGTATCAAACTTGGTAGGGCCTATCCCCGGCCGATTGTGGATCACGGTGAGGCCCGGGTGAGAGCGCTCGAAGCGTTGAAGCAGATTAGACAATCATGAGTTCCAAGCGTGTATCTACTTCGGTGATCGCAACGGAAAGAAGTACCGCAGATGCTGCGGTGCCAACTCTTGTAGGCCGATTTCCGGCAGCGTCTCGATCTGATCGCTATGGCGAATGCTGTCGGCGATCTTCTCCCAGGCGGTCTCGATCAGTTGTTTGTCGCTAGGAGTTAACGCCCACGAAAGGGGCGGTTGATCCATGTCTGACGGGAACTGAATTTTGAGCGAACGGACTTCCACGGCGCGGGCGTATTCGCGGCGTTTGTTGCGTGATTGCTCGAGGACCACTTCGACTTTCTGGGCCTGCTTTTCGACCTGTTGCTGCACTTGCGGCGTACTGTCCTCGTAAGAGTTTTTCAGTTCATCGACCCGCTTTTCAATCGCTTCTGAAATGGCTTGCTGGACCTGGGGTGCGACGGTCGTAGTGCTGACCGGTGCCGCGTTGATGGTTGCTCCGCCGGATGGGTTGAGATGGTTTTCCAGCTTGGTGTGGATGTCATTCGCCGACATTAACAATTGCTGAGCTTCTTGAAGTTTCTTAGCCCGCCTGAGACGCGTCGCTTCTTCTAACAATTGGACCTCGTAGTCACCCCGTTCGGCCTGGGATGCGACGCGGACGTTGCCCAGTGTTAGTACGGGACCGAGGAAGGCATTTAGTAGACCTCCCTTGTCAGAACCGACTTCGTGTGCCTTGTCCGGGAAACCATTAATTCGCACGATCAGAATACGGTCAAATGGCAGCTTCTTGGGGTCTTGCCGATTGCGTTGTTGCGAGATGATTTTCTCGATCCATTTGGTTGCCGTGAGAATTCCCTCGTTGTCTGCATAACCCCCATCGGCGACGTGCCAGAATAGGCGTTTGCCGAGTTGTTGCCGGACGGCTGGCGGAACATCGTCTCCCAGCGGGCGACAGATGGGGCTGACATAAGAAAACGTGGCCGATAAGCGCACGGCCGTCACTAAGCGTGGATTGGGACGATAATTGTCGGCGAGAGCCGAATAGCACGCGAAGAACTCGACCGGTTCTGACGCTTTGATGGAAAAGCCGTCGGTATCAGCTCCGCTGGGGAGCATGGGCTGCGTCACGACTGGGGAAAACAATAGGCGCTGGCCGGTCTCGACGAGTGTGGAATTGAAGACGACGGCCGGCATTTTGCGGGCGCGGATGCGTTCGCTCCAGTCGAGTAGCCGTAAATCTTTTAAGGCCAGTAGGAGTTGTTTTTTCTGTTCGGGAGTGCGTGTGGCATCGGCCGGCAATCGATCGGCCAGGCGTCGCTGCCATTCGAATTCCAGGGCTAGTCCGCGATCTAATGTTTTCGGCGCCGCGGGGGGGAATGTCGTGCGGACCAGATCTGGGAAGGCCATGCCCCAGGCTGCGGGTTCCAGTCCCGACGCGCTGGCGTCTTCGTAAATGTGGCGGGACTTGTCAGTATCAATCTGCATGGGTGATCCCGCTTGATTCGTGCGGTCGCCGCGGTGATGCAGGTAGAACAAAGCTCCGACGCTCCCCCCGGAGACGGAACTCACCAGGCCGACAGATTCGCTGAAGCCTCCGAGTAACTCATCGAGTCCCGTTAAAACTTTAGCCGTCCACGCGGCCGCTTGAATACCGCCGCCGGCTGCCGTGACGACGATCAATGTCGATTTCGGGTGGGCGGACAGGGATTGAGCCGAGGGGGTTGCGGGAGGCGGAGCGTATTTGGGGAATTGCCATTGCTCGTCGAACAGTTCGGCTATGGGGACTGGTTGCGAAACGTCAGGTTGTGTGTCAGACGTTTTCGCGAGCCGCCGTGGATGGAGTTCGTAGAAATGATCGACCCGCCCTAGAGAGAATGACACGAGGACCATGCCGACCAGCATCATCGTTGTTGGTACCCGATAGTAATCGAGAAAGAACGCCGCACCGGTCAGAGTAAAGCCGACGAAGAAGACGTAGATCATCACAAAGAATAACGTCGGAAACATGCCGTCCTGATTGGGCAGCCAATAGTCGGCAGAGCCGTCGCCGATGGCCCCCAGGAAGGCCCCGTAGAACCCAACGTACAGACAGGCGAGAAGTACCCAGACCAGGGTAATCTGCGCATGGCCGGGTTCCAGTTCCCACGAGTCAGGATCCATGGGATTGACGAGTCGGAAGTAGCCAGTGGAGACCGGTTCTGGCGGCTTGGCAAGCGGGGCAGGAGCACCCGCCGGTGGATTTTCGGTTGCTGTTTTCGGACCGAAGACAGCAGCCAGGTTGGTTTGGAGTTTCGTTGCTGGCTGAGGTTCCTCTTTGGCCAGCGATCTGATCCATATCCAGTTCTCAAACGGCAACAGGCCGGAGTTAGTGATCGACTGATCAATCAACTTACGCTGTAAAATGGCGAGTACGAACAGAAATCCAATCGCCAGGACGATCCCTCCACCCAGTCCCAGGGGAAAGAGGTAGAAACTCAATTCGGAATGACGCTCACACAATGACTGGTCGAGTGCGTACAGGGGAATCGTCAGGCCGCATCCCAGCCAGATCCACCACGAATGGCGCCATGTCGGATTGTTCATCATCCCCCAGAATTGCGGGATGGGGGCGTTCGAGATGACTCCAAATCGCGCGCTGCCTGTCAAATAGGTCACGCGAAAGGTGACGACGACCATCAGGGACACCATCAGCGTGGCCCAGGTCAGGGTGGCGAACTGATAAGGATTCTTCAGGACAAACACCGCTCGCAGCATTCCGGGCTCGGCCCAGGCGACGACGGGCAACCCCAGCAGCACCAGTCCGCTCATGACAGAGAACCGCGTGCGCATGATCAGGACGAGAAACCCCAGCACCGTCGGCTGTTGCAGGATTTTCCCCACGATCGGGACGCCGATGGCAAGCAGCAGGCAACCGCTGAACAGACTGAAAAAATAGTCCTTGAACATGAAAGATAATCCTGCCCGGTCTTGGAGCGCGAGTCAGGCGCTTCCAGAGAGGTGATCTCTCGGAATGAGGACGAACGGAGGTCGATAACGGGATGCTTGAGGCGAGGTGGGAGCAGACGCGGCGAATGCCTTGCCTGTTCAATACGGGCTGTTCATTGTGATGACACCCTACTACCGAGAATGACCAAATTGATCAACATCAGTTCCGTTTCTATTTGCACTTGAGATAAAACATGAGTATGTTTTTATGTGTCGTGAGCCTGTTTCGCATGACGAATCGATCACCGATTGCAACTTTCTGGATGTCACCGAACGTCTCAGTTCTGGTTTAGTATGGAGTCGACAGCGAAGACTGTTTGTTGACACTACGTCTTTATCTGGCGAGAATTGGGTTGGAGGAAGTTTGTTGTTGTAGTGCGACGATCGAAATCCCGGGTCACTCCGAGAAATAGTTGGCTGTCCGGGGTTGAGATTGTGTGGCGTGTTGTTGTCGCCGCTTCGTTGACTTGGTGGTTGGCCACCGGGAAACGGCAGCCGGCGAATACCGCGGACTGCGGGCTGTTCAGCCCAGATTGAAGACGCTTCGCATGACAATTCTGTATTCTGATCCCCGGTTTCAAGAACACTTGACCGGGCGGCATCCCGAAAGTCCGCAGCGGCTGGTGGCGGTGCTGGAGCATCTCGCCAAGCAGAAGCTCAACGATCGCTGTAGCAAGGGCGAGTTCACCTTCGCCACGCAGGAACAACTGCAAACGGTCCATTCCGCCGCCCATATCAGCCGCGTGGAAGATTTTGTGGCCGATGGGGGCGGCCGGATTGAGCAGGATACGGTCTGCAGCCCGAAGTCCTGGGATGCAGCGCGGCTGGCTGCGGGGGCCAGTATTTCCGCCGTTGATGCCGTGCTGAAAGGGACGGACAAGACGGCCCTCTGCCTGGTGCGTCCGCCGGGACATCATGCCCTCTCGGGGGCACCGATGGGTTTTTGCTTGTTTAACAATGTGGCGATTGCTGCAAGACATGCGATCGCCGTTCACAAGCTGCGGCGAGTCCTCATCGTCGACTGGGATGTTCATCACGGGAATGGAACCCAGGAGATCTTCTACCGGGATGAGCAAGTCTACTTTCTGTCTTCGCACCGCTTTCCCTTTTACCCGGGCAGCGGCGACGCGAATGAAACGGGCGCCGGGCCAGGAGTCGGGACCAAGTTCAATCTGCCGCTCGCCTTCGGTATTTCGCGGAAAGAATTGCTGGCGCGTTTCGAAAACACGCTGTCGCAAGCGGCAGAAAAATGTCGGCCCGAGTTAATCCTGCTGAGTGCGGGGTTTGATGCTCACCGCGAAGACCCGATTGGTTCGTTGTCCCTGGAAACCGAGGATTTTGGGAAACTGACTGACTTGGTAAAACAGGTGGCCCAAGCACATTGCGGCGGGAAAATCGTCAGTCTGCTCGAGGGGGGCTACAGCACCCAGCGTCTGGCGGAATCGGTCGGGCTGCATCTGGAGCGATTGCTCGCACCGTAATCTGGGCACTCTTGCCCATCTTGGCTGGCTGGTTCAACAGTCAGCACACTGCCGAAAAGGTAGTTCTTGAACATTGCTCGAGTCTCCGATAACCCAGGTTTCGGCCCCTATCCGGAGCAGCTGCGCTCCCAGCGAGAGATCGGCGGGGTTACTTGATCCTGCGGACAATCTGGGCAGGCGAGTCCTGTGCCGAGTGCAATTTATCTTTCACTGTGCCTTTGAGTACGAGGGATGTCCGCTGGTTATGAGATTCAGCCGGCCGGTGAGACTTGCGCTTGATCTTTTCACTAAGCTCAGCGGACCAGGGCAACACTCCCCCCGAGCCAGTTCGGATATCCGTAATTGCGATACGACATCGGATCGAAAGAGGATCCTCTCTGCGTTTAAGCGAGTTCGCTTCGCATGGCCGCCGCCCACACTTTCTTCATAATGGTCAGTGTGCGGTTCAGCACAGCGTTGTGTCGAAGCTACCCAGTGTGCTGGCCACCAGCCAGTCCAACGCGGCCCTCCCTCGTTGTCAAAACGGTTGAATTTCTGGGTTGAGCCCTGTCAGTTGCAACTCGGCCCAGAACGTGCAGAGATTGCAATCCATTCCAGTCGTGCCTCAGGTACGTGATCCCCCGCATCGGACGCGACTCCGGAACACAACGGCCATAGTGCAAGCATTGAGGACATCCGTGTCGCCGCTTATCTGAAGTCGGAATCCGCCGGAAGACCAGACTGCGATGGAAGTACGAAGCCCGTGACTGACAGGCCGCCGCGGGCGGCCAGGCTGGCCCAGATTGCTTTCGCAACTTGGAGGGCTAAAAGAGGCCTCTCTTGCGGGTTTGAATCGGCTGCGAATCTAGCTGACAGTACGAGGGCCCGACCTTACCCCAAATCGCCACCTGATAAATCATGGTTGACGCCATCTATCGATACGATGAAGTCGTGCCAATTGCAAGGATTTACACCCATTTGCAATTGCTGATCTGTCGGCGTAAGTTATCGAACTTGCAACAGGTTTCGCCGGTGGCCGAGCGTCTCCACAAGACGACTGTGGAACCGAGGGATCCTGCAAACTTCTTGAACTTCAACCATTGGTGAGATCCATGCGGCAGATAACCCTACTCTTGCTTGTCCTGGTCAGTTCGATCTCTGCTCAAGAGGCACCGTATGTCAATCCTCTGGCTGCCGACCCGCCGTATTATCGGGTGCGTTACGAAGGCTCGTCACAGATGGGTCAGCTGGTATTTCCTTCGAGCTTCACCGTCTGGATTCCGCCCGAGGTCAAAACGCTGCGCGGTTTGGTCGTGCATCAGCATGGTTGCGGAGAAGGTTCATGCAAGTCAGGACTGACGGGGGCTTTCGATTTGCATTGGCAGGCCTTGGCGAAGAAGCATGACTGTGCGTTGATCGCGCCGACCTATGAGCAACCCGAGAAAGCCAACTGCCAGTTGTGGTGCGATCCTCGCAACGGCTCGGATGCGGCGTTTCAGAAATCACTGACTGACCTGGGAGCCAAGTCGAATCATCCTGAACTGGCGACCGTGCCGTGGGCTCTCTGGGGGCACAGTGGCGGCGGACATTGGGCAGGCGGAATGACGTTGCTGCATCCCGATCGAGTGGCTGCGGCATGGCTCCGTTCGGGAGTTCCGCCGGTCACCGCGGCCGAAGGCAAGCCCACGCCCTACTCCATTTCTGATGCGGCCTGCCTGGTGCCGGTCATGTGCAATATCGGCACTAAAGAAGGAGTCACGGATAAGGTCGGTCGGTTCGCCGGGGTGTGGCCGGGAGTCGAAGTCTTCTTTAATGCACTCCGGGCCAAGGGGGGACTCGTCGGCGTGTCGGTCGATCCCCTGTCGAGCCACGATTGCGGCAATCAACGCTATCTGGCGATGCCCTGGTTTGACGCCTGCCTGACGGCGCGCCTGCCCGCCAAGAGTGGTGATCTGCTGCGGCCAATGCCGAGCAAAGCGGGCTGGATTGCTCCCCTCAATACGGGCGAGGCGAATATCGTTGCTCCCGTGCCAGCGGCAACATTTACTGGCGCCGTCGATAAATCGGTGTGGCTCCCCAATGAGTCTGTGGCAACCGCCTGGCTGCAGTATGCCAAAGACTCTGCAGTAACCGACCCGACCCCACCCCCTGCTCCGACGAATCTGAAAGTCGCGGGCAATGTGTTGACCTGGTCGGCCGACGCGGATCTGGAGAGTGGTCTCGCCAGCTTCATCATCGAGCGTGACGGGAAATTCCTCGCCAACGTCCCCGAGCAAGGCAAGAACCCCTTTGGTCGTCCAATCTTTCAAAACCTCTCTTACAGCGACACGCCCACCCAACCGCTGGTCGAGATGCGTTTCACAGACACCAAAGTGGAAGCCGGAAAGACTCATCAGTACCGAGTCATTGCGGTGAATACCGTCGGTCTGACGTCCAAGTAGCCTGTGTGACGAAATATCACGAATCACGAGCCGCGACTGATTCGCTAGTCGTCCACTACGACACGCTGCCGTTCGTTGAATAGACACGAGTCCCCACCAACTTCGGCACGCTGACTCTGGGGGATCTTGAGAGTTCCCTGCCAAATTCATTGGCCGGCAGTTCTAAGGGTCAGACAATCAATGCCGGATCACGGCAACCGGGGAACTATTCAAAGGACAAGGTTGGAAATGATTCGGGAACCGACTTCGATAACTTGATCAAGGTTGTATTCCGGTCCTCGGATGAGGATGCCTAGCAAACCTTGATTGCCTTATTGTTACGCAATGGCTTGCACGGCACGATGCCGCGTCATGGAGTGGCGGGCGCGGTGATTGGCAATCGATTTCACCTGGAGAGCGGCATGATCACGTCTGCCGGAGCGATGGCGATGCTCGACCCCAAGCTCGAAGTCCACACGGCATCACACGAGGTGCTGGTGATCGAACCGCAACAAGGCCAGGTAATCGCCAAGCTCGGTGGCTTCGGCGGAATCGACCGCGACGGTGCGCCCATCGGATTTCTGTGGTCGAATAGCCTCGTCTTCCACGGGGATCACGTACTAAATAACCTTGCGTGAAGTTGGGACAAGGCTCGTGCCACTGTTTCATGACCGTACTCGGTCATTAAGCAGTGCTCCCCAAGCGACCAAATGCAAATCCGCGAATCTCAGCTGAAGACAGCACTGCTTAGCGACTGAGTACAGTCGCGAAACAGTGGCACGAAACTGGATAAGTCCCAGAATCACGCAAGGGTATTTAGTGACCAACCTCTCGTTGGATGTGGGCTCTCTTACGTCAGCGAATCTGCGGACAATCGGTGGACCGTGTGCCGCTGCCGTGAAGATCCATACGGTCTCGAGAATCAAGAAACGGATAAGGCACAGTGCAGTCCGGCTCGGCAACGGGGATCTGAGGAAGGACAGATTTTGGCACAGTCGTTGGTCCAGTTTCGAGTGACACAAAAACCAGCCGCCATAACTTCCAATGGTCGAACAAGTTACGAAGCGGCCGTTTGGGCCGTTCCAGTATCTGGGCTACCCTGTGTACTTGGAATGGTAACACACAAATCTAATATTCCGGCGGCCATGAGTACTCAGCCTGCGAATCGTTTCTGCGCTAACGGATGGTGAAAATCTGCTGAGGCAATGCGCACCTCCGTAGCCGCGTGTAACCCACCTGCAACCCGGCGCCACTTGTGGTGTAATACCGTTGATTCGCATCGGTCGCGTACGTTCTTGCGCTCCTGTCTGGCGGTCTGTTGCTGCTTTCCGGAACGTATTGAGCTCGATGTTTCTCCCCCCAATCTGGAGGTCTACAGCATGGTGAAGTCTCGTTTGGCAAGTTTTCTGGCAGTTGGCGTGGTGATGTTCCTGGGTGCTTCGCTGGCCATGGCCCAAGGGCAAGGTCAGGGGCAAGGGCAGGGCGGTCGCGGTCAGGGTGGTCCCGGCCGGGGCGGCTTCGGTGGCCCGCGAGTCGGTGGTGTGATGGGTCTCCTGAACAACGAAGAAGTTCAGAAGGAATTGGCCCTCGACGATGCGACCAAGGCGAGCGTCAAGAAGGTGACCGACGCTGCCGGTGAAGAAGCTCGGAAGGAAGCGGGTGAGGGTGGCGGTTTCGCTGGTCTGCGTGATTTGCCTGAAGCCGAACGTCGCGCCAAAATGCAAGAGTTTCAAGCCAAGGCTGCTGAAGTCCAGGCGAAGGTCGTCGCCAAGTTCCTGCCCCAGGTGAAGGAAGTCCTCACCCCGGCGCAGTTCGAACGTGCTCAGCAGATCTACTGGCAGTCCAGCACCGTGCGGGCCCTGTCGGACCCCGATCTGGTGAAGGCTTTGGACGTGACCAAGGAACAAACCGAAAAGATCGCTGCTGTCGGCAAGGAATATGAAGAAAAGCAACGCGGCCTGTTCGGTGGTGGTCGTGGCCAGGGTGGTGGCGGCGCTGGTGATTTCGCCGCCGCTCGTGAAAAGATGAATGAATTGAACAAGGAACGTGACACGAAAGTCACGGACGTTTTGACTGCCGACCAGAAGGCCAAGTTCGCAACGCTGAAGGGCAAGGAATTCGACGTCTCCAAGCTGCGTGGCGGCTTCGGTGGCGGTCGCGGTGGCCGTGGTGGTGCAGGCGGCCGTCCGGCCGGTGCTGGACGCCCCGAGGCCGAGAAGAAGGCTGACGAAAAGAAGGCTGAATAGTCAGCCTCCAGGCCGCAGTCTTCGCAGCCATTCTGTTTGAATCAAACGCCCGGTGTCTTACGAGACGCCGGGCGTTTTTGTGCGCGCTGAGAGATCGTCATTTATCGTGGGATGGGTCTCCAGACCCGTCTGAGCCCGTAACATTCGGCGTAAAACACATTAACCCTCGCGAGCTTCGCGCAGCGCACGACTTGATTTCAGCAGCGATGTCCGTTTGCTTCAATACGGCCAAGATCCGGGTGCCACTGGCTGTGCCAGTGCTTTGCAGGGTAGCGAGCCGATAGACTCCCGGCACTGGCATAGCCAGTGGCACCCAACCGAAAGGTTAAGGCGTGGAAAAAGTTTAGACTTTATTGATTGATGCAACCTGTGCGCTCCGCGAAGCTCGCGAGGGTTAATGTGTTTCACGCCGAATGTTGCAGGCTCAGACGGGTCGGAGACCCATCCCACGAATTCACAGCCCCAAGACTCCGCCCAGTCCCTGCGTTCTGCGCCAGGCAGAAATCTGACCGGCGTGCATTGAGAAATGAGTGGTCATGATGTGCCCCAGCAGATCACCCACGGTGGGCAGTTCTTCCTTGAAGAACGGGGCCTTGTGCGGAGCATCAATGAGCTCCGCGGGAGCCTCTTTCACAGCGGCGATGAGGGCGCGATAGTTTGCTTCGACCGTCTCCAGCAGTTCCTGGCACGAGGGATAGATCGAGTGATCGGCCACAGGTTGCGAGCCCATTCCGAACAGCGCCCGCCACTCGCGCGGGCAGCGGCTCTTCTGTCCGACCATCAGCAACGCAGAATCACCGACAATGGCCAGATGGCCGAGCACCCAGGCAGGGTGATTCATCCCCGGCGCCGGCTGATTCGCCCGTTTCTCCTCAGGGATATCTTGCACCAGCTTGCGGCAATATCCCAAGGCAAAGTTGCAGAGTGTGGATTCACGTTCGAACATATTGAGATGTCCCTCCATCACGCCTGCAGTACATTCCGTGCCGCGGCAATTGTGGCATCGATATCGGCTTCGGAATGCGTGGCTGAAACAAAGTTCGCTTCATATTGACTGCACGGCAGGTACACTCCCTGGTCAATCATGCCCCAGAAATACTGGGCAAAGCGTTGAGTATTACTGCGGCTGGCAATGGTGTAGTTCGTGACCGGATCCGGGTTGAAGAACAACGTGAACATGCTGCCCACTTGGGCCGTCGTGTAAGGCACACCAGCAGCTTGAGCGGCGCTCGCGAGACCCGCGACCAGCCGTTTGGTTTTGATCTCCAGTGCTGGATAGGGGTTCGTGGACTTCAGCGTTTTCAGCGTGGCGATGCCACTCGCCATCGCCACCGGATTGCCCGAGAGTGTCCCTGCTTGGTACACCGGTCCTAGGGGCGAAATCTTCCGCATGATGTCGGCCCGGCCGCCGTAGGCTCCGACCGGCATGCCGCCACCGATGATCTTGCCGAGGGTCGTCAGATCGGGCTTGATCCCATACAAAGCCTGGGCACCGCCGAATGCGACTCGGAACCCCGTCATGACCTCATCGAAAATCAGCACGGAGCCGTGTTTCGTACACAACTCGCGCGTGGCTTCGAGGAACCCTGGCACGGGGAGCACACAGCCCATATTGCCGACGACGGGCTCCAAAATCACGCAAGCGATTTCATCGCCACGCTTCTTGAAAGCTTCGGCCAATTCATTGATGTTGTTGTATTCCAGGCACAAGGTGTCGGCGGTGCAACCGGGGGGCACACCGGGACTGGATGGGGTGCCGAGTGTCGTCGCCGCGCTGCCCGCTTTGACGAGCAAACTGTCGACATGGCCGTGATAGCAGCCGGCAAACTTGATGATCAGATTGCGGCCGGTGAAACCCCGCGCGAGTCGGATGGCGCTCATCGTCGCTTCGGTGCCAGAGTTGACCATCCGCACCATTTCAATCGAGGGGACGGCTTCGATGACCAACTCGGCCATTTCGGTTTCCAGCTCGGTCGGAGCACCGAAACTGGTCCCGCGTTGCAGGGCGTCGGTAATCGCCGCGATTACGGCAGGATGGCGGTGTCCCAGGATATGCGGACCCCAGGAGCCGATGTAGTCGATCAGGCGATTGCCGTCGACATCCCACAGATAGGGGCCATTACCGCGCGAAATGATCAGCGGTTCGCCGCCTACGCCACCGAAGGCCCGAGCAGGACTATTCACGCCACCGGGAATGGTCAGGCAGGCTCGCTGGTAGTGGGCGTGACTTTTTTCGCGTGAAATCGGCATGTTGCAATCTCTAGGAGGGAAAGACGTTAGTCAGATCGATTATAGTTGCGATCAGAGTTAACTCCAACGGTCGCCCCGGAAGGCCAGACTGAGAGGTGCAAGTCCATGAAAGTTTGCATTTCGAAAACGGACCAGATCCCATTTGTCTGCGCGGTTTGCGGTGGTGCAGCACAGCGCAGTGTCGTGCAGACCTACGCGTCGAATTTGCTCACGGTTGATGGGCTAAAGTTGCTGGCACGCAGCTACTTTTTGTTGCTGGCTCCATTCGCGCTCGCTGCGGTATCTGGTCCTGAAGGATGGATGGAAGGGGCTATGATTGCTTTTTTGCTGTTGATAGCAACCTTTGTCGCCAGCCTGTTTGTGATCCACAGAATCATCAAAAGACTGAATCCATCAATTCAAAGGAAACTCCCGTTTTGCGCATCACATGCGCCCTTGATGGCGTTGTTGGAGCGTCTAAGAACGTGGCAACTGGTCGTAGCGGTCGTGGTCTATTTCACGGGCTTGTGCATGTTCGTGAATACGGAATTGTCGTGGATCTTACTCGCCTCAACCGCAATCGCGGCGGTCCTGGTTCTTTTGACCCACGACTTCTTCCTGAATCCCAGCCGTGTCGACGACCACATAGTCACCCTCTTGGGAGTTCATCGAGAATTCGCAGTCCAGTTCGAAAAACTGAATGTTCTTGGTATGCGCGATGCCTTGAGTCTTCCAGATGTCAAAACTAGGGAAAGTGATTTATTTGTAGTCGACCCCGATTTTGAAGATCGCCAGGACTGGTTGCCCAAGATTGAATTGTGACTCCGTCCGGAGCTTCACCGACATCCTGAAGTTGAAGTTGTTGCCTGGAGCTTCGAACGCTATCAATACTACCAGCCGTCCTCGTCATAGTCGTACTGCTTGGGTGCGTTACCTTGTTTCTCGGTAATCTTCAGGCGTTTCACGGACTTGTTGGCGGGCAAGATCTTTTCGAGTTTCACGTCGAAGAGCCAATCCGCTCCAAAGTCAAAATGAAACCGCATCGACCCGCCTGGATCCAGGGGCAGATAACCAATTGCGAATTCGTCGCAGAACTCGTCAACTCCGTCGAGACCTTCGGGGCCAATGCAAAAATCCTGCCCGGATCGATCTCGCATTTCGAATTGGTACAGATGATCCAAATCAAACTTGAATGCCTTCAGAATCCCTTCCGCGAACTCATCGGCGCCGATGTCGGCCGCAATCAGGATTCGCCTCCACACTGTGCCCAACGAGACCTTAAACTGCCAGATTCCATCCACGAATTCTGCTGGCACGGGCTGCAGCGTGTTGTGGCAATCAGGAAAGACGTCGCGAAAAATATCTGCCAGCCATTTTCCTTCGTCGGATTGGCGATCCCGAACAATATCCAGAAACATGTACTCCAATGAGGTATCACTCAACCGAGTCATGAACGCCTTACCAAATTCTGTGAATTGCACGGACTTGATACGCCAGTTTTCTCCCTCTTCAGGAGTAACACGGGCGATGTCCAGGATGCCGAAGAGTTCCAATAGCGCCGCAGCGGTTTGATCGGTCCAGCCAAAAAAATGCTCGGATGCAGGCGTGGAAGCACCGCCCTTTGGGCTCCTGCAATAATGCTCAAGATACATCTGCACGGCTCGAAAGGGGCCGTTGCGGGATGACTCGTCTGACGAAATCATGCCCCAATTGCTGGTCATCAGGGCTTGGAACAAAGTGAGGTATTTTTCGACCGGATTGAGTGCTATCCACTGAGAGATGATCGGCGGATTGAGTACGAGGCGGCCGCTGGCCCCTTGACCCGACGCGATACCCAACCCCGTGGCCCTCAACAGCAGATACAGGCCATTCAAATGGGGAAATGAGAGTTGTTGCGGCCGCGCCAGTTTGGGGCGCAGGGGATGAGTCATTCGCTCATCCAGGTCATTCAGTGCCGCCAGGGGGATGCGGACATTCTTGCCGGAACTTCGCAAGCCATCGGGCCCGATGAAAGAGAGCAGCGATTCGAAGTCGGCCAGGATCGTACCGGGACCAGATTCATCGAATTTCGTGGCTTGGAGAGCCTTCAATTGAGAGCTGCTGACTTTCTGCATGAGTGTTTCCTGCATCCAAAATGAAACTAGCCTTCTGGTATCACCGGAAGGCTAGCGAACTCATCTTTCACACTCCGTGACAACTGCTACTTACCGGCCTTCTTGGCGATGGCACGCTGGACTGCGGTACCCATATCGGCTGGGCTTTGTGCGACCACGACGCCCGCGGCTTCCAGGGCGTCGATCTTTTCTTGAGCCGTTCCCTTACCGCCCGAGATGATAGCGCCAGCGTGACCCATGCGCTTCCCTGGAGGGGCGGTCCGACCGGCGATGAACGCGGCTACCGGCTTGGTGACGTGAGCCTTAATGAAGTTCGCGGCGTCGATTTCGGCGCTGCCGCCGATTTCGCCCATCATCAGGATGGCTTCTGTGGCCGGATCCTTCTCGAACATGTCCAGCAATTCGATGAAGCTCGTGCCGACGATCGGGTCGCCACCCAGGCCCACGCAGGTCGATTGACCCAGCCCCAGGCTCGTCAGTTGCCAGACCGCTTCGTAGGTCAGGGTGCCACTACGGCTCATCAGGCCGACCGGGCCAGCCTTGTGGATATAGCCGGGCATGATGCCAATTTTGGCGATTCCGGGAGTGATCACACCGGGGCAGTTCGGGCCGATCAGGCGGCTGCCCTTGCCCTTGAGGTAGGTGGTCACCGCGACCATATCGAGGACGGGCACGCCTTCGGTGATGGCGATGATCAGCTTCATACCCGCGTCGCAGGCTTCCATTATGGCGTCCGCACAGAACGGAGGCGGGACGAAAATCATCGTCGTGTTGGCACCGGTCTTCTGGACGGCGTCGGCCACCGTGTTGAAGACGGGGAACCCATCGATCTCTGTGCCACCCTTACCGGGCGTCACGCCGCCGACCATCGGCGTGCCGTATTCACGGCATTTCTGGCTATGAAACAACCCCGACTTGCCGGTGATGCCCTGGCAGATGACCTTTGTGTCGCGATCTACAAGAATACTCATGGGAAAATGCTTCGCTATGTTATGCTTTGTGGTTCAGCAAAAATGACTAATGTCTAATGACTAATGTCTAAATTTGTTGCTTCCGCTCGGGTCTGAAATGGATTCAAACCGCGCGAAATGGAATTCGGCAGAGTTTCCATGTCCATGTCGCAGCCCATGTCTTTCCTTTTAGACATTAGTCATTAGACATTAGACATTTCACCCTACGCCCCCAGCGTTCCCACGACCTTCTTCGCCGCGTCGGTCAGGTCTGTTGCTGTGATGATGTCGCGACCGCTTTCGGCCAGCATCTTGCGGGCGAGATCGACGTTGGTTCCCTCGAGTCGCACGACCAGCGGTACAGTAAAGCCGACTTTCTCGTACGCCGTCAGCAACGCGGTGACGATCGTATCGCACTGCATAATGCCGCCGAAGATGTTGACCAGCACCGCTTTGACGTTGGAATCCGCGAGGATGATCTTGAACGCCTCGGTCACTTGATCGACATTAGCTCCGCCGCCGACATCCAGGAAGTTCGCGGGCTGGCCGCCGTGCAGCTTGATCAAGTCCATGGTGCTCATGGCCAGGCCGGCACCGTTCACGAGACAACCGATATTGCCTTCCAGCTTGACGTAGCTCAGGCCGGTTTCCGACGCCCGCACTTCCATCGGCTCTTCTTCCGATAGATCGCGGTATTCTTTCAGGGCTGCGTGACGGAACAGGGCGTTGTCATCGAACGTGACCTTCGCATCGAGAGCGAATAGTTCACCCTCTTTCGTGATCACCAGCGGGTTGATCTCGGCCATGCTGCAGTCGTTGTCGATGAAGAACTTGCAGATCTGCGGCAGGAATTTCTCGGCGGCACGAATGGCGGGGCCTTCAAAGCCCAGCTTGAACGCCAGATTGCGAGCTTGGAACGCATGCAGTCCATTCAACCCGTCGAACTTCTCCTTGAGGATTTTTTCGGGGTGATGCTCGGCGACTTCTTCGATCTCGACGCCACCTTCGGTCGACATGATCAGCACGGGCCCGCCCGCTTCGCGATCCACGACGATTCCGAGATAGAGTTCGCGGGCAATATTGAGGCCGCCCTCAACGTAGATTGTGTTGACCTTCTTGCCTTCCGGCCCGGTCTGCACGGTCACCAGAGTGTTGCCGAGAATGCGTGCCGCGTTCTCTTTGGCTTCCTCGGCGGATTTTACGAGAACCACGCCGCGTTGTTGCGGTTGTTCCTTGAAGGTTCCCTTACCACGGCCGCCCGCGTGAATTTGCGACTTCACGACGGCGATTTTGCCGCCCAGCTTCGTGAAAGCGGCTGCCGCTTCCTCCGGAGTTTTGGCCACAATGCCGGGGGGCACGGGAATTCCGGCCTTGGCGAACAGTAACTTACCCTGATATTCGTGGATCTTCATTGCCGACCCTGGAGAAAACGTGTCAGATCAAGTTCAAACCTGGCGGAAATCGTTTTGAGCACTTTTCCACCGGACAGGGCCATGATATCGAGACCGTTCGCCCATCGGAAGCGCACGCCAATTCCCGTGTTCTGAACGTAAGTTACGATTCTGTAAGCACCAACGGCGAGGCAAGGCGACCGGTGGAGAAGAAGAAACCCGTTTATCCACAGATTTCGCAGATGACGCAGATCAAGAATTGGATTCAAATCTGCGTCATCTGCGAAATCTGTGGATAGAACTCTTCGTGCTCCACTCAAGAACCCAAACCCTCCTGGAGATTGACCCATGTTGAAACACGTTCACCCCGCGATTTCCCCCGACTTGATGGCCGTCATGATGCAGATGGGGCACGGTGATGAGCTCGTTCTCGCCGATGCCAACTTTCCGGCCGATGCGAACGCCCAGCGTATCGTGCGGGCCGATGGGATCGATCTGGAAACGTTGCTGCCTGCGATCTTGAAGTTCCTGCCGATCGACACGTTCGTCTCCGAACAGGCGATGGTGATGGAACCCGTTGATCCAAAGGCGCCGGAACCCGCCATCTGGGCGACGTTTCGAAAGGACCTGCAAGCCGCCGAAGGCCGCGAGGTGTCGCTGACGAAAATCGAGCGATTCGAGTTCTACGACCGAACACGGGCCGCCTATGCGATCGTGGCGACCGGGTCACGTGCCTTTTACTCCAATATTATTTTGAAAAAAGGTGTCGTCGCGCCGGAATAAAACGCCGTTTGGAGTTCTCTATAAAAAGAGATCGGAGTATCGACCCCGGATGGGGTCGCAGAGAGTAGCCGGTGGTTGAGCGCAGCGACACCACCGGAAAGAGTTGGAAGAAGTAATTCCGACCCTGGAGGGGTCGCCGAATCGTTGATCTGCGACCCCTCCAGGGTCGAAACCCCTTAATGCCATTAACCGGTGGTGTCGCTGCGCTCAACCACCGGCTACTCTCTGTAATCCCTCCGGGATAATTGCAAGAATCTGGTCTCATACTATTTCACTAATGAGTTACCGGAATTTCAAAAATCTGGTGAACCTTGCGAACTCATCCCGCGTCTAATTGGTTGGTCACACAATTCAGTTAGTGGCCAGCAGATTCAAAACGCGATAAATCATCAGGTGTCATCTTCTAGCATCATGAAACGTTCATCTCAACAACGTGAAGATATTTCAGGTCGGGGTCGCGTCGGTCAAGATGCGGCGTCGAAGGAAGCCGTGCTGCGCGAATGACACCATTCCAGGTTGACTGTGAAAACCACAGCCCGGTGTCTCGCGACTCCGGGCTGTTTTCGTTTTACGGCAGTGTTTGAATACGAGTTCGGAACTGAGAGAGATAGAGAAAGGACAGAGCAATCTGCTCCTCTTTACTTTCTACTCTCCACCACCTGCTCACTCACCCGCCCCGTTCTTCTAACGGCTCAGGATATTGGACTTTCCATCCGAAGATAGGGGTTCGATTCCCCTACGGGGTACTTGCGCTCGGCGCTGGATGTGGTGTTGTGAAGTATGAGAGTCAGAGGGTGTGAGGGTAACGGAGTGAAATGTCTAAAGGGGGCCTTGAATGTGACCCTCGCACTCTCACACTCTCATACCCCGACACGACTGCAGTGCATGTTAAAATAGTTGGTGAACAAACGCCGCTCGGTGATGTAACGGGAGCCTACCGTTCTGATACAGCGGTTGCGGTGGTTCAACTCCACCCCGAGCGAATACGTGTCGTCTCTAATAGGAATTGAAACATGTTGTCCGAGCATTTTTATAAACGCACGCCACGCTCCTGCCTTGGGGGTCGTGGTGTAACGGCAGCACACCAATCTTTTAAATTGGCAAGTGAGGGTTCAAATCCCTCCGGCCCCAATTGCGGCTTTCGCCGCGATAGAGAGTAGAGGGGGGAAAGTAGAAAGTAGAGAGTAGATAGGAATCCTGTCTACTCTCTACTCACTACCTTCTACTTTCTCACACGCACCCATGATGTAGCGGTAGCTTATCGCCTTGCCATGGCGAACGTGCGGGTTCGACTCCCGCTGGGTGCTTTTTTAACTTGGAGCGCGAGAGGTGAATGGTCCAGCAGCGTTGGGGACAAGGTTTTAACTGCGCCGCTTGACTAAAGGTCCTATTCGGGGATCGGCTAATGGTAGGCCGCCGGCCTTTGAAGCCGGTCATGCAGGTTCGAATCCTGCTCCCCGAATTTGGTGGAGTTTGTTCATTGTTCTTAGTTCGTTGTCAGTTGTGTGCTGTGGGTCGGTAGGTGGCGGTGTTGGCCAAAAACGAAAAACGAAAAACCAAGAACCAAAAAACATGGAAGTCATCCGGCCGGATGAGGACCCTGTCTCGAAAACAGGTGACGAGGCGACTCGTTTGTGGGTTCGAGTCCCACGGCTTCCGCTAATCTTGGGTCCATCGTCTAACAGGAAGACCCCGGTTTTGCAAACCGGAAATCTGGGTGCAACTCCCAGTGGAATCCACTTAACTGCGTGACTGTAATATTCGATCCCGTTGCCCAGCGGCTAAGGCGGCATCCTTACAAGATGACTATCGATGGTTCGAGTCCATCCGGGATTATAGCGCTTTAACAAAAGCTCTATGTCGACTGAAAGTATGAGAGTTCCAGTGTGTGAGGGTATGAGAGTCGGAGAAAAGTCGAATAGCATTCCAGTCGTCTTACTCCGTTACTCTCGCACCCTCATACTCTCAAACGCTAATTGATGTGTTGGTCGTCGAGAAATGAGTACGCTCTCGCGGAGCAGTCCGGAGTGCTCGCCACCCTGTCAAGGTGGAGATCGTGGGTTCAAATCCCATCGGGAGCGCTGTGTTGTTATGGCCCGTTCTTCTATCGGTATAGGATGTCGGGTTCTCATCCCGGCGAGATGGGTTCGATTCCCATACGGGCTGTTCGTAGCCCGACTCTCCGAGTCGGGTGTGTCTAAAGGAAGAATACCCGACTCGGAGAGTCGGGCTACGAAAAAGTCATTGCGGACGGACAGGGTCCGGCTAGGCCTCATAAGCCTGGAGTGCCTGGATCGTTACCAGGGTCCGCAACTGCGGCGTCGCCGCAGAGAGCAGTAGAGGGGAGAAAGTAGAGAGTAGAAAATCAGGACGTGCTCGGCAGGCCGTTCACTTTTACTGCAGTCTACTTTCTACTCACTACTTTCTTCTCGATCGGTTCAGCGCTCTGCGAGTGTGACGGAACGCATGGCAGTGTTCGAAACTGCCGGACGAGGTTCGACTCCTCGGCGGAGCATTGTTGGATGGGAACGGAAGGGCAATACGACCTGTGAGTGTGGGGGATAGCACGGCAGTCTGCGAAGCTGCAGGACCAGGTTCGACTCCTAGATGGGTCATTCATTCGACATTTACTGAATAGGTAGCACCCCGCCGCTCTCACACATCCGCCTCTATGCAACCTGGCAGTTGTCGACTCGGCTCACTCATGGCACAATCTGGGGACCAGTCCGTTCATTTCGGCGTCCTGCCCCCGACATCATTGTGAATTGTGAGCTCGCAAGGGTCGCTCCATGTCAGAACCAGTGCTAGTGCGCGGTGAGATCTCGCGATCTGTCTATTGGTCCCGGATTCTGGTGCCGTTGTGTCTGTTAGGAACGGTCGCGCTCCTGCTGTTTGGTGATCGGACCGCTGGCATTCTGCTGACTGGCTTGTTTGGATTGATCTGGATCGGCGTGGAGACGTATGCGGCCCTGCAGCGTTCGAAACAGATGTGGATTCGCGATACGGGCGATGGCTTCGATGTCATTAATCGCAAGCAGGAATTCCATGTTGCCGACAGCAGCGTGACGTCGCTGGCTCTGAAGACGAAGCGGAACTATGCGGGGGGCGAGCTGAAGTCGATCTTCCGGCAGTTCGTGGTGTGGTCCGATGAAGAAGACGGTCCGATCACGCTGGAAACGATCCTCGTCGACAAATTGCCCGATCCGTTGGCGACGCTGACGTCGCGGCTGTGGAAACAGGTCCTCGAACACACCAAATCGACTTTGCAGGCGGGAAGTTCGTTTGACGGCGACGGTTGGCGTCTTGATGCCAAGGAATTCACCTGGGGCAAGCCGGCTCAACAGCAGTCCATCGCGCGACCGGATATTACCGCGTGCGAGGAATTTGACGGGCAGATCTGTGTCTGGCGCCGCGGTCAGGACGATGCCGTGGCGAAGTTTCCCACCAATGGCCGCAACGTTTGTTTGCTGCCTCAATTGTTGCAGCCTCCTGAGAAACCCGCGGGTGCTGCCGCAGAAGAAGAGTCGGCTGGACTGGGGCGAATTCTCTTTGAACGCCGGGCGAGACGCACGCCGCGCGTACTGGCCTACACTGGCGGTGGTTTGCTGGTGTTTATCGGGGGCGTGCTGCTCATTGTCGAGGAAATCGAGGCCAAGCTGTCCGGCGTCGGCATGATCGCAGTGGGCGTGTTGTTGATGGTTTGGGCTTACTCGATGGCCTATTCCGTCTTCCGCTGCCGGGAACGTGGAGTGCATAAATCGGGCTTATTCGGCCAGCAGGAGCTGCGATACGTTGATGTCGGGACGTTTACCTATTCGGCGACGAGGCACTATCACAATGGCGTCTACGTGGGGACTCATATTGGCTTACATTTCGTCCCTTTGCCCGAGATAAAAGCGGCCAAGATCAACTACACGACGACGATCATGAATGAAGATTCGTCGCTGGATGAGCTGCGGAATTTCATCGCCAAAGCCATCGCCGTCCGCATGGCCGCGCGGCTGGCGGCGGGTGAGGCGGTCCCTTGGACTCAGAATCTGACATTCTTACCGAATGCCATTCAATTTCGTCCACAAGGTTTTATCGGACGGAAGAACGTCCAGACGCTGCCGTTTGAAAACTACGGCGGGCAGAACATGGAGCAGGGGGTGTTCTATCTGTTCCGCCAGGGCGAGAAAAAACCGGTCATGAACGAACAGGTCTCGGCTCCGAATTTCTTCCCGGGATACTTCCTGCTGCTGATGTTGCAATCGCGGTGAAGTGCGTCGTGGGACGGGTCTCCAGGCCCGTCTGAGCCCGTAATGTTTCGCTGCGAACACCAGAAAAGCCTCGCGAACTTCGCGCAGCGCATGGGTGGCGTTCAGGAAAAAAGTCAGAGTAAATCAACGATATCAAGCGAAGCAAGTCGTGCGCTGCGCGAAGCTCGCGAGGGATTCATGTTCTATGAAGCCGGTTGTTACAGGCTCAGACGGGCCTGGAGACCCGTCCCACGGTTTCACTGCGCACTCTGCACGTCGGGCCGCAGTTTCTTCGCTTCGCGGAGATAAACATGGACCATCTCGCGTTGCGTTTTCTCGCTGTTGATGTGGAGCAAAACCCGCACGCACAGCGGCATCCGGTTGGGAACGCCAATCTCCGAGGCACACAGCAGGGGCACGTGGCTCATCCCCAGGGCACGGGCTGCTTCGGCGGGAAACGTTGCCACCAGGTCGGGGGTCGTGGTGAAGAAGATCGACGCAATATCGTCGAAGTGGTCGATCTGATTGAGTCGCAGGATCTCTTTCAGCAGCTCCGTCGTGGCCGACACAATCTCCTGGGAATTATCGACCGGGACGCTGATCGCTCCCCGGATACCACGCACTGCCATGATCAAAATCTCGAGCGGGATGTTTTGAAATCGGAATGGTGAGTCTGGCGACTCGAAACGGGAAGTATAGCGGCTGGGAAAAGCTGCTGCTACAGGCAGATGTCAGGGAGAATGACTAATGCCTAATGACTAATGTCTAAAAAGAGAGGCGCGGAGAGTCTTTGATTTAGACATTAGTCATTAGGCATTAGACATTTGGGTCTCAGCACCGACATCATTTCAGAGTGCGGGACGGGGTTTGCTTTTTGGATCAGGCCGCCTGCTTGTGGTTTTCCTGGCAGCAGGAGTGGAATCCGGATCGTGTGGTGGCGCGGTGTTCCCAGAATGCGGTGAGAGGATCGCTGTCGCA